>NZ_JBIWDH010000035.1:0-54581 GCF_044761885.1 Lysinibacillus sp. NPDC097231 | reverse complement strand
TTAACCGAGAAATAGGGTCAAACAAGAAAAAAGGGAAATCGAATAACATCGATTTCCCTTTTTTCTTGAATATCAGCTAGTTTTGTCCCAGCCTCATTTATCTTTGAAGAATTTGCTTTGCAGGAAAGTAACAGCGAGAGCAAAAAAATATGGTGAAGATAATTTGATTATGGTTAATGGATACATAAAAATAAGTATTTATAAATTTTTATGCAAATATTCTTATAAATCTGTTAAAATTATAAATCAATATAATATCACAATTTAAAAGACTAAGTTGATAAAGATACTATGGATAATGAAAATATAACGATTTTATGTCAATTTATTACGAACTATCACATTAGTAAGTTAATGCATTAAAGATTTTTCAGAAAAGTCATTGTATTCAAATTGCAATCGTGATACTGTATTTTTAATCGAATTTAGAGTCAGTAAGAAACAATCTCCATTCGTGATAAATTCATTGAAAGAAAGGTTGTTAGGGATGAGCATTAATGAGGATATAAAAAGAAGATTTGTAAGGCTGTCGAAGGGACAGCGTAAAGTTGCACAATTTGTTATGGATAACCCCACAACTGTAATTGGAAACGGAGCGGCAGAAGTTGGGAGACAGGCTAATGTTAGTGAGTCTACAGTTATTCGTTTTTGTTATGCGATGGATTTAACTGGATATGTAGAGCTTCAAGAAGAAATTAGAAGTTATTTAATGTCTCAAAATGGGACGACTCTTCAGTCTACATATACTCCAAGTAAGAATAATAATTCTAATTTTAGTAAAGTAATGCAACGCGATATTCAGAATATTCAAGATTCTATTCGTTTGATTAATGATAAAATGCTTCAAAAAAGCTCAAAGTGGATACATGAAGCGGATAATATTTATATATTAGGTACTCGCCAAGCCGCGTCCATTGCAAATTGGCTATCGTATACACTGAAAACATTACGTTCAAATGTGAAGCAACTTCGTTCAGATTCAGATGATATTGTACAACAAATTAATAGTATGAGTGAGCATACGACGTTAATAGTTTTTTCCTGTGACAAACATACAAACGATATAAAAACAATTGTTGAAATTGCAAAGATGAAAAAAGTAAAAATAATTGCAATTACTGGCTCAGCATTGTCGCCCATTCGTGAATATGCAAGCGCATTATTTGCACTTGGTCTAAAGAACCAATCTTCACTAGATATTGTTCCAGTTTTGTTTTCGTTTCTACATGCGTTAATTGAGGAAATGGTTAGTCAGGATAAAACTCAATATGAGAAGTATCAGCAATCGTATGAGCAAGTAGAAAATAATTTATTATTCCTAGATGTTGCAAGAGAAAAGCAAGTTTTCTAGAGAATTATCGCGCGTAGATATAATACTGATCTATGCGTTTTTTATTTGTCGATAAAGGGGCAGTAGAACTCCCATTTTATAAGACGTGAGGTTTGTAGCTTATGTGCCTCTTTCAAATGGTTGGTGAAGAAAATCACTCATTGGAATTTGTCTTTATCTAAAAGCTAGATGCCCATAAAAAAAGATGCCCAAATAAGTTTTAGACATCCTTGAAAAAGAAGCTTATAGAATTTTACTTAAGCTGTATTCATTAATATAGTTATCATTTAACTTAATAGCGTTTTGTCGAATACCTTCTTGTTGAAAACCTAGTTTTTTAAACAAATCTAAAGCAACACCATTATGCTCCATAACGGATAATTCTAAGCGTGAGATACCTCGTTGAGTAGACCAGCTTTCAACTGCCTTCATAAGCTCTGAACCAATACCTTTTCTTTGATGCTCTTCTTTCACAGCTAAGCGAACTGATGCAACATGCTTAGCTTTAGAGTGCTTGTAACCATGGATAACAGCATAGCCAGCAAAAATACCATTTAGTACACAAAGTAAAATAGTGCGGTTTTTTAGTTGTTTCCAGTAGGTTAAATTTTTGCGCAGTTGTTGAACTGTTAAATCTAATTCATTTTGCACATTATACATGAAGTCAGTTTGCTGAAAAACCTCTTCTTGCAAATGAATAAATGATCTAGCATCTGATGCTTCAATTGCTCTAATTATGTATGCAGATGGATTTTCGTCATTTTCTGAAATAGAGTTCGTTGTTGTCTTCATTTGTGTACGTGAGAAAGTTACACTGGTGCCGAGTTTAACGTCAATAACATAATAACCTGCATTTGTCCAAGACAAATAGTGTGTAAGTGGGGGCTTGGTTTTTTTCCACCAGCTTTTATTCAAATAAGCTGCATTTGGTAAGGCTTGTCCCATAATATTTTCTAGTTCGCCAAAGGATAAAGTAATTTCTCGTTGTAAAGCTACTTCAAAAAAATTTGCTAAAGGAATATACTTTTTTTCCATATTCTTCGTCATAGATAATCCCCATTTCCTGTATATCCTAAATTATAGACTACCTGATAATAGCATAAAATTATGGTTTATTAAATATAAAAACGCAACTATATATCTACTTATAGTGATTGTTTTTAATGAATTATATAATATTATTATCGTATGTTAAAAATAGGATGGTAAAAATAGATAAATATCAAGTTCTTAGTGTTAACTAAATAGATTGGAAAATGTAATATTTTTTTCTCATCAGCAAATTGAAGCCTCCTTGTAAACAAACTTACACTTTATCTTCATTCAGCAGAAGACTCCCACCTCTATAGGTGGTGAGATGAATGCGATTTTGATTACTTTTTCAGTTGGTGTCCAAACACCTACTGCAATAGAGGACCTCAGTCTAAGAACGCCACGTCTTGTGGCAACGACTGAGTGACCAACTTCATGTTGGCTCAAAGCCTCCGGCGGATGTCACGGATTTTCAAAGGAATGAATTGTGCGTGCACAATTCAAAATCCGGACGCAATTACGCCAAGGCGAAATTGATATAACGATAGTTCATAAGGTATGATAAAATAAAATATAAATGTTAGTGCCATTTAGGAGGAATAAATTCGATGAGTGAAGTTTTAGTTTTTGGACATAAAAACCCAGATACAGACACAATTACATCTGCGCTTGTATATGCATATTTAAAACAACAAATTGGGGTAGACGCTGAAGCGGTACGCCTTGGTGAAGTAAATAATGAAACCCAGTTTGCATTAGACAAATTCGGCTTTGAAGCGCCTCGATTAATTACATCAGTAGCTGGGGAAGCAGAAAAGGTAATTCTTGTAGACCACAATGAATTCCAACAATCAGCTGAAGGCATTGAAGAAGTACAAATTACAGAGGTCATCGATCATCACCGTATTGCTAACTTCCAAACAGCTGATCCATTATACTACCGTGCAGAACCTGTAGGATGTACTGCAACGATTTTAAACAAAATCTTCAAAGAAAATGGTGTAGAAGTTCCTGCAAACATTGCTGGATTAATGCTTTCTGCTATTGTTTCAGATACATTATTATTCAAATCTCCAACTTGCACAGAGCAAGATGTAAAAGCTGGTGAGGAGTTAGCGAAAATTGCAGGTGTTGATGTTGCTGAATACGGATTAGCAATGCTTAAAGCAGGTGCTGACTTATCAGATAAATCTTTAGAAGATCTTTTATCTTTAGATGCGAAAGAGTTCCAATTCGGTGAATATAAGTCTGTAGTTGCTCAAGTAAATGCAGTTGATATTAATGATGTACTTGGTCGCCAAGAGGAATTAGAAATTTTATTAAACAAAAATGTAGCTGAAAATGGCTTAGATTTATTCTTCTTCGTTGTGACAGATATTTTAAACAATGATTCAACAGCAGTTGCAATTGGACAAGTAGCAGAGGCTGCAGCAAAAGGATTTGGTGCTGAGCTTGTAAATAATCGCGTAATTTTACCAGGTGTAGTATCACGTAAAAAACAAATCGTACCAGTGTTAACTGACGCTTTGAAATAATGTAAAAGAGGTTGTCTTCAAAAAAGACAACCTCTTTTTTAATCCAGCTTTAACGGGTGTACAGCAGGGCCTTCAAGCACTTCTCCTTTAGCATTGAAGCGGGAGCCATGACAAGGGCAATCCCAAGTTTCATCAGCTTCATTCCATTTTGTTTTACAGCCTAAATGTGTGCAAGTTGGTGCACTTGCATGTCTCATATAGCCTGTCACAAATTCTTTAGCTACGAAGCCACCTACCTTAAGCATTTGCATAAACTGAGCCCCAAATTTTGTACGTGCAGGCGAATAGAGAGAAAGCGCACCATCCTCACTCCTAGATCCTGTAATGAGGGAGGATAGTATATCTCCAGCTACAAAGGAATTGGAGATTCCCCATTTTCGATAGCCAGTTGCAATAAGAACATTAGGTAAAGACTGAGTAATCCTACCGACATAAGGCACCATATCTGGTGTTTCAATATCCTGTGCTGACCATCGATAAATTGGCTCCTGATCGAAATGTTCCTTCATTTCCTTTTGAATGGCCTCATAATAGGGCTCCGTGTTGGCTGTTTCACCTGCAATATGGTTAGCTCCACCTAGCACTAAATAATGCTCATTATTAATAGTTGCCGTCCGAATAGAGCGAGAAGGGAAATCTACGCATAAATACTGTCCTTGCATTGTTTCAGAAAATTTGCTGGCAACCATATAGGAACGGCTGTTAGAAAGTTTAAAGAGCTGTAGCCCTTTAAAGGCTTCGATGGGATAGTGTGTGCACAAAATAAGCTTCTTGTATTGAACCGACATTTCATTTGCGGTATGTAAGTTATTTTGTGGTATGTTTAATTGCTGAACACGAGTGTTTGTATAGATTTTTGCCCCCATTGATACTGCCTCTTTTGCAAGGAAATTACTAACCTCTACAGGATTTATTTGAGCCTGTTGGGACATGCTGAGCGCTTTAGTAATTGGAAAAGGCAGCTCGATATCAGAAGTGATTTTTGCCTTAATATTTAATACTTTATAGGCATTCCATTCTTTTAGTAATTGGGAATAACCTTCTTTTGTTTGGCAATAAAGCGATGAATCTACTTGTTGAATACTTTCCTTAGGGAGTAACTGTAAAGCTTTTTCTACAGCAAGTTGGTTAAGCTGATAATAGAGCTTTGCCTCATCTAAAGAAAGTTTTTCTAAAAGATTTGCATAAACTAAGCTATGCTGTGCAGTTAATTTTCCTGTTGAATGACCAGTCGTACCATGACTGATATGAGAATTTGCTTCGAGCAATACAACATCTACGCCTGCTTTTGCTAAGACATAGGCTGTATATAGTCCTGTCAAGCCTCCACCGATTATACATACATCACAAGTTGTTGATGCAGTCAGAGATGTTAAAGAGACGGAATCAGTTGTTGCAAGCCAAAGAGATTGTGTCATACATAGCCCTCACATTGTTTTTATGTTCAGTATGTGGATTGGTTTGAAAATTTATGCAATGAAGCATAAAAATTGCCTTGTTGTTAGGGCTATCGCTACAATGTATCAAAAGGAGCGTGTGGAGCTATGAAAATTGAAATCTGGTCAGATTATGTATGTCCATTTTGTTATATTGGTAAAAAACAATTAGAGCAGGCAATTCAGGATACAGGTTTTGCGGGACAGGTAGAACTCGTTTATAAAAGCTATCAACTTGATCCAACAACACCTGACGATACAAATGTATCTACGTATGAATCTTTGGCGAAAAAGTATGGGATGTCGTTAGATAAAGCAAAGGAAATGACGCAAGGTGTTGCTGCTCGCGCGAAAGAAGTTGGTCTAGACTATAATTTCGCCAAGCTAATGGAAGAAAACACATTAAAAGCGCATCGTCTTGTAAAATGGGCAGAAGAGCAAGGGGATGCTACAGTGCTTGTTGAAGCATTATTACACAGCTATTTTATCGAGGCAAAGCGTATTGGCCAGGACGATGTTTTAATCGAAATTGCTGAGCAAGTAGGTTTGAGTCGTGAAGAAGTGGCAAAGGTACTTTCTAGTGATGATTTTAAGTCAGAAGTAGAGACTGATATACAAGAAGGACTCCAATTGGGCGTACGAGGTGTACCTTTCTTCGTTTTAAACCGCAAGTATGGAATATCTGGAGCGCAACCTCAAGAAGTATTTGAAGAAACTTTACGGAAAGTCGCGGAGGAAGAAGGGTTACAACCGGGATTGAGGATGGCAGGCTCTGGGGATGCTGGTGTTTGTACAGATGATAGCTGTAAATTTTAATTCTGTAGAAAATGTGCGTCAAAGAAGCTTCTGAAAGTTAAATATATAAACGTTTTAATATTTCAGTCAAAAGTCTGAATCTACTAACGTTGACTTTTGACTGAAAATTTTTTAATATATTCATATATCTTGAATTCGAGATATTAGACTATTGATTTTAAGGGAGAATTTATATAATGAACGTATTAGTAGTAAAAGCTAACAACCGTCCTGACGGTATTTCAACAAAAATGTATGACACATTTATGGAAAATGTACAAGGTGTAAATGTGACGACTTATGATGTGTTCGCAGAAGACATGCCTTACTTCGGTCAAGATCTTTTCAACGCATTTGGCAAAGTGCAAAACGGTGAAGAATTAACTGACATCGAATCTCGCCTTTTAGCTGCTAAACAAAAAGCTATGGATGCTTTAACTGCAGCTGACGTAGTCGTATTTGCTTTCCCGCTTTGGAACTTAACAATTCCTGCGACATTACAAACTTTCATTGACTACGTATACCAAGCTGGCTTCACATTCAAATATGATGAAAACGGTCAATTAGTAAGCTTAATGACTGACAAAAAAGCGGTTATTTTAAATGCTCGTGGTGGATACTATTCAGCACCGGAAGCACAGCCAATGGAAATGTCAGTTAACTACATCAAAAATGTTGTTGGTGGCGTATTCGGTATGGAAATTATCGAAGAAGTTATCATTGAAGGTCATAATGCTTCACAAGATAAAGCGCAAGAAATTATTGCGAATGGCCTAGAAGCTGTTAAAAAAGTAGCTCAATCTTTACAAACTGTAAATGCATAATAAATAATGATTGAAGCAAAGGAGAGAGCGATTATTCGCTACTCTCCTTTTTGTGTTGTTCTAATGTATGATGCCGTATTCCTTGAAATGTTTGTAAACCAAGATTAATCGAACTAGGAGTCATTATAAAGGATTTATTTCAAGATCCACTACAACATCAATTTCATCACTAATTAGTACCCCGCCAGTTTCAAGAATTGTGTTATACACTAAATTAAAATCTCGGCGGTCTATCTTTGCTTTTGCTTGGAATCCATATACTTCTTGAGCCCATGGATTTACACCATTTCCCGTATATACTGTTGTAAATACAATAGGCTTTGTTATTTTTTTAATTGTTAAATCACCGTGAATAGCAAACTTCTGCTTTTCTAGTTTTTCAATATATGTAGATGTAAATATAATTTTTGGATAGATGTCAGCATCGAAAAAATCAGGAGATACAAGATGAACATCACGATCAAGGTTTTTGGTGGAAACACTGGCAACTGCAATCGTGAATAAAATGTTTGCATCCTCCAATTGCTCAATATCGGACACAGCTATTTCTGCCTTATACGATTCAAATGTCCCGTGTATTTTTGATAGCATCATATGTCGTACAGAAAAGCCGATAGTTGAGTGACTAAAATCAACTGCATACTTTTTCATTGGAAAGTCCCCCTAAAAACAGTATCTTACAACGAATGATAGAGTAAATAATTTACTGATTCAATGGATCTTTAGTAAAAATTAGAAAATATGACACTAATAAAAGTTCAATTTGTGAATAATTAAAATTATTATAAAAACGGTCATCTATTAATTTGAATATTAAACTAAATGTAACTATTCTTATTGCCCAGACTATACACATACTGGCATAAAAAACAGTCATAATATTTAAACCAAGCGCATTATATAGTAAGAAGTTGTTATATACCGTATCATATTGATCACCATGACTACCTTCCCATTGGACGCCATGGTCAATTTTTATGTCATAATTAGCCTTGTGTGTACACAGGTGCCATAATTGATAAAATCTTAAACAAAAAGTTACTTTTAGTAATTAAATATATATTAATAAACAAATTACAATAGGTAAATAAGTTACTTCAAATTTACTTTTCTTAAAATAATCGTTACAATAGAGTATATAAGAGGTGAAAAAAATGAGTGAGACAACTTTATGTCCTCGTTTAGCTAAAGCAATGGATTTAATAGGAAAGCGCTGGACGGGGCTAATTTTATATCAATTATTAGATGGACCACAGCGCTTTAATGAAATTGAATCTGCATTACCTGTAAGTGGACGTTTATTATCGGAACGTTTAAAAGAGCTAGAAAAAGAAGGACTTGTTGAAAGAAAAGTGTATTCGGAGGTACCGGTGCGTGTCGAATATTCTTTAACGGATAAGGGGCGGGCGTTAGAAGGAGCTATACGCAATATTGAATCATGGGCAACTAACTGGCTATAAAGTGTGTGGTCTGTAGATGAACATCAGGCATATGCGTAAACTTGGGATGACGATGAATTTTTTTTATAATATTCATCGTTTCAGCATAGGGTGTTTCGTTACCCGACAAAGTGAGATAAAAATACCCTTCATTTTACTTGTCAAATTGGGGTTCTAAATCCATACTAGTGTAGAGTAAGAAGGACGTTAGAAAGGAATTAGCTCTCATGACAAAAGAACAATGGGCTACGGATTTAGCACAGAGCATTAATCCAGCCAACATTAAATTAGATGAATCATTACAGTATTATACAATGACAAAATTAGGTGGTAGAGCGGATGTTTTTGTTCTCCCTGAAACAGAGAACGAAGCAGTAGCCGTTATTCGCTATGCTCACATGAATAATATACCATTATTAATGTTAGGTAATGGATCCAATATGGTCGTTCGTGATGGCGGTCATCGAGGGATTGTTGTAACATTTTCACATTTAGATGAAATTCATATTAATGGCGACCATGTTAACGCCCAAAGCGGTGCGCTTATAAAGGATGTATCAAAGCTTTCGGCAGCGGCATCTTTAACGGGCTTTGAATTCGCATGTGGTATTCCTGGCTCAATTGGTGGAGCTATGGCAATGAACGCAGGCGCATACGGTGGCGAAATAAAGGATATTATTATTTCGTCCAAAGTATTAACAAAAGAGGGCGACATTTTAATTTTATCTAAAGAAGAGCTTAAACTCGGTTATCGTCAAAGTATTATTGCCAAAAAAGGTTACTATGTTCTATCATCTGACTTTCAGTTAGCTAAAGGTGTGCAGGAAGAAATTGATGCTAAAATTGCTGATTTAACGCTTCAGCGAGAATCTAAACAGCCGTTAGAATACCCATCTGCTGGGAGTGTTTTTAAGCGCCCACCAGGTCACTTTGCAGGCAAGCTAATTCAAGATAGCGGCTTACAAGGAAAAGGCGTAGGTGGTGCAGAGGTATCAACAAAGCATGCAGGCTTTATTGTCAATAAAGGAAATGCAACGGCTTCTGACTATATTGCAACAATTCAAATGGTACAACGAGTGGTGAAAGAAAAGTTTGGTATTGATCTAGAGACGGAAGTAAAAATCGTTGGTGATGACTTATAAGATACTACGCTCTTCGCTATTGGCGAAGGGCGTTTTTTAAGGAGTGAATAGAAAGTGAAATTCATATCATGGAACGTCAATGGAATCCGAGCCTGTTTGGGCAAAGGTTTCTTAGATTTTTTCGATAAGGTAGATGCTGATTTTTTCTGTATTCAAGAAACAAAGTGTCAGGCTGAACAAGTAGAGCTTTCCCTAGAGGGCTATGAGCAATATTGGAATTACGCACAAAAAAAGGGCTATTCAGGTACAGCTGTTTTTACAAAACATACTCCACTTTCAGTTCGTTATGGTGTTGGTGAGGACGAATCGCAGGAAGAGGGGAGAATTATAACGTTAGAGTATGAAGACTTTTACTTAGTAAATGTCTACACACCAAATTCGCAGCGTGATTTAGCTAGACTATCTCTTCGCTTAGAGTGGGAGGATCGCTTAGCGCTTTACTTAAAAGAGCTAGATACTAAGAAACCTATTGTATATTGTGGTGATTTAAATGTCGCGCATATGGATATTGATCTAAAAAATGCAAAGTCGAATATTGGTAATTCAGGTTTTACATATGAAGAACGTGCAAAAATGACAGAGCTATTGTCAAGTGGTTTTGTAGATTCCTTCCGCCACATGAATCCAGATACAACAGATCATTATACATGGTGGTCTTATATGAATAAAGTACGTGAACGTAATATTGGATGGCGTATTGATTATTTTATTGTTTCTGAAAGATTAAAGGAACAAATTGATGTGGCAAGTATTCATCCGCATATTATGGGAAGTGATCATTGTCCAATCGAATTGCAGCTTAATATTTAGTTTCTTAAAAAATCGTATTTTCTGATATAGGAAATACGATTTTTTTATATTCCTCAGTAATATGGTATGTTTCAAGCTTCTTATAATGTTTTCAGGTTTTTTTATAGCATAAAAGACTGAGTTCCGCTAAATATTTTACTTTTAAGAGGATTTGGTAAACGTAAGCCAGAATATATTGCAAGAAAGGGGGTTGTTATGTGAGGGGGTTTACGTGGAAAAAGTGGCTATTAGCTATCACTGGGCTTTTAGCGGTAGTCGCGATTGTGGTATATATCGGGTTTACGTGGTTTATGAATAAATCGAAACCAGTCATTGATGGGGAACTTGCGGTAAACGTATTGGATCAGGATGTAGCCGTCACAAGGGATGACAAGGGGGTCCCTCATATTTTTGCTCAAACGGATGCAGACTTGTATCGCGCACAGGGCTATGTACAAGCGCAAGATCGACTGTTCCAAATGGATTTAGCACGTAGACAGGCTAGTGGCCGTTTGTCGGAAATAATTGGTGAGGCAACTATTAATACCGATAAGCATTTTCGAACATTTAGTTTACGAGATGCAGCTGAAAAATCATTAGCTGCCTATGATTCAGAAAGTAGGCAGGTACTTGAGTGGTTTGCAGAAGGTGTTAATGCTTTTATTACAGAATCAAAGGAAAATAATACTTTAAGCTATGAGTTTGCATTACTAGGCTATGAACCAGAGGAATGGTCAGTTATAGACTCTTTAACAATTGGAAAATATATGGCTTATGATTTGGGTGGCAATTGGAATATGCTTGCGTTCCGTCATTGGGCATTACAAAGCTTTGGCGAAGAAAAGGCTAAAGAATTATTTATAACATATCCTGAAAACGCTTCCTCTATTATTAAAGCAAATAAGGAAAATCCCGTAGCAGTGGAAGGGCAATTTAATGCAGATCTGTTACCAAATGAATTTAACGGCAGTAATAACTGGGTTGTTTCAGGTAGTAAAACAAAAAATGGTACGCCGATTTTAGCAGATGATCCACATTTAGGATTAAGCACACCATCTATTTGGTATCAAATGCACTTACAATCGCCTGAGCAAAACGTAAGTGGTGTAATTTTCGCAGGTATTCCGGGTATTATTTTAGGACACAACGATGAAATTGCATGGGGAGTTACCAATGTTGGTCCAGATGTACAGGATTTATATATTGAAATACCGAATCCGGATAATCCAACGCAATTCCGCTATGATGGCAAGTGGGAGCAAGCGGAGGTGCGTGATGAGTCCATCAAGGTAAAGGACAAAGAAACGGTAGACTTTGATGTCGTTGTCACACGACATGGCCCTATCATGACAGATTTAGCATTTAAGGATACGGAGCCAACAGCACAATTTTCGATGCAGTGGACTGCCCTTCAGTCGACAGCAGAGTTAAGAGCAGTATTAGGCTTTAATAAGGCAAAATCATGGAATGACTTTGAAAAAGCGTTAGAAGATTTTAAAGCACCGGCACAAAACTTTGTCTTTGCCTCAAAGGATGGCACGATTGCTTATAAAGCCAATGGTCAAATACCGATTCGTAAGCAAGGGGATGGGCTTTTACCCGTACCAGGTGATTCCAGTGACTACGGCTGGGAGGGCTTTATCCCGTGGGATGAGTTACCGACTGTAGTCAATCCAGAAGAAGGCTTTATTGCAACGGCAAATAATGAAGTCGTTGGTGAAGAATATTCTTATCATATAACGGATTTCTGGGCACAGCCTTATCGCTTTGAACGTATTAAAGAAGTATTAGAAGCAAATGATTCATTAACAGTAGAAGACATGATGAATTTACAAATGGATCAGTATAATCTGTATGCTCGTGAGTTTTTGCCGGATTTATTAACTTCCATAAAAGTACAAGATCAAGATGGAAAGTATGCAGATGTTATTAAATTGTTAGAGGATTGGGATCTGGTGGATACAAAAGATTCAGGTGCACCATTAGTGTTCCATACTTTAATGTTAAAGTTACAGGAAGTGTTATTCAAAGATCAGATGCCAGAAGATATGTATAATTTAATGTCTGGGAAGTTTAATATTACAGATCAACTATTACGTACAGCATATGCAGGTGGCAAGAGTATATGGATTGAGGAGCAAGGTGGCGTTGATGTAACAGTTTACAAAGCACTAGAACTTACTATCTCACAAATAGAAGGTCAATTTGGGAAAAATGTATCGAAGTGGCGATGGGGAGACTTCCATCAGCTTACCTTTGACCATACATTAGGGAATGCTTCACCAATCCTTGCTGCATATTTTAATGCTAAAAAGGTTCCTATTGGTGGCTCCAAGGTTACTGTTCAGGCAGCTGATAATGATTCAGCTGGGAATGTAGATCATGGGGCATCGTGGCGCTTTGTTGTAGATGTTGGTGATTTAAGCTCAGCCTATCATATCGTTGGACCGGGGCAAAGCGGACATGTGAAATCCGATTGGTACCAAGATCAAGTAATGGATTGGGCGAATGGAGATTACCATCAAACATTTGTGAGAAAAGAGGATATTAAGGGTAAAACTTTACTATTAAAAGCACGATAAACAAAAATCAGCGTACAATTATGTGCGCTGATTTTTTTATATTTATTTTAGTTTTCATGATATAAATCATATACATTCAAATGTTAGTTTGAATATGATGGAATATTATGCTATAGTGAAAACAATCAAACAAACATTTGAATGAGGTGAGGAAATGCCGAAGGAAGTATGTGAGATAACTCAAGTTCATGAAGAAGCGGTCACAAAAATACAACAGCAAATGCCGGATTTATCAGGTGTAGCAAAATTTTTAAAGGCGTTATCTGATGAAACAAGATTGAAAATTGCTTATGCCTTAACGGTTGAAGAAGAATTATGTGTTTGTGATGTTGCCTCCATTATTGGCTCGTCAGTAGCAACGGCATCGCATCATTTACGATATTTAAAAGATAATAAATTAGCGAAGTCACAGCGTAAAGGTAAGCAAATGTATTACTCTTTAGCAGATGAGCACGTGTATCAAATAGTAACGGTTGCCTATGAACATACGGAAGAGGGGATTGAGAATGGCAGCGACACCATCTAAACAAGAATATAGACTGCAAAACTTGTCCTGTGCCAGCTGTGCAGCAAAGTTCGAAAAAAATGTGAAGGCTATTCCAAAGGTACAGGATGCACAAGTCAATTTTGGTGCTTCTAAAATAACAATTACTGGAAATATCGGCATTGATGAGATTGAGAAAGCAGGCGCTTTTGATGGTATAAAAGTTTCCCAATCAACAGCAAAATCACTTGAAAAATCAATCCCTTTTTATCGAAAGATGGAAAATATATTAGCTGGAATTTCCCTGTTATTTGTAGTGCTCGGCTACATGATAGGAGCTTTGCGTAGTGAAACAGATCCACTAGCTATTGGGATGTTTATTATCGCCATTCTAGTTGGGGGAATGGGGATTTTCAAAACAGGCTTCCGTAATCTGGCCCGCTTTGAATTTGACATGAAAACACTGATGACTATTGCAGTAATAGGTGCAGCCATTATAGGAGAATGGGAAGAAGCAGCTGTTGTAGTTTTTTTATTTGCTGTAAGTGAGGCGCTTGAAGCATATTCAATGGATAAAGCCCGTCAATCGATTCGTCAGTTGATGGATATAGCCCCATCAACCGCTACAATAAGGAGAGCACATGGGGAGCATTTCCATGAGATGGAGCTACCAACGGAGGAAATCGAAATTGGCGATATTTTAATTGTTAAACCTGGTCAAAAGATTGCTATGGACGGAATTGTAGTTAGTGGATTGTCAGCTGTAAATCAGGCAGCGATTACAGGTGAATCTATTCCAGTTAATAAAACAGTCGATGATGAAGTGTTCGCAGGAACTTTAAATGAAGAAGGTGCCTTAGAGGTACGTGTAACAAAGCGAGTAGAGGATACAACAATTGCAAAAATCATTCATCTCGTTGAAGAAGCACAGGCAGAAAAAGCACCCTCACAGCAGTTCGTGGATCGTTTTGCTAAATACTACACACCTGCAATAATGATTGTTGCTTTACTTGTAGCTGTTATTCCACCATTATTTGTTGGTGATTGGCAACATTGGATTTACCAAGGGTTAGCGGTTCTTGTTGTAGGTTGTCCTTGTGCACTAGTTGTTTCAACGCCAGTAGCTATTGTTACAGCCATAGGAAATGCCGCTCGACAAGGTGTCCTTATTAAAGGTGGTATTCATTTAGAGCAGTTGGGTCATATAGAAGCAATTGCTTTTGATAAGACAGGTACACTGACAAAAGGTCAACCTGCTGTAACGAATATTTTTACAGCAAAAGAGATGTCTGAGGAATATGTCTTACAGCTAGTAGCAGCAGTTGAAAAACAATCACAGCATCCATTAGCTAAAGCTATTTTAGAGGCGTTACATGATAAAAATTTACCTGAGCTTGTACCGTCAGACTTTCAATCAGTAACAGGTAAGGGTGCTTATGCAACAGTCGATGGTCAAAAAGTCTATGTCGGAAGTTTAAAATGGATTGCTACATTAACTACTATTGATGAAATCATAAAAGAACAGGTTAAAGAACTCCAAAAACAGGGTAAAACAGTTGTAGCAGCTGTTAGTAATGATCACTTTATTGGATTGATTGGAATTGCAGATCAATTACGTCATGAAAGTAAAGATGTTTTGAATAGATTAAGCTACTTAAAAGTAAAGCATACAGTTATGCTGACAGGAGATGCGGAACCAACAGCTCAAGCAATTGCGGCTTCTTTAAAAATGACAGATGTGCGTGCAAGTTTATTACCAGCCGAAAAATTAATGGCCATTAAAGATTTGCGTGCACAATTTGGTGCAGTGGCCATGGTAGGAGATGGTGTCAATGATGCCCCAGCACTTGCCTCAGCAAACGTTGGTATTGCTATGGGTGGTGCTGGCACAGACGCGGCACTCGAAACTGCTGATATCGCATTAATGGGTGATGATTTAACGAAGCTTCCTTATACAATCGGCTTGAGCAGAAAAACATTACGCATTATTAAAGAGAACATTATATTTGCCCTAGCCTTAAAAGTAATAGCTCTGTTACTCGTTATTCCAGGGTGGCTAACTTTATGGATTGCAATCTTTGCAGATATGGGTGCAACATTATTAGTTGTTTTTAACTCATTACGATTAATTAAGTCTAAGAATTAGTAAATAAGATTTAAATCGGTAACAATATATAGGAAATTCATCTTACTGAGCAACTATTGGTTTTTATTAGTATAGATGCTACTAGCGATTCTTGAAAAAAAGCACAGTTAACGCTATTATGGATTCAGGAACAATGTAACAATTAAATATAAATGAGGCGAAAGTTTGGGTATGTCAGATCCTATTTTAGTAAATATTACAGAGGAAATTGTGCGTGGGTTAGTAAGCTTTCTATTACGAGGACCGGAATATCAAACATTTTGTAAATGTGAAATCTGTGAACTTGACACAGTGGCACTTACACTAAATGCATTGCCTAGTAAGTATGTTACATCTATGGAAGCCCGAGATGAAGCATTTAAAGTGATGAATACTCCTGAAAATATTGAACGAATTAACAAAGAGATTATTCATGCATTACATGTGGTCAATAAGTATCCTCGACATAAAGTGGAGCCCACTTCTATATGAAGTAGGCTCTTTTTATCTGCGCGAAAGCGAAGTACAGCGGTAGTTAGGCCAAGACGTAATTTATGTTGTACATGTAGTGTTTTTCTGGCATATGTATTTTCAGTTAACTTTTAAGGCAAGCTTGTAGTAAACTAGAAAGTAAGAAAAGGAAAGAGAGGGAATAAGATATGCCAACACCTAGTATGGAGGACCATATCGAACAAATATACTTATTAATAGCTAATAAAGGATATGCTCGTGTGTCTGACATTGCTGAAGCATTATCTGTTCTTCCTTCTTCTGTTACAAAAATGGTTCAAAAATTAGATAAAGATGGTTATTTAGTTTATGAAAAATACCGTGGTCTTACATTGACGCCAAGGGGAGAAAAGCTTGGTAAACGTCTTGTGCAGCGCCATGAGCTTCTAGAGCAATTTTTGCGAATCATTGGTGTAGATGAAGAGCGTATTTACAATGATGTAGAGGGAATTGAACATCATTTAAGTTGGAATTCAATCGACCGAATTGCGGATCTTGTACAGGTAATGGAAGAGAATCCAGACATTGCAAAAAAATTAGAGACCTCTAGGACACAACACAACATTTAAAAGTTTTTTTGCGAAAATGATGGTGTGGAGGAAAGGGAGACAATATGAACGAATTAAAATCAGGTGAAGTTGTTACGTTAACTGTATTAGAGCAACAAGCATCAAAATGGATCTTAACAAATGGCGTTAACGAACTGCCTTTAAATGCTTCAGAGGTGACAGAGCCGCTTGCAATAGGTGATCGCCTTGAAGTGTTTTTATTTGCAGATCGTCGAGGCGATTTAGCTGCTACCACAGCTATCCCGGCTATCGTACAGGGTGAATATGGTTGGGCTCGTGTCCTAAGAGTAGCAGAGCGTGAAGGGGCTTTTGTAGATATCGGTACTTCACGTGAGGTGCTTGTAAAAGCCGAAGATTTACCTGCATTAAACGAGCTTTGGCCCGTACCAGGCGACCATCTATTTATGACATTACGTACAGATCGCAATGGTGATTTATTTGGACGTTTAGCAACTGAAGAAAAAATTTCAGAATTATACGAGGGTGCCTTTGAAGAAATGCACAATAAAAACATTAATGCACGTCCTTATCGCTTGCTACCTGTTGGCTCATTTTTGCTAGGTGTAGAAATTCCTTACCGTATTTTTGTACATGAATCTGAGCGTAATGCAGAGCCACGAATTGGACAAGACGTAGTAGTGCGTATTATTGATGTTAAAGAAGATGGCTCCATGAATGGTTCTCTTTTACCACGTAAACATGAGCGTATTTCAGGCGATGCACAACGAATTTTAAATTATCTACAAGAGGTTGGGGGCAAGATGCCATTTGGAGATAAATCCTCACCAGAAGAAATTCAAGAAATGTTTAATATGAGTAAAGCTGCATTTAAACGTGCATTAGGTACACTTTTGAAAGCTGGTAAGGTGAAACAGCAAAATGGTTGGACAGAGGAAATTTAGTGCAGGGTACATTCATTTATCTAAGATATGGTGAATAACTGCTAGATGAAGTGAAAGCAAATGACGAGAGACACCTTTGAAACCTTCTCGTCTTTTTTTCGTACTAATTATTGTATGATGGCATACATTATACAGGGTTTTCTAGCGAAAGGGGTCACACAATTTTGAAAAAAACATGGATGAAAATACTAACCGCGACAATGTTAGTATTTGGCGTGATGGCACCAGCACAAGGTTTTGCAGCCGATAACACGCAAGCTAAAGCGATTGATGAAAAGCTAGGCGTACCGATCGTTGTATATGGTGCAAACTTATCAGAGGATGAAAAGGAGTCAGTAAAAAAATCTTTAAAAGTAAACGAAGAACCTGAAATTGAAGAAATTACAGTGTCAGGTGAAGACTTAGTAAAATACATCAAAGATAGTAATTCAAGCTCCCGCATGTATTCTTCTGCCAAAATTACACGTAAAAATGCAGGAGAAGGTTTAGTTATTGAGATTGTTACACCATCAAATATTACACAAGTAACGTCTGAAATGTATGCAAACGCAATGCTAACAGCAGGGATTGAAGATGCTTCTGTACAGGTGGCTGCTCCAAAGGCGGTAACAGGTCATTCCGCACTTGTGGGAATTTATAAAGCTTACGAGGTAACGACAGGCGAAAAACTTGATATTGATCGTACAGATGTTGCAAATGAAGAACTATCAGTAGCAACTACAATTGCGCAATCAGCAGGAGTGGATGATGCAAAGACTGCAGAATTACTAACAGAAATCAAAAAGCAAATTGCAGAATTAAAACCAGCAACTCGAGAAGATGTTGAAAAGATTGTACAAGAGCAGTTAAATAAACTTGAAATTAATTTAAGTGAAAAGGACCGTCAATTGCTAGTGGATTTGATGGACAAAATTAGTAAACTAGACATTGATTTTAGTAAATGGTCTGAACAATTAGATGATATTAGCAATACAATACAAGAAAAGTTCGGCTCGCTTATGGAAGATAAAGGTTTCTGGACGAGTGTGAAAAATTTCTTTGCCAATTTAAAGGATACAATTTCATCTTGGTTTAATTAGGCATGGGGCAAAAGGAATTGTTGCTTTAAATGTTAGGGAATCTGCTGAAAGCAAGCAGAGTCTTTTATTTTACTATACAACAAGGTCTTTCAAAAAATAGGTGTGAATTCCATCAGCTATCTTTGTAAAAATGTAAAAGGCTATGGTACTATGAAAAAAAGGAGTGGTGGGAAATGGAATTCCAATTACAGCAAATAGCGGCAAATAAACTTGCCTTTGTCTATGAGCAAGAAGGGGAAAAATTAGCAGAAATTACATGGCAGCAAAATGGTCAAGTAATGGTGATGGATCACACATATGTTTCAGACAAACTCCGTGGTCAAGGAATAGCCAAAAAATTGTTAGATTATGCCGCTACTTATGCACGTGAACATGCCTATAAAATGCAAGCTGTTTGCTCGTATGTAGTTGCAGCGTTTGAAAAATCTAATGCATATGATGATGTAAAACAATAAAAATAAAGGCAATCGCTTACTGAAAGCGGATTGCCTTTTTATTTTCTATAAACTATTTACGATGCTCCTCATAGTTGAATTACGCTATAAATTAGTACCGTTAGGAAGCCTGCTCCACCTAGTAATGAGGCCATATCTACCCAATCATATATTAAGTCTAAATCTTTCATACAACCACTCTCCTAATAATAGTATTAATTCATTAATTCCCTTATGTTGTTCTTGATAATCATAAATTGTTACAAAACTATAATGATTTACGAAAAAAATTAAGAATTGTGCAATAATATTAGTAGGGGAGTGATAAGAAATGTCTTGGACAATACAGACGTACGATGAATTAACGACAGAAGAACTGTATAAGATTATTCAGTTACGAGTAAATGTTTTTATTGTGGAACAACAAACTTGCTATGAAGACTTAGATAATCATGATCAAAACTCTATACATTTATCATATGTTAAAAATGGGAAAATATTCGCGTATTCACGTTTGTTACCGCCTGGTGAGAAATTTGACATGGCTTCTATTGGACGTGTTATAACGAGTCCGGAAATTCGAGGAACTGGGCTTGGAAAAGATATGATAAAAATAGCTTTAGATACTATTGAGAAGGAATGGACAGGCTCAGATGTTTTTATTTAGGCGCAGGAATATTTAAAAGAGTTTTACGGAGCTTTTGGATTCACACAAGTGTCAGAACCTTATATATATGATAGTTTACCTCATATCGATATGCTGTATCATGCAAAAAAATAATGTTTAGTCCTCTAAGAATAGGGAAAAGCTATAATACATAGCCGGTTTCTATATTTTTGGGAGGGATTTATAATGGCAAAACGTAAGGGAACAGGTGTTGTGATTGCAGGGTTAGCTGGATTAGCAGCATCTTATTTGAGTAAAAAAGAAAACCGTGATAAAGCATTAAGTATGTTTAACAATGCAATATCTAAATTAGATTCTTATCGTAGTACTCCGAATATGGAGATGGACAAAAGAATTACAGAACGGATAACTACTGAAGTAGCGACAGAAGCTGGAACATCTCCAACGAAAATAGCTTCAAATGAAATGGTTGCTGAAGGTGGAGGACATACAGGGGTCCATTACTACAATGGAGAAATTCAAGAAAAAGAGAAATAATAAAAAAACCTTCTCATTTTGCGTGAGAAGGTTTTTTGTGCGGTATTAGAATAATACTACCAAATATGAATAATACAATTCCGGTAAATACAAAGCCGCTGACGATACCTAGTGAAAGCCAGCCAAGCAATGATGAACCTAGGACAACCCCAAGTGAGAAAAAGGCATAAAAATAACCATACGCTTTTCCACGAATTTCAGTAGTAGTAGAGTCGATTAGAAGCGAATTTACTGATGGGAATAAGAAGCCGAAGCCTATGCCATAGCAGGCCATCGCAATATAAAGTAACGTGCCTGTATCAGCTAGACCAATTAATAATTGGCTTAACCCCATTAAACCTATACCAAACGACAATGTTTTAATTGGAGCAATTTTATCGAAAATACGGTTAGTTGGCAAAATAAATACCAGTACTGCAATAATTCCAAATGTACTCATTAAGGTCCCACTTAATCGGGAATCAAAGCCCAAAGACTGCACTTTTAGAGGGAGTAGATAGGCAATAACCCCTTGGGAAAACATTAAAAAGAATGCTCCGGAGAATGCTTTTAATGTCCCTGTATTATTAAAAAATAAACGTATAGGAATATATGTACTTGGTTTAGACTTTTCTTTTTTAACTTGATTTGATTTTAGTAAAAAGAAGGCTAGTATAGCAAGCAAAATCATAAAGCCTGCTGTTATATTAAAAACAAATGGTACGCTAGTATGACTTGCTAAAATGCCACTAAATGCTGGGCCTATTATGGCAGCAATACCAACAAATGCTCCAGAAATAGCACTACCTTTACCTCTTTTTTCTTGCTCAGTTGCATTAGCTAAAAATGTGAAAGCAGCAGGGACGATAAGGCCAGCAACTAATCCATGTATAAAACGAACTATTAATAGAACGATAGGCTCATCTACTAAATTATAAAATAATAAAGAAATCCCTGTTGTTAAAAGACCTAGAATTAAAATAGAGAAGGGTCCCTTACGATCTGTTGAAAAGCCAGAAATAATATTACCAAATGTATTGGAGAGGGAATATGTACCAACAGCTAGGCCAGTTAAAAAGGCTGACGCTCCTAACGATTCAGCATATGTACTCATGATTGGAAGCTGGGTAAATAGGTCAAAAAATGAAAAGAATATAATCAGATAGATAAACTTCTTCATAGCTCCTCCTATGGGGAATTATGTATTTAGTGAGAATGAATATTAATCGTATTATACCATTTTCAACAAAAAAGAACGCCTTATAAGTTTTTGACCTATAAGGCGTTCCTAAATTAATTAAGCTTTTGAAACTTCTTTTTTCATTGTTTTGTTTTTAGCAAGATTTACATGCCAAGAAAGAGCTTCCTCTAAAATATGAGGTGTTTGTTGGTTCCCTGTTGCTTCAACAGCACGGTTATAGTAATCCCATAATTGCTCTTTGTAATCTGGGTGTGCACAGTTTTCGATAATTAAAGGTACACGTTCTTTTGGTGCAAGACCACGTAAGTCAGCGATACCTTGCTCAGTAACAATTACATCAACATCATGCTCAGTGTGGTCTACGTGAGAAACCATTGGCACGATTGAAGAGATTGCGCCGCCTTTTGCGTACGATTTTGTAACAAAAATACCAAGACGAGCGTTACGTGCGAAGTCTCCTGAACCACCGATACCGTTCATCATACGAGTACCTGATACGTGTGTTGAGTTTACGTTACCATAGATATCTAACTCAAGAGCAGTGTTGATTGAGATTAGACCCAAACGACGGATAAGCTCTGGGTGGTTAGAAATTTCTTGTGGACGTAAGCAAATTTTATCTGCGTACTTCTCTAAATTGCCATATACTTTTTTCTGTAATTCTTCAGTTAGTGTGATGGAAGTAGCTGCTGCAAATTTAACTTTACCTGCATCGATTAAGTTGAATACAGCATCTTGTAGTACTTCAGAAGCAACGACTAAATCTTCAAATTCTGAATCAGCAAAGCCATCAAGTACAGCGTTTGCTACAGAACCTACACCAGATTGTAATGGCATTAATTTATTAGTTAAACGACCAGCTTTAATTTCATCGCGGAAGAAGTCTAATAAAATGTTCGCCATTGTTTGTGTTTCTTCATCTGGAGGAACGATTAACGAAGGCGCATCTGGCTCTTCAGAAATAACGATTGCTTTAATTTTAGCTGGATCTACTTTAATACCAATTTCACCTATGCGTTGTGTAGCATCAGTCATTGGAATTGCTTCACGTTCACCTTGTGCAGCAGGTACATAAATGTCATGAATACCGATTAAAGCTTCTGGGTGAGAAACATTTAACTCGATAATAATATTTTCAGCATACTCTGCAAAGATAGGTGAGTTACCTACAGAGTTTGTAGGGATAATTAATCCATCCTCTGTAATAGCAACAGCTTCAAGGATTAGATACTTAATTGGTCCCATGATTCCTTGACGAACTAATTCAGCGTTATGAGAAAGGTGAGCATCTACATATTGGATATCACCAGAGTTGATAAGGTTACGGATACCTGCATCGCCTTGGAAAGGTCCGCGTTTACGGATAACGCCAGCCTCAGCTAAATATTTATCTACCTCAGGACCTAAAGAAGCGCCTGTATATACATCAATTTTGAATTTTTCATTTTTAGCGCGTTCTACTAAAGCCATTGGAACAACCTTAGCGTCCCCAGCGCGAGTGAAACCACTCATACCTACTACATCACCGTCAGAGATAAGTGCTGCAGCTTCATTAGCAGTAACAATTTTACTTTCAAGTTCTTTTAAACCTAGGCGTTTTTGAACAATTGCATCCATTAAAAAAATCCTCCCCTAAAAAGTTTTGATGGAAACCGATTACAAAACTAGAAAAAACCTGTAAGAATTTTCTGTTTATTTAGTTGTAGTATGACTCCAACCATTTGATTAATACTATCACCAATTTGTCACAAAAACTTTAGGAAAAGCATTAAAGTGAGAAAAAGTAGAAAATACGAGCAAAAAAATGAATTTTCGACAGAGAAAACGTTTTAATGTAGAGCTGTATATTTTTTAAAGATTTCCTGATAAATTGACTCTACCCACTAAAGGAATATCGTATTTGTAGCAATGTATGAACGGAAAATATGGAGGGAAGTTGCTCTCTTACAGAAGCGTTTGGAAGTAGCATCTTTAACGAGGCTTTATAGTAAAAAGTACAGCGAACTATTTAAAGAAAATGCTCGCTGTACTTTACTTATTATTTAGAAACCTAAAGAACGACGGAAGTAACTTGCATAGCGTTGGCTAACAGGAATACGAGTACCGTCTTTCATGATTAATAAAAACGTTGAATGCGAGTCTGGTTGAATTTCATCAATGTAGTCAATGTTAACGATATAAGAGCGGTGACAACGAATGAATGAGTCAGGCGCTAAAAATAACTCAAGATCACTTAGATTTAAGCGATGATAACCTTCACGACTCATTGTTTTAACAAATGTTTTTCGGAGCTGTGTTTCAAGATAAATAACTTGATCATGTTTGATTGGGTACCAGCAATCATCAATTTTGATTGTAATGTAGTTCGTTAAAAATGCTGATGGCTTTTGTGGGAAGATAGCAGTAATAGCACCCTTAGTTTCGCCTTCCTCCATTAAAGGAATACTCATGCCGTAGTAAGCAACTCCAAAAACATCAGGCTCAATGTAAGAGCTTATTTTTTGTCCGTAGCTTAATGCTTTGTGTGCAGCCGAGCCTTCTTTAATTGGATCACCAGGCTTGATCTTTAAATCAACTTTTTTGCTTGGTTGGTAATACAAGTATTCGTTCGTGTCAGAAATTGCGATTGAAGTATTCTCGGGGAAGAACTCCTTAATAATCTCCATGATTTCTTCTATTTGTTTTGGTTCCACTATTAACACCTCATCTAAACTTTTAAAAATAGTATTATCATCTATATTACTACATATTCGTATAAATTATATAGAGAAGATTTCGGAATAAAAAAGAGAAATGTCGATTGATGAATTATAAAGATGAAAAACGGCTTACATATTTTGTAACGAAATTTAATTAATTACTAATTTTTTTTAATATGTATATGGTAAAATCTAATTGTGCGAAAAGAGTTTACGAGGTTTCTACTATGCATACATGATAAATTAGAACTAGAGTCGTGGACAAAATGTGGTTGAAAGAAAATCGCAAAATATGGTAAAATTCACTGTATAGTCTATTTTTTTTATAACTGGTGTTTTAGTTGGGTTATTTTTATATTATATTCAATATATAATTGTGAAATAGGACTCAGTTCATACGATAAATAAGTAAATACTATTTTCTTATTTTTAAAGTGTAGATTGATGTCCAATTTTGTGAAAGTAATTCGTGCAATCTGAGGAAAGATGGGGAAGATTATGCAACTACATCAACATTCTATGTCAGAAACGATATCAAAAAGATACTTCCAAGAAATCGATAATATTAACCAATACATCGGTGTAGAAGAATTTTTTAATATTGAGTCGAAATTAATATTTGAAATTTACCATTTAGAATCTGCGAAGGCTAAGAAATCTTTGCATGAATTAATCGATATTCTTTCAATACGTTTTGGCAAACAAGTCATTAAAATTGTTAGAAGTTATTTTTCTGTTTTGTCGTCAATTGTTGCTCGTAAATTGCTAGACAATCAAGTACCTTCGAAGAAAGCCTTTGCTTTCAACATTGCTTGTAATGATATGATTGAAAATCAGATGAAGGACGCAGAATTTTTACAATTTGCTGATGATTTAATTGATTTCTTTGTTTATTTTATCGCAGATCGCAAGCAACCGACCTTCCGTCACCAGACCGTTAATAAAGTGATTATGTATATAAATGATGAATTGGAAAATGACTTAACGGTGGAAAGTATCGCAAATAACTTCCATATAAGTACTAGTCACTTATCACGTATCTTTAGGGAACATGTAGGTATTACATTAGTTGAATATCTAAATGTTCGTCGAGTAGAAGAATCACAATACTATCTTCGACATACAAATAAAAGTATTACTTCTATTTCAGATCAATTCCATTTCTGTAACCAAAGCTATTTTACCCGTATTTTCAAAAAATACACTGGGGTCACACCTAAACATTTCCGAGATGAGTTGCATCACGAGTTTTACCGTTTTGAAATGGCGGAGACTGAGCTACAAAGCGTTTAAAGTAAGCCAAAATTGTGCTTAATTGTTAAGATGAATAAATTGGATGCGGACGTATTAGCGATGCTAAGCTCGCATCTTTTTTCTTGCAAACAATATGTGAGAATAACAATAAATCACCTTGATGAATTAGTAGCACTTGCTATTTGATAAAGATATACCCAATAATGTATACTTCACTTTAGTTGATAAAAAATAGTAGGTGGAAAAATGAAAAATTTGAAGCTATTTTCAATGCTTGGACTAGTTGTTTTTGTTCTTAGTGGCTGTCAAGCTGTACAAAACAAAGAAGGTTTTTTCTATAGTATTTTTGTTAAACCTATGGAATTTTTACTGGAGTTTTTCGGAAAGACTATGTTTTCAGGTAGCTATGGTTTAGCAATCATTGCTATTACGGTTCTAATTCGTTTAGTCCTAATGCCGATTATGTTAAAAAACTACCGTCAGCAGCAAACGATGAAAACGAAGATGGATGCGTTCAAGCCTGAAATGGAAGCAGTTCAGAAAAAAATGAAGGAAGCAAAGACAAAAGAAGAGCAAACGCAGTATCAACAAGAGATGATGGCATTATATCAAAAACATGGTATCAATCCACTAAACATGGGCTGTTTACCAATGTTAATTCAAATGCCTATCATCATGGGTCTTTATTTCTCAATTTTATATTCTGCAGATGTGAAATCACATGAGTTTTTATGGTTTAGCTTAGGTTCACCTGATATCGTTATGACAATTATCGCGGGTATTGTTTATTTAATTCAAGCTCGGGTGTCATTATGGACAGTACCAGAGCAACAGAAAGCTCAAATGAAAATGTTTATTTATATTTCACCAATTATGATTGTCTTTATCTCTATGTCCTCTATGGCAGCTTTACCACTTTACTGGTCTGTCAGCGGTGCATTGCTGATTATTCAAACATACATTGGTCGAAAATACTATTCCGAGCATCCAGAAAAAGCAAAAGCAAATTCATAAATTAATTCATGTCGAGGCACCTATGTTGCCTCGATTTTTTTAGGAGGACAACAAGATGAACATAAAGTGGTTATCATCTATTCTAGTCGCGATCTTTAGTATAGCAGCTATTGTATTAATCATCATGGGTAATTTTAATTTTGCAGTACTTGCAATGACTATTATGTTTGCATTATCGAATGGCTTTAGAGCTAAAAGTTTTAAGGAGCAAGGTTATATAAAAGAAGCAAAATGGATGAAGTATATGGCCATTTTTTTCACGATTGCTTCGATAGTAGTGCTTATGATTATTCTCGCAGACTAACAGACTAATTTAAAAATCTAAGGCGAAAACTTATACCCTAAATTGTGAACAGTGCTAAAATGAGACTATACCAATAAAGTATAACTATAATTGATACTTACTGTAGGCCTTGTTTTTCCTGATAACCAATAGGGAGCTTAACCTGTAGTACTGGATAACTTCAAAAGGGGTAAAAATAGTGAAAAAAAATCGTTTACCAATCATCGTTGGTGCTTTTATTTCTGTGGCGCTAATTGTCTCTATTTTTATAGTATTTAACTATAAAAATAACCAAGGAAGTGATGCATCAGATGAACTACAACCAACAACAGAACCAACTAAAAAAGACTCGCCTGCAAAGGAAGAACCTACAATAACGACGGAAAACCCTGTGAAGCCTGAGCAGCAGCCAGATGAAAATGGCTATTTACCAAACCAAACGTTACCAACAGAACCAACATATATTAAAGGCATCTTATTGGCAAATAAGATATATCCGCTACCATCTACCTTTGCGCCGGGAGAAAATCCTGAGGCACGCCAAGCTCTAGATAAAATGCTGGCTGAGGCAAAACAACAAGGTTTTGATTTAGTCGCATTTAGTGGCTACCGATCTTTTGATTACCAAACAACATTATATAATAACTATGTTAATCGTGATGGACAGGCTGCTGCTGATCGCTATAGTGCTCGACCAGGCTACTCAGAACATCAAACTGGCTTAGCATTTGATATTGGAGAGCGTGGAAAAGATAATTTATGGCTAACTGAAGAGTTTGGTGAAACACCAGCAGGTCAATGGTTATTGACACATGCTCAGGACTACGGCTTTATTTTACGATTCCCAAAAGATAAAGAGGGTATTACAGGTTATATGTATGAGTCATGGCATTACCGCTATGTTGGTCTTGACATAGCAAAAGAAATTAAAAAACAAAATATAACTTTAGAAGAATATTTAGGTGTGAAATAAGAAAGGGAAGAGAGCTAATCATAATTTGATATGACTAGCTCTCTTCCTTTTTGTGTTCTACAATATAGGCGTTAGTAAGCGTGAAATAGATTCTTTAAACTTAATCAATGTGGAACGATTTTTGTACATTTCCCAAGTTAACTCAGTACAATCAAAAATATCCTTTTCAAATATCTCAGCTAACTGATGTGAAATCGTTGTGTCATAAATGAATGCATTCACTTCAAAGTTTAAGCTGAAACTTCGCACGTCAAGGTTTGCAGTACCCACTGTGGACGCTTCATCGTCAATAATAATTGCTTTAGCATGAATAAAGCCTTTTTCATAAATATAAACTTTTGCTCCTGCACGCAATAATTGACCTACGTATGAATATGTAGCCCAATAAACAAATATATGATCAGGCTTATTTGGAATCATTATCCGTACATCAATGCCTGATAGCGTGGCAATTTTAATTGCATCTAAAAAACTAACATCAGGTATGAAATAGGGTGTTTGAATATAAATATATTTTTTTGCCATATTAATAAGTTTTAAATAGCCAATTTTAATCTGTTCCCAGTCAGAATCTGGACCGCTGGAAACTATTTGTAATCCAACATCACCCTTTTTGGGGATAGCGGGGAAGTAACGATCTGAGTAACCCATTTTCTGTTGTGCACTCGCTTGATTCCAATCAAGTAAAAAGCGTGTTTGTAATGGATGTACGGCACTGCCTTCAATACGTAAATGTGTATCTCTCCAATAGCCAAATTTCTTTTGTAGACCAAGATACTCATCCCCAACATTAAAGCCACCGATATAACCAACACGGCCATCAATCACAACGATCTTTCTATGATTTCTAAAATTTAAACGAGGATTTATAAGTGGGAAAATTGATGGGAAAAATACTTCAATTTCACCACCTGCATTAAGCAATTCTTTAAAATGGCGCTTTTTAACACTTCGAGAGCCCATCTCATCATATAAGAGACGTACCTTTACCCCTTGTTTTGCTTTCTTAATAAGTTTATTAATAATGCGTGTACCTAGATCGTCTAAACGGAAAATATAATATTGAATGTGAATATGATCTTTCGCTGCCTCAATATCTTTAAGAAGTTGCTCAAATTTATCTGCACCATCATCAAAAATCTCTATGTGATTATCCTGAGTTAACACAGCATTATTTGTTGTAAGATGCATATAGATCATTTCTTTGTAATGTTCCGCATTATCAATACGAAACTCGAACGTATCGTCTCGAATCGCTTCTTTTTGATAGCTAATGAGGTTGTCTATACCAATATCCTTGCGTCCTTCCCAACGGAACAAATGCTTTCTTCGTAGTTGTCGTCCGAACAGCAAGTATAAAATAAATCCACCTAATGGAATGAAAAATAGTACAAGAATCCATGCCCATGTAGAAGTAGCATCTTTACGTTCTAAAAAAATTATGACCATTGCTGCTAAAATGTTAATAAACATAATCAAAGGTACCGAATATCCAACATATGTAAAAATGCTCATTCATACACCTGCCCTTACTATATTTTCGCAATATACTTAGTATAGCTTACTTTATATATGGAATGAAGATAAGAAATTTGTCAGTAAGCATGGAAAAGGATTACCTCGTAAGGCGGAACGAGGTAATCCAAAATAAATAATCAGTAATGCTCCCATTGAAATAAAATATCTGAAAAATCTTTTTGAAGAAGCTTCTCTCGATTTATAAAAAATTTACCAACACCACTATCTGCCCACATAATGCCAATTTCGTCATTAGAATCGATTTGGAGCAACAATACATCATATCGTTGGAGTAGCTGTGATTCCTGACGGATATCTTCGTCTATAAAATAAGCATAGCCTCCAATTTTAGCTCCAGCCCCTAAAAAATGTTGTAGATAAATCTCGTGTAAATCAACATCTTCCCGTAAAGATATTAGATTAGGTAAGTAGTGTATCCTGCGATAATCTAGAGCAGAAACAGGTTCTTGTATTGGGTGGAATTTTAATGCCAACTCCTGGTGAATAGGGAACCAATCATTTGCTGTCTGCGCTAAAAACTCCTGGTTAGGAACTGCCTCTTCAGAACCAATGGTAGGGTAAAATCGTATTTTATAAAATTGCTGGAAAATATCCTCGTGGTAATGATCTGCATTCATGAAAATATTAGATGAAATAAAAAATTGTAGAATACCCTGTGATGGGAAATCTTTTAGCGGTGGCATTTCCGCAAAATTTATTTGAGCCAATAAACGCATAGGCTCACCCGCAACATCTTTCGGATATGTCTGATAAAAGGGTAAATAAGGTTCCCCAGCAAATTTACTTTCTGTGAACGTGGTTGAACGTTTGTATGGTGTGATCATCATCGCTGAAAGAAGGGTGTCTTCAATTTCAAAACGAAATGATTCTAGCTCTTTTGGAAGTAAAAGGTTTGTTGTTTTGTTCATGCAGAGCCCTCCGTTATTTCGCTTTAGCAGTCAATTTCCATAACATGTTCTATATACCTTCAATTACTAGTAAGTTACGGCTTTTTATCAGAAAATTATTCAAGCCGTAAAGATTTATTTGATGCTTTAAAAATGAAAATGAGAGTAATTGATACGACGGCTATTGCTGCTGACGTATAATAACCAAGACTAGTATGAACTGTAAATAACCAAGTGAAGAATAACGGACCGAGAATACGCCCTAAATTATCCATGGAATAGGAAAGGCCAGCAGCCGTTCCGTATTGCCCACCTGACTCTTTAGTTGAAAGTGATACGACACACGTTCTTGCAAGAGCATTACCGGCTGTAAAGACACATAGGGCAAGACCTGCCATAAATAGATTAGCTGTTAAAGTGAATAAAAGCATACCTATAGCTGTCACAATTTGTGCACCTATTAACCAAGTTGTTTCGCTTCCATTTTTAATGCGTCTAACAACGCCGCCTTGAATAGCTGCATCAACAAAGCCGCTAAACATAAATAAATAACCGATTTGTAGTGGTGTAATCTGAATTCGTTCAATTTGGAAAAGCTGGAAAGTAGCTTCTACTCCTGCCAGCATGAACGTAACTAAAAATGAGAACATAAATAAATAACGCACACGATATTGCAACATTTTGCCAGCACCTTTTGGCACTATTGCACGTTTAGTTGTATCTTTTCGTTTTTTAGGTTCTTTTAAGACGAAACTCGCATAAATAAATAATAGTGCAATTAATATTGCAGAAGTTACAAATGGTAATTGTAAGCTATAATGACCCAGCATACCACCAATTGCTGGACCAAAAATAAAACCGAGCCCGATGGACATGCCCATTAGACCCATATATTTATTGCGATCCTCTTCATTAGAAATATCACCAATGAAGCCTGTTACAGCTGTATACAGTGCGCCTGAAAACAAACCACCCACAACACGTGAGGTATATAAAATCACTAAATTATCTATAAATAATGAGAAAATAACAAAGCTTAGGCTAAAACCAACTAGGCCCATTAAAATAAGTTGTTTACGTCCTACCTTATCAGACAGCATGCCCCAAAGTGGTGCAGTGAAGAAACTTGCGAGTGAATACACTGTCAGTAAGCCGCCAACGTGTATATTATCCCAGCCCTGCTGAACAATAACCTCTGGTAAGACAGGAATAATAATCCCAAACCCCAGGTAGACGAGGAATTGAACAGTCATTAATAATAAAATTGCCTTTTTCATACAGTTCCCTGCTTTCATATGATATTTCAGTATGTATATTCTACCTCTCTTATTCTTGCTATTACAAGAAACGGATGGTAAATCACTGGTTGATACGCCAAAAGTGATTTCAATATATTTAGCACATTATATAATAGTACATTTTAGTTGTATAAAAAAATCAAAACGGTTAATACTGAATTGTATGGACACTAAAGCTTATCTTTAATGGTTTGTAAAATGACTTATCTAATGAAGCTTGTATTAAAATTATTTAGGTTTAATTTCTTAATAATTGGTGGTAAATAGTGAAGTAAAGAAAAATTTACATTGTAACAAAAATGAAAAAATTTAAAGACCAGTTAAATGGTATGATAGGAAATGAAAAGCAAAAGCTCGTCAGACATCATACACATAGAAAAATGAAACTTTTTTGGAAATTAAACGTTATATAAATTCGAGGAAAGATTGAGGTGGAATGTATGACAAAAGAAGTAGATTTGAAAAAGATTGTTTCGAATTTATCTAAGTTGGGTGTAACAGCTACTGTAACAAAGTCTCGACTTGAACTTTTAAAAGTGCTCACACCACCAACGCAAACTCCGCAAGTTCAAGCTTAACTCGTTTACAAAAGAAAATGGGTAGTCTCAGTATTGAGACTACCCATTTTCTATATCTATACGTTTACTCCAAAGTAATTCATTAATCATCATCATCATGCGTTGTAAACATGTAAGTACGATAGTGGAAACGCATACTGAAAACAAGACCGATGGCTAGGGCGTTCCCCATCAGTGAACTTCCTCCATAACTGATAAAAGGTAGAGGAATACCTGTGATAGGTAATAACTGAATAGTCATACCAATATTTTCAAATACGTGGAACGTAATCATGGCAATAATACCCGCACATACATATGTTGAGAACGGATCTTTTAATAATAGTGTAGTTTTTGTTAAATGATAGATTAATAAGAAGAAAAGACAAATAACGATACTAGCGCCAATAAAACCCCATTCTTCTCCGATAACTGTAAAAATAAAATCGGTATGGTTTTCGGCAACGTAAACTTCACGGCCTCGGAAACCTTTACCGAAAATCTCACCTGAACCAATCGCATTTAAGGAAGTAATTAAATGGTATCCATCATTAGAAGAATATGAATACGGATCTAACCAAGAATAGATTCGAGCAAATTGATATGGTTTAAAGCCGAATGTTTTCTCTAAAAAACTTTGCATATAGAGTGCCATCCATAATAGAGAACCACCTACTATAGCGCCACCTAAAAAAGTTGGTAAAATAATTTTCCATGATACACCTGCTACAATGATAATAGCAGCCGTAATGGCGAAGAACACTAATGCTGAACCAAGGTCAGGCTGCTTCATAATTAAAGCTAAAGGTATTAACAGCGTAGCGGCGATTTTACCTAGCAATATGAAGTCTGTTTTTATTGATTTAAAAGAATAAACTTCGTGGTGCTTACTAATAAGCCGAGCAAGGGCTAAAATGTAAAAGGTTTTCATAAACTCAGAGGGTTGAATATTTCCGAGAGGTGTATGATACCAGCTCTTTGCACCATTAATTTTTTCACCGATTTGTCCTGTTCCTTCTGGCATAAAGATAAGCAGTACTAATAAAGCGATTCCTGCACCGTACATATACCAAGACATTTTTTTATATTGGTCAGGTTCAAAAAACATAACTATCCCAATAATAACTGCGCCAATGACGTACCATTGCAATTGTTTGGGAACAAAGTTAGTGCCATATTGACCAGATGTTTGTGCCGACGCAATGGCTAACAAACTTACGACTAGGAAGGTTAAAAGTATAAAAGCGAGCGTCCAGTCAAAACGATTCGCGAAATTTCGTTTATTTTCCATACAAGCCACCTATATTAAAATAGTATCTCTTCATGAGTGAATTTGTTATTCAAATCAATTCCGTTTTATCTACAATTAGGTAATAAGCTACCTAATGGAATTTATTCAAGGAACTTAGCTCATTTAGAGTAGTTAAAACACATACGTAATCGCATATATAACATTCATATTATAACGCAAAAAATACTTTTACGCCTGTGAATATTGTTATGACGATATTTAACATAAAATGTTTCAAAAAAATCGTAATTAGTCTTATAATGTAGGGAAGAACGGGGTGATGGTTGTGGCTAAAAAATTGAAGTCAGCTGAAGATTTTATGTATCATATTTATGTTCATATGAATGATGTCGATAAGTTTGTTATTTTTAGTGGGCTTAAATTCTCACAATTTGTGGCTGCATTTGAACCACTACATCACTTACTGTTGTTGAAACATTCATATGAAGACGGTTCTTTTAATATGCATACACAGTTTGATTATATACCAGATGAGGAAGTACCTCTTTTTGCAAAAAAAGCTGCTGAATCTAAAGAATTGTGTTGGGTAGACTTTATGGATGAAAAGAGGCTAGATCAACTAACACCGATGGAACAGGGAGAATTGCTTTACATAAGTCATAAAAAAGAAGCTATTACCTCACCATTTTTTAATAAATTGCAAAATCGATTTGTCTACTATTCTTCAGACTTAGAGAAAATGACTAAAGTTTATTTCCGCCATTTAAGTGATTCGGATTTACTTGTTGCCAATGTTTTAAATAGTTTAATTCGCGAAAAGGAACGTAGCACAGGTTTTTGGCGCAGGAAAGTAAAAGCAAGCATTCCGTCTATCTCACCTGAATTTTTGCGTTCTTATCGTTCTTTTGCTAAAGATGGGGCACTACTGTCCTTGTATCGAATTGAAAAGCCTAAAGTAGCCTATGGTATCGAAGTTCGCAATCTATCGGAATATTCTTTCCCCGATGAAGTGTGGGATGATTTAAATACAATCTTGAAAAATGAGCACGATGAATTGATTTTTATTATTTAACCATATATTCAATTTAAACGTAGAATGAATATACATTATCAAATCTCACCGTCAAAACACGGTGAGATTTTTATGTCATTTGTCAAGACGTTTCATGATAAACTAATAATACTCAAGAAGTATGTGGAGGGCACAAAAATGAAAAAAAGAATCGGTTTATTATACGGAGGAAAGTCAGCAGAGCATGAGGTGTCATTGTCGACAGCACGTGCTGTCACTGGAGCTTTGAATTTCGAGGAGTATGAAGTATATCCGATTTTCATTACACTTGAAGGGGAATGGCGCCGAGGTGAGCGTCTAGAAAAACCTGCAAGTACAATTGAAGAATTACAATATGGTGATGATGTCACTGTTTTAGAAAATAATATTACAGATTTCTTAATCGATAAAAATGGGAACGCTGTGCAATTCGATGTGATCTTCCCATTACTTCATGGTACGAATGGGGAAGATGGAACTGTGCAAGGTTTACTTGAGGTTCTTAATTTGCCGTATGTAGGAAATGGTGTGTTAGCTTCATCAGCTGGCATGGATAAAGTAATCATGAAGCAATTATTTGAAATTGCCGGCTTACCACAAGTGCCGTATACGTACTTCATTCGTAGCGAGTGGACGAACGAACAGCAAGCTATCCTAGCTCGTTGTGAAGAGAATTTGAATTGGCCGATGTTTGTAAAACCAGCAAACCTAGGTTCCAGTGTAGGGATTAGCAAAGCAACAAATCGTGATGAACTAGTGAAGGCTATCGACATAGCTTTGCAGTATGACCGTAAAATTGTAGTGGAGCAAGGTATTGTGGCTCGTGAAGTTGAACTAGCGGTGCTAGGAAACGACTACCCTGAAGTTTCTGTACCTGGTGAAATAAAACCAGTTACTGAGTTTTATGATTATGATTCTAAATATAAAGATGGCTCAACAGCTCTTATTATTCCAGCAGAGCTTCCAACTGATACTGTAACAAGCTTACAGGAGCTAGCAAAGCGTGCGTTTAAAGCTATAGATGGAAGTGGTTTAGTTCGTGCAGACTTTTTTGTGACAGCCGAAAATAACATATATATCAATGAAGTGAATACAATGCCAGGCTTTACACCTGTAAGTATGTATCCGCTTCTATGGCAACATACAAATGTAAGCTATCCAGAACTTATCGATCGCTTGATTGTGCTTGCTATTGAGCGTTTTGAAGAAAAACAACAGCTTCACTATAAAAAAGACTGAGTGGGATTATTGTGAAAAAAACATTAAAGCAGTTAGCTGCATGGTTAAATGATGAAGTACCGGCTTTTGGTGACACAGTTATATCTGGAATTTCAATTGATACAAGAACAATTCAACAAGGGGACCTATTCGTCCCATTTCGTGGTGACAAGGCAAATGGACATAAATTTGTACTGCAGGCTTTTGAAAAAGGGGCCGGCGCTTCGCTTTGGCAGAAAGATGAGCCAAATCCACCACAAGGTGTTCCATTACTCTTTGTAGATGATCCAGAACTAGCGCTACAGCAAATGGCACGTGCCTACCGCTGTGAGCATAAAGCGAAATTTATTGGAATTACTGGTTCGAATGGTAAGACATCAACAAAAGATATTTTGGCAGGCACACTTGCACCATTTTTTAAAGTACAAAAAACAATTGGGAATTTTAATAATCAGCTAGGGTTACCAATTACGGTTTTACAGCTAGATGAAGATACCGATGTTGCTGTGCTTGAAATGGGTATGAGTGGTTTTGGAGAAATAGAATTTTTAACGAATTTGGCTCGTCCGCATATGACAGTCATTACTAATATTGGTGAGGCTCATATGCAAGACTTAGGCTCGCGTGCGGGAATTGCAAAGGCAAAATTTGAAATTATTCAAGGAATGCAAGCAGATGGAGTGTTATTCTATGACGGAGATGAACCATTGCTTCAGGAGCTAGTTACAAAAGAGAAACAGTTAAATGCAGTAGCATTTGGCTTAGAGCGTGGCAACCTTTTGTATGCTGACAATATTGAAGCAACTACAGATGGTAGTAGCTTCACAACTCATGGTGCGATTGAGGGAGACTTCTTTATTTCGGTTCTTGGCAAGCATCAGGTAAAAAATACACTAGTAGCCATGTTAATTTCTCAGAAGCTAGGTTTAAACAATGATCAAATTCGTGCATCCTTAAAACAAGTGGTCCTTACTGATATGCGTATGCAACAAGTACAGGGAACAAATGGTGCGTTGTTTATTAATGATGCATATAATGCCGCACCAACCTCTGTAAAGGCAGCTATTCAATTTATAGCGTCGTCAACGATTCGCCCAGAGAAATGGCTTGTCTTAGGTGACATGCTTGAACTTGGACCGAATGAAAAGAACTTCCATGAAGAGTTAGCGGATGCTATTCATGCAGAAGAAATTGCTTATGTATGCTTATTTGGCCCTCGCATGGCTTATTTAAATGAGGTATTGAAACTGCGTTTTGATACGGATCGGTTGCTATATGTTGAAGACGATTATACGCCAATTATCGAAAAACTACAGCAAGCTAATGACAGGTCCATTGTTTTATTAAAAGGCTCTCGTGGTATGAAATTAGAAACTATTTTAACTTCTTTTACGTCATAAAGAGAAACAAGGAATCGGTGGGATGCTCTCTCACCGACTTCTTCATTAAAATGACTAAAGTCAAATGAGTTACACATTTAGAGGTGAAAGTAATGTCGGTAGGTGTGTTATGTATACATGGATTTTCAGGCGGGCCCTATGAAATAGAACCTTTTACAACTTATTTACGTATGCATACTAGTTGGCTAATTGAAGAGCCTACTTTGTCAGGCCACGGGGAGGAATTACATATGCGAGGCTTCACCGCTAAGCATTGGTTAATGGATGCCGAGCTTGCTTTTCGTGCTCTTGCCAAAAAGGTAGATGAAGTAATAGTCGTTGGGTTTTCGATGGGTGGCATTATAGCGCTATATTTAGCCAAGCGTTATAAAGTGAAGAAGCTTGTATTACTTAGTGCAGCTGCCAAATATGTGAGTCCTAAGCAATTGGTCAAAGACTTTAAAATGCTTGCTACTGAGGCATACCATCGTAATCTCTCTAATAATGAGCTGTTTTTACGATACCGTCATAAGTTTAACAATGTACCACTATCGTCAACAATAGAATTTATGAAGCTTGTTCGAATCGTGGAGCCATATTATAAAAATATTAATACTCCAGTTTTTATTGTACAAGGGAAATTAGACGGTATAGTACCGTATCATACGGCTCAATTTCTATACGATGAATTAACTTCAAATGAGAAAACTTTGTATTTTTCTGATAATGGTAAGCATCATATATGTTATGACAAGAATTGTTCTGAGTGGTTTTTTCCAGTCATGTCATTTTTAAAGAGTTCGTAAAGTAGTCAGATTATTACGACTCATGCGTTATCGTTGCATACGGTTTAATCCCATGTTAGACTAGTGTAAGCAATGGATACATTTTGTGCGAAGACTCTTCATATTTGGTTGAAGAGTACTTTTTTTTGAACACAACGGTTTTATTCTATAGTGAATAATTACGACAGAATCGAACCGCTCGGTAAAGACCGGGCTTTCCTTTTCATATAAGAGAGCTCTATGTGACCATCATATAGAGAAAATTTTTAAGTAACGGAAACGTTCCACAACACAGGCTCGAATTTGCCGACAACTTCATCTGAAAATGTAACCATTTGTCAACTTAAAAGGAAAAAAAGGAGATTGAGAAGTTTGACAAATTTTTCAGAATTAAATATTAGCGAATCTACATTACGTTCTGTAAAGCGTATGGGATTTGAAGAAGCAACACCAATCCAAGAAGGTACTATTCGTTTTGCCATTGAAGGCCGTGATGTATTAGGTCAAGCGCAAACAGGTACTGGTAAAACTGCCGCTTTTGGGATTCCACTTATCGAAAAAATCGACCCAAAAAATCCAAATATCCAAGCATTAGTAATTGCACCAACTCGTGAATTAGCGATTCAAGTTTCAGAAGAGCTATATAAAATTGGATATGATAAACGTGTAAAATTGTTATCAGTTTACGGTGGTCAAGAAATCGGCCGTCAAATCCGTGCGCTGAAAAATAAACCTCAAATTATCGTAGGTACACCTGGTCGTATCATTGACCATATTAATCGTCGTACTTTGAAATTAGAAGATGTTCAAACATTGGTACTTGATGAAGCTGATGAAATGTTAAATATGGGCTTTATCGATGATATTAATTCAATCTTAGAAAACGTGCCTTCTGAGCGTCAAACATTATTGTTCTCAGCAACAATGCCACCAGCAATCCGTAAAATTGCTGAGACATTTATGCGTGATCCAGAAATCGTAAAAATTAAGGCTAAAGAATTAACAGTTGATAACATCGATCAATATTTTGTGAAATCTGCTGAGCGTGAAAAATTCGACATTTTATCTCGTTTATTAAACGTTCACCAACCAGAACTTGCGATTATCTTCGGACGTACAAAACGTCGCGTGGATGAGCTAGCACAAGCGTTATCAATCCGTGGTTACCTAGCAGAAGGGATTCACGGTGATTTAAGCCAAGCGAAACGTATTTCCGTATTACGTCAATTTAAAGAAAATAAAATTGATATTCTTGTGGCAACAGATGTAGCTGCTCGTGGGCTTGATATTTCTGGTGTAACACATGTTTATAATTTCGATATTCCTCAAGATCCTGAGTCTTATGTTCACCGTATTGGTCGTACAGGCCGTGCAGGTAAATCAGGTCTTGCAGTAACGTTTGTCACACCTCGTGAAATGGGCTACTTACGTATTGTAGAAGAAACAACGAAAAAACGTATGACACCACTTCGACCACCAACATCGGACGAAGCTTTAGTGGGACAACAACGCCTATCTGTGGAGACACTAGAAGGTCTTATTGCGAACAACGATTTAGGTGATTATCGTACACTTGCGACAGAATTACTTGAAAACCATGAGGCAATCGATGTGGTAGCTGCTGCACTTCGTGCTTTAACAAAAGAGCCAGATGACTCGCCAGTAACAATTACTGAAGAGCGACCATTACCAATGCGTCGTGAGCGTTCTAACAGTCGTGGTGGAGATCGTGGACGTGGCGGTAACCGTAACTTTAGCGGACGTCGAGATGGCGGACGTGGCGGAGATCGTCGTGGAGGAAATGGAGGAAGTGGAAATCGTCGAGATGGCGGACGCCGTGACGGAGGTCGTCGTGAAGGTGGACAAGGTCGTTCTCGCGCTCCTCGTCGTCACGAAGATTAAATTTTTCTTCATCAAAATGATTAAACCTTACAGTCAAAGTGACTGTAAGGTTTTTTTCGTATATATTGAAACAAAACGATTACTGATTACGTATACGAAGGTATGGAAAGAGAGGGAACGACTTTGAGAGTAGAACCAATTCATAAAATTTCTCGAAAAGGGTTAACAGTGTGGCGTTTATATGGTTTATTACAAACTTTATTACTATTGATCATAGCTGCTGTAGTATGCTACTGCACATATTATTTTGAATGGCCACCATTTATTTACATCATTGCAGTTGCTGTAGTTATACTTAGTGCTATCTTATCTGCCTATTTATTTCCAAAAATAAGATGGGAACGCTGGCGCTATGAGGTACGTGAGAATGAAATAGAAGTGCAACATGGTTTATTTGTTGTTAAACGAACGCTTATACCGATGGTGCGCGTGCAGCATGTTGATACGACACAAGGGCCGATATTAAAAAAATATGGTTTAGGTAATATTTCAATATCTACAGCAGCAACGGTACATACAATTCCTGCACTTGTGATGGACGAGGCTGATGGACTTCGTGCTCGTATATCGGAATTAGCAAGGGTGGCGGAAGATGATGTCTAAGGAAATTAATCGTTTACATCCAGTATCTGCTATTATTACAAGTGCCAAAGCATTAAAAAGTATGATTTTGCCTTTGGCGATTATTGCTGTAACGAATGGTTTTAATTTTTCGTTAAATTTCCATAGTGATAATTTTTGGCGGACGATTTTCTTATTTGGTGGATGGGGAGTAGCGACGTTACTTGCACTTGTTAGTGGTATTGTTAAATGGCGTACCTTTGTATATTGGTTTGAAGATGGTGAACTACGTGTAAAGTACGGTTTGTTCGTTAAAAAGAAGCGTTACATCCCGTTTGAACGAATACAAAGCTTAAATTACAATGAGGGTATTTTTCATCGCTTATTTGGTTTAGTAAAGGTTCAGGTTGAAACTGCGGGGGGGAAGGATAGAAAACCTGAGGTTGAGTTAACAGCAATACGTAAGGCAGCAGCAGATGCTATAGAGCTAGAAATGCGTCGTGCAAAAAATCAAGTAATTGAACAGGCTAATGATGAGCACTCACTTCCACTAGCAGAGGAAGTATTAATGCCGACGCTTTACCATATGTCAATGCGCGATTTACTTTTACTGGCAACAACTTCAGGTGGTATTGGGGTCGTGCTGTCCGGGCTTGCAGCAATCGCCTCTCAGTTTTCAGATATAATCCCGTATGAAGCGCTATTCCATGAGCTAGCTGACTTTGTAAAAGTAGGTGCATTTTTAGTTGCACTTACAGTAATGCTTATCCTCATTGTAGCGTGGGTTGTGTCAGTAGTAATCACACTTATCAATTATTATCAATATACAGTCCGCATTGAGGATGAAAAGCTCATTATTACAAAGGGGCTGCTTGAGAAAAAACGAATTACATTGCCTTTAAATCGAATACAAGCGATTCGAATTGTAGAGAATCCAGTGCGTCAATTATTTGGCTTTGCAACTGTTATTGTTGAGAGTGCAGGAGGAAACGGTGAAGAGGGGAAAGATAAAAAAATCACCTTGTTTCCACTTATTCACAAGCAGGAATGTCAGCACACGTTAAAACAGCTTTTTCCAGATATGAACTGGCACCCAGAATTTATCCGATCACCAAAACGAGCTCGTCCGTTTTTTTATCGAATAGATTTTGTTTGGCTTACACCTATAATTGTTGCGTGTGGTTATTTCTTTTATCCATATGGACTACTTTCGTTGCTGTTAATACCAATCACGATAATACTTGGTATTTGGCAACATAAAACAGCTGGTTATATGATTGATGGAAAGCAACTAACTATGCAATATAGAGTTTTCAGTCGCATAACATTTTTTATGGAGAAAAAACGTATACAATCTATTGAAAGTACACAAACGTATTTTCAAAAAAGAAAAAATGTTATGTCTGTAAAAGCGACAGTAATGTCAGGAATGACTGGTATGACAGGGAATGTACCGAGTTTAGAGCAGCAAGATACTGAAACAATATTATCCTGGTATGAACATTAAATTAGAACAGTTGGCTAATCCTTACAATTAATAGTAAGGGTTAGCTTTTTTTATCTATAAATATAGAAAAATGCTGTTTATAATAGAATAAACTAAACAAAAGGGGTGGTAATTTGTTTAAATATATTATTAATGAGAATGCGTATTTGAAATTGCTAGATTTAAGTGATGTAGATGAATTATTTGCTTTGACTGATCGTTCAAGGGAGACTTTACGAGAGTGGTTACCCTTTGTAGATGATGTGAAAACAGTAGAGGATACGGAGCGTTTTGTACGAAATGCAATGCAACAGTATGCTAATAATAATGGCATACAAGCGGGGATATATTATGAGGGGAAGCTTGCTGGTGTGATTGGCTATCACCAAGTGAATTGGCAGCATAAATGGACAAGCGTTGGATATTGGTTAGGAAACGAATTTGTTGGCAAGGGGTTAGTCACAAATTCTATGAAAGCATTTATTGATTATGCTTTTAGTTATCTAAAATTAAATCGCATTGAAGTACGTGTAGCGGTAGGAAATATTCGGAGCCGCACAATCCCTAAAGTACTTGGCTTTAATGAAGAAGGACGCTTAAGAGATGCAGAGTGGCTTTATGATCATCACGTAGACCAGGTTGTCTATGGCTTAACTGCAGCTGAATGGAAAAAAATAAAGAATGCGAAAGAGAATATGATTGCTCTATGAAATAAAGTGAAACTTAATCAGTGGGTTTTTCCTTCAACCTTTCATGCTATTACTGGCAGTTGATCTCCCACCTATCTTCTTGCTTTCACTGAATTTTGAGGTGGGAGTTCTGTACCTGACGCTTCGCTTTGGTACAGATAAATTACTGTCAGTTAATGATGGTAAAAATTGAAGAAGAGGTATGCTAAAAAGAGGAGCAGTCGACAGTGATAATTTATCATCGTTAGGCTGCTTCTCTTTGTAGCTTCTACTTACCTGCCATCTTTTGTTTACGCCAGCTTAAAATTCTTTTTGGGTGTAAATACACTAGACCCAGCAGGAACCCTGCCACTAACCCACCTAAATGAGCATAGATATTCACATTTGACTGTAGAAAAGTCATAACGACACTGATAACGATGATTGGCAATATGAGTTTACGCAACATAGGCATTGTGCGGCGAGTATAATATACAAGTGCCCCAAAAGCACCAAAAATTCCAAAAATCGCCCCACTTGCACCAAGACTCACATAACTACTATCATTAAGAAGATAGGTTGCCATGTTTCCTACAATACCCGAAAATAAATAAATCGTAATAAAACGTGCCTTCCCAGCAATTTTCTCAAGCTCTGGTCCGAATAAATACAGGGAAAACATATTAAAAAACACATGCATGAAGTTAGCGTGTAAAAACATTGAAGAAAAAACACGCCAAAATTCACCATTTTCTATAAGGAAGTTCGCATGGACTCCGTAATTCAATACAAGTGTTCCTATTCCAGGTAAAAGGGTCAGTACATAAAGAATTAAATTAATCGCTATTAACGTTGAAACGATAGGGTAATACTTTGTATATTGCTTAAAATTTTCTGTTCTACTAAACATGGCTCCACCTCAATTTACAATTATTATACATGGCTTTTTGGAAATAGGAAAAGGAGAAGTTCGAATGATTAAAGGAATTGGTCTCGACATTGTAGAAATCGACCGAATTGCAAAAGCAATGATGAGGACAAAAAAATTTAAAGACCGCATTTTATCTGAAAAGGAAAGAGTTTTGTTTGAAGCACATTCAGAAACTCGTAGAATAGAATTTTTGGCTGGGAGATTTGCTGCCAAAGAAGCATTTTCTAAGGCATTTGGAACAGGGATCGGTGAAGAATGTAAGCTTCATGATATTGAAATTTTAAGAGGGGAAGCTGGTAATCCTGTTTTATATTTCAAAGGAGAACTTGTAAATGGGTTTGTTAGTATTACACATTCTAAGCAATACGCGGCTGCACAAGTAATATTACTATTGTAAGCAATGATAAGACGCTTTGCGCTATATTATAAAGCCGCTATACTTTCATTACATAATCTGCCCAGTAAAGAAAATATATTGCCTTTTCTTCAAATGACATAACTGACAAATACGGTTCATATATTGTCGTAGTGGATTTGAAAGAAGAAAGGGTGGAAGCGTGGGCAACCGTATAGTTAAATGGCTCGTCTTACTTTGTACGATATTACTTCTGTCGGCATGTGGTACAGCCTCACAGGAAAAAGTGTTGAAGAAAGTTAATGGTAAATGGGCAGAGACAAATGGTTATGAGTTGAACGCTGCGATGGAGATTAAATCTGGTGGAGAGCCAAGAAAATATGATGTTACAGTTTGGCATACGAAACCTGATTTCTATCGAGTGGAAGTAGTAGAGAGTGGGAAAGACGTTTCACAAATGATAGTACGGAATGCAGATGGAGTTTTTGTTGTTACACCTACATTAAACAAGATGTATAAGTTCCAAAGTGATTGGCCTAAGAAAAATAGTCAAGCATATTTAATCGGTGCGCTAGCAGAAGATTTAGCTCAAGATAAAAATTTAGTCATGAAAGAAGAAGGTAAAGCATATATATTTGAAGCGGCTACTAGAAATAGCTATAAAAATAGTATGCCTCATCAAGTTATTACAGTAGATAAGAAAACTTTGCTCCCAACTTCCGTAGTAATTATGAATGATGTGAAGGAAGAACAAATCCGTATTACTTTTAAAAATATAAAATTAGGTGTCCAGCACTCAGCCAAAGAGTATGCGGTTGAGCAATTTACGGAAACAGATGAAACAAAAGGTGAACAAGCTGCTCCTACAGAAAAAGATGGTAAAGACGGTAAAGAACAAAAAGATGGTAAAGAAGCTTTAGGTGCAGAGATTGAAAATAAAGAATTCCAAACACATTACCCTGTTGTAAATTGGGAGAATACGAAGATGGCAGATGAAAAAGTCATTCAAGAAGGTGGAGTTAACCGTGTCATCTTAACATTCCAAGGTGATAAAGCATTTACAGTAATGCAACAACCGGTTACCAAAGAGACGTCTATGTTACCAGTATCATCACCTGGTGATCCAGTAGACTTAGGCTTTACAATTGGCGCTATTACAGATACATCTATTAGCTGGGAAAAAGATGGCGTCGAATTCTTTGTAGCTTCAAGTAAATTATCTCGTGAAGAAATGATAGAAGTTGCCACTTCTATGACGATAAGTAGTATGAAGTAATCTTTTTAGCTACAGCTTTCTGTTATTTAGAAAGCTGTGGCTTATAAAAAAAATGGTAGGTTCCTCCTAGTTGAGGAAGTAATTTAACACTGTTTAGAAAGTGTTAAGTTGTATATTCTATTATAGAGGTTACTCAGAACATAGTCTAAATGAGAACAACTTGTGTACTAGAATGGTTAAAAGCAGTTTTGGCAATACATAATGTTTTAATAAAAAATAAAGAGGGTATTCTAATGAAGACACAGCAGCATTTTAGACCAACTAAAGCAATTGTAGACTTAAAAGCAATTCAACAAAACATAAAAAACTTGAAAAAGCTATTACGACCCAAAGTTCAAATCATTGCTGTAGTAAAGGCAAATGCATACGGACATGGAGATCTAGCGGTTGCAAAAGCGGCGCTTGAGGCTGGCGCAACAATACTAGCCGTAGCAACGCCCGACGAAGCATTACATATTCGAGCAAACTTTGAAGAACCAGACATACTAATATTGGGTGCCTCGCCACTGTCGTTTGTACCCTATGCAGCTCAACAGCGTATTATTCTTACTGCTTTCGCTAGTGAATGGGTACAGCAAGCTATTCCGTTCATAGCTAATGAAGCAAATCCTTTACGACTACATATAAAAGTAGATAGTGGAATGGGTAGGATAGGCGTTCGTTCTGAACAAGAACTATTGGATCTATACCAAACAATCCAAACTGCAGATAATGTAGAGCTTGATGGTATCTTCACACACTTTGCAACAGCAGATGAGGAGGATACATCGTATTTCGATAAACAGGTTTACTTCTTTGAGCAATGTGTATCTGCATTACCTGAAAAGCCAAGACTAGTCCATGCTTCCAATACGGCTACCTCCTTAGTAAAGGATGCCCGATTGCAATATGACGCCATTAGATATGGTATTTCAATGTATGGATTATCACCATCGTCTTATGTGGAAGGTATTTTACCTTTCTCATTACAGCCAGCATTTTCACTTGAGAGTGAGCTTGTGCATGTGAAGAAATTACAAACGGGTGATTCGGTTGGCTATGGAGCTACATTTGTGGCCCCTACAGATATGTGGATAGGGACAATCCCTATAGGTTATGCTGATGGGGTAATTCGTAAATTAGGTGGACAAGAAGTGTTGATTGATGGAAAAAGAATGCCGATAGTTGGACGAATTTGTATGGACCAATGTATGGTTGCCTTGCCAAAAGCATATGCTATAGGTGAGAAAGTAACACTCATTGGTGGTCAAGGTCAGGATGTTATTTCAATGAATGAATGGGCAGCAAAGCTTGAAACCATTAATTATGAAGTACCATGTATTATTACAGCAAGAGTTCCTAGAATATACGTTTGACTTTAGCTTAAGAGGAAGTTACTTCTACACAATGCTGAAGTGAAATTGTATAGTTAGCCTAATGTTTAATACTAAAGCAAACTATAGATTCTGGTGAATAAACCATCTTAATTGACCAAGAAATGAAACTAAGCAATTTACATAGTAAGGTGAATGAATCGTCATATACCTTCGACAACCAACATATTTTTACAATCTGTACTTTTAATTGTCAGATATTTTGTCATTTCATGTCTTTTCAACAATATCTTTCAATGGTAGAATGGGTAGTAATGAAAAATGGAAGGTCCCGTTGGAGGTGCTTGCTGTGTACGAGAAAAAGTTAAGAGAAGCTACAATTGTTGTTCAAGACAGACTATTTCTACAAACAAAGGAAGTAATTGAAGGTGAATCTTTTGTGCGCATTTTGCCGCGCAAAATTTTAATGCAGGAGCAACCAAATCAAATACGGGAAGCTATGATGAAAGGATATGTTGAAATGTCTCATATTAACCTGATGATTGCGAGTGAATGCTTGCATGCAGAATATGAAGCACAACATACGGTGGAGCGTCTCGTTAGCGGGGGATGACACTTTGAATGTAAAACGTGGTGACGTTTTTTTTGCAGATTTATCGCCGGTAGTTGGATCCGAGCAAGGGGGAACTAGACCAGTGCTGATAATTCAAAATGATATTGGCAATCGATTTAGTCCGACTGTCATCATCGCAGCTATTACTGCACAGATTCAAAAAGCAAAGTTACCGACGCACGTTGAAATCAATGCTGAAAAGTATGGTTTTGAACGTGATTCGGTTATTCTGCTAGAGCAAGTGCGAACGATTGATAAGTCAAGATTGACAGATCGTATTACGCAACTTGATCATGCTGTGATGGAGAAAGTTGATGGTGCACTGATGATTAGTTTAGGACTTGTAAAATTTTGATATACATATGTGTATAGAGGCATCGGGATGAGTTTTCATCTCGATGCTTTTTGTATTGCCTTAACACTACATTACCATAAAATTGAATTTGCATTGCAAAAATGGTATTAATACACTTAAGATAAGTATCAATTGGTGGGGTGCCCATCATCCCAAAAATAGATAAAGGAATACAAGCTAAAACCTTGAAAATACTATTATGACCAACATCCTATTGTCCCGAATCAATAGGGGGTACAGGATAAACACAAGATTTATATTGGGAATAGATTTTTAAAAAGTTTATTGAGAGGTTTAAGAAAATATACATAGAATATTAAATTAAATAAAGGTATAAATGATAGTCAATCGGGTCGAATAAAAGTGTAAGAGTATGACTCCGAAAGAAATTGGGGGGACAACAGTGACATTTAAGTCTTCGGTTGAAATTATTACTGAATGGGATATAGTGACAGCAAGACAACTGGGGCGCAATGTAGCAAAGGCACTTGGATTTGGCATTGTTGATCAGGCTAGAATTACCACAGCTATTAGTGAATTGGCTCGAAATATATATTTATATGCAAGTATAGGCGTCATTGAGATTGAAAGAGTTGAGACGGACACTGAAAAGAAAATTGTCATAATTGCAACTGATCAAGGCCCTGGAATAAAAGATGTTCGAAAAGTGACGGAGGATGGTTACTCTACTTCAGGAGGACTTGGAGCAGGGTTACCAGGCGTAAACAGATTGATGGATAGTATGACCATTCAATCGGTTATCGGAGAAGGTACAACGATAAGAGCTGAAAAATGGCTGAATTAGGATGTGGAAATATTGAAACAATTAGAATCTCAATATAAGAAGATTTTATCGGATTATATGGCTGATCAAACTGAAAAGAATTTGTATATTGCTCAAAACTTCACTCGTCAGTTAATCCAAAAGAATATTTCGCCAGAGGATGTTGTAAGTATTCATAAAAATGCAGTCGAGAAAATTTTTCCAAATAGGATGATTGAGGAACAACCTGCATATGATTTTCTAATCGAAGTAATGGTGCATTATGGCATGGCGCATAGAGAGCATCAAAGTTTGCTTCAAAAACAAGCCGAGTATGAAATGGAGATGAAAATCGCTACAAACATTCAAAAAACAATACTTAAAACAGTTGTACCAAAACTTTCTAGCATCGATATAGGAATGATATCGATTCCAATCCGCAAGATGAATGGAGATTATGTACATTTTTTATATGACCGAGAGGATTATTTGAGTGTAGCTGTGACAGACGTGGTAGGTAAAGGGGTTCCAGCAGCATTATGTATGTCCATGGTGAAATATGGCCTTGAAACATTAGAATACGCTTATAAAGATCCTTCATATGTATTAGAGGTCATCAACCGAGTAATTGAAAAAGGTGTGGACGACAGTATGTTTGTTTCCATGTTTTATGGTTGCTTAGATATTCAAAAGAGTATTTTTTCCTTTGCTTCTGCAGGTCATGAGCCAGCGCTGTATTATAGTGCTAAACATGATACATTTTTTCCTTTAGAAGCGAAAGGACTATTACTTGGGGTGATGCCTGAAATAAAGTATTCGTATAAGGAAATCTCTTTAGAAGAAAATGACATCATCATAATTATGACGGATGGTGTTACAGAATTTAGATCGAGGGATGAATTAAATTCACGAGAGGTCATCACATCATTAATATCCGAGAATAAGCATTTATCTGCGCAACAATTATGTAATCTTCTTTATAAGCAAATTGAGAAAATACAGGATTTTAAACTATCAGATGATTTTACAGTTGTAATTATTAAAAAATAGATGAAAGGTTTAAGTTTTGGCAATTACGGGAAAGGAAGAATAGTCTAACAAATATGGTGGAGGTGTGCTGTATGGACGTAACAATACATTTCAAAGAAATCAATAATAAATTATATGGTTTTGTCGAGGGTGAAATAGATACCTTTACTGCTTCTGGCTTAAGAGAAGAATTAGAGGCTGTGAAAATTACTGAAGGATTAGAGATAGAGCTTAATTTATCAAAGGTTAATTATATGGATAGTACAGGATTAGGAATTTTTGTAGCTTTTTATAAAAGAGCATTAAGAGAAAATGGAAAAGTAAAGCTTGTTGGTTTATCGAATAGATTACAAAGATTATTTGAAATTACTGGTTTAAGCGAAATAATGGATATTGAAACTGATATAAAGGTGGAATTACGAAGATGAAGGAATTTGATTATATTGAGATAAGGGTTCCTGCAAAACCGCAATTTGTCAGTGTTATTCGTTTAACTGTTTCTGGATTAGCTAGCCGGATTGGGTTTAATTATGACGATATTGAAGACTTAAAAATCGCAGCAAGTGAAGCGATAACGAATGTTGTGCATCATGCATACAAGGATGAGGAAGAAGGAGAAATCGTCATTGGTTGTGCCCTGTATGACAATAAAATAGAAATGATGGTTGCAGATTACGGCAATAGTTTCAATTTTGAAGAGGTTAGGTCAAAAATTGGTCCGTATCATGCTGGCGAGAGTATTGCGGGACTACGCGAAGGTGGTTTAGGACTTTATTTAATGGAAACTTTGATGGATGAGGTGATGATAAATAACGATGGTGGCGTAACTGTTTTCATGACAAAGTATGTCACTAGAGAGCAGGTGAAAAAAAATGTCGAAAGAATCACTACATAAATCTTCATCCAAGGAAGAAGTACTAAGATGGATTGCATTGTACCAGTCAACGGAGGATGATGAAGCACAAACAAAATTAGTGATTCATTATCAATATTTAGTTGAGTCCATTGCACGTAAATATTCGAATGGTAAATCTAATTATGATGATATTGTTCAAGTTGGGATGTTGGGTTTACTAGGTGCAATCAGACGTTTTGATTCTAATGTTGGTCGAAGCTTTGAAGCATTTGCTGTGCCAACTATTGTTGGAGAGATCAAGCGCTTTTTACGAGATAAAACATGGGATGTTCACGTACCAAGGCGGATAAAAGAGTTAGGACCGCGAATTAAAACAACTGTTGAAGCGCTAACTATAGAATTGCAACGCTCTCCTTCTATTAAAGAAATTGCAGATCAAATAGAAGTTGAAGAGGAAGAAGTTCTAGAGGCTATGGAGATGAGCCGTAGTTATCAGGCTCTTTCTATGAATCATTCAATAGAGTCGGATTCTGACGGTAGTACAGTAACGTTATTTGATATTATTGGAAAAAATGATGACGGTTTTGAAATGACCAACCAAAGAATGATCGTATCTGATGCGATGGAAGTTTTAAATGACCGAGAAAAACAAATAATTAAGCTTACATATTTAGAGCAACTTAGTCAAAAAGAAGTTGGAGAACGATTGGGGATTTCTCAAATGCATGTATCCAGAATACAAAGGAAAGCAATAAAGAAATTACAGGAAGTTATCCTAGCAAGCGGTAGTGTTTCGTTCTAAAATTTTAGATTGAGGCGTTTATTGCTATAAGCTATCGAAAAGTAATAAACGTCTCTTATTTTGATTGAAATGGTGTACTCTTCTTTCAGAGTAGACTATTTTTTTGCATTTTTAGTAAAGTGTAATGGTAAAATGAAAAGAAAAAAGGTAGTGATGATGTGGAACAAAAGCAGATGTTACAGCTCATTGCAAAGGATGTAGCTATTAAGCCAGGCCAAGCCGAGGCAGTTATTAAATTATTAGAAGAAGGAAACACCGTGCCGTTCATCGCACGATATCGAAAAGAAGCTACTGGTTCCCTTGATGAGGTGCAGATTAAAGCCGTAGAGGATCGTTATCACTACATACAGCAGCTTGAGCAACGCAAAGAAGAGGTTATTCGATTAATTCAAGAACAAGATAAACTAACTCCTGAATTAGAACAAGCTATTCGAGCAGCAACTGTTTTACAGCGTGTAGAGGATTTATATCGACCTTATAAACAAAAACGTAGAACCAAGGCGACGATAGCGAAAGAAAAAGGGCTTGAGCCTCTCGCGAATCTTCTATTAGAATATCGTAGTGTTGCACTAGAACAATTAGCGGTGGATTTCGTAGATGGGGAGAAAGTTACCGATGTAGAGGATGCACTCGCTGGAGCACGTGATATTTTAGCAGAGCGCTTTGCTGATGATGCAGCAATCCGTGAGAAAATTCGTACGTATTCATGGAAAGATGGAGTACTAGTAACAAGTGTAAAAAATGCAGAGACAGACGAAAAAAACGTCTTCGAAATGTATTATGAATACGAAGAGCCGGTCAATCGAATTGTCCCACATCGTATTTTAGCTGTAAATCGTGGTGAAAAAGAAGAAATCTTAAAGGTTTCTATTCATGTACCAGTAGATCGAGTATTAATGATTATGTGGAAGGAATGGATTCCTGCTACTGGTTCCTCTCCAGCTATTGCTGAAGTGAAGCTAGCAATTGAGGATTCGTACAAGCGTCTAATCCAGCCTTCTATTGAAAGAGAGTTACGAAATGAGCTGACAGAAAAGGCAGAGGCGCAGGCTATCCACATCTTCTCGGAGAATTTACGCAATCTCTTACTACAGCCTCCAATGAAAGGGAAGTTTGTGTTGGGTGTCGATCCTGCATACCGCACCGGCTGTAAGCTAGCGGTTGTAGATGAAACAGGGAAAATGTTAGAGGTTACAGCCATTTATCCACACCCTCCAAAGCCAGATGTAGCAAAATCAAAAGCTGTTGTGAAACAGATTTTAGCAAAATATCCGATTTCTATAATTGCTATAGGTAATGGTACTGCCTCGCGCGAAACAGAACAATTTATTGCAGATGTATTAAATGAGGTTGAGACAGATGTAGCCTATGTAATTGTCAATGAGGCAGGGGCATCTGTTTACTCAGCATCTGATATTGCACGTGCAGAGTTTCCAGATTTACAAGTAGAGCAACGTAGTGCTGTTTCTATTGCACGACGCTTACAAGATCCGTTGTCAGAGTTAGTAAAAATTGAACCAAAAGCAGTAGGAGTAGGTCAATATCAGCATGATGTTTCTCAAAAAAAATTGACTGAGTCCTTAACGTTTATAGTTGAAACAGCTGTTAACCAAGTTGGTGTAGATGTTAATACAGCCTCAGCTTCACTACTGCAATATGTTTCAGGATTATCGAAAACAGTTGCCGAGAATATTGTGAAGGTGCGAGAAGATAACGGGCAATTTTCTACCCGTGCACAACTAAAGAAGATACCACGCCTTGGTGCCAAAACGTATGAACAAGCAATTGGTTTCTTACGAATCCCAGAAGCAAAAAATTCATTTGATGCGACTGGTATTCACCCAGAAAGTTACAATATAGCAGAGCGGATTTTAGAGGTAGCACATATTGAGAAAGCAGAGCTTGGGACGCAAAAGGCAGAGGAAGCTATTGCATCTCTAAACGTACAAAATTTAAGCGGGATTTTAGATATTGGGGTTATCACGATTCAAGATATTGTAGATACATTAATGAAACCAAGCCGAGATCCACGTGATGCATTCCCTCAGCCTTTGTTGAAAACAGATGTATTAAAAATGGAAGATTTACAAGTTGGAATGGAATTGCAAGGTACGGTGAGAAATGTAGTTGATTTCGGAGCATTTGTTGATATTGGGGTGAAGCAGGATGGGCTTGTGCATATTTCAAAATTACAAAAAAGACGTATTAAGCATCCATTAGAGGTTGTAGCACTCGGTGACATTGTGACGGTTTGGGTAGAACAAATAGATGTCAATAAAGGGCGCATTTCATTAACAATGCTTCCTCCTAAAGATCAAACTATCGAAGTGTAATAAAGTGAAACTTTAATCAGTGGGATTTTCTTCATCCCCCACTGATTATTAGTCTTTACCAATCGCGCTTTTACGGGCAGTTTTTCTCTTGTGCCAAATTTTAAGGTGGGAGTCTTATATCTGGTCGCTTCGTTTTCAATAAATTACTGTCCGTTAAAGTGGGATAAATTAATACCACACTGTCTATACTAGGCAGTGTGGTATTCTTGTTGTACGAGGTGATTTTGATATGAACAACGAGGAACTACAAAAGCTTGTTAGTAGAATATCGTTAGAAAGTTTCCAGAAGCCATTTATGCATCAAGCATATTTCAATTCAAGGTTACGTTCAACGGGTGGACGTTATCTTTTACAATCGCATAATATTGAAATTAATCCAAAAGCTTATGAATTGTATGGAATTAGAGAAGTAGAGGGAATAGTTCGACACGAATTATGCCATTATCATTTACATATGGAAGGTAAGGGGTATCAGCATAGAGACAAAGATTTTCGAGAGTTATTAATAAAAGTGAATGCACCTCGTTTTTGCTCAGTATTACAAGCACCTAAAGCTTCTCAAAAAAAACAGCGCAGTCTTTATACATATACATGTGTGAAATGCCAACAATTATATGTAAGAAAAATTAGAATGAATGTGGAGAAATACTGCTGTAGCAAGTGTTTAGGACGTTTGAAACTAATAGAATAAAAAAACTTAATAAAAGGGCTTGACGTTTGTTGGAGATGTCCCTATAATAGTAAAAGTCGACAAGATAACGACGACGAAATATATGGATTATTCCGAAGTAGCTCAGTTGGTAGTAGCACCTGACTGTTAATCAGGTTGTCGCAGGTTCGAGTCCTGCCTTCGGAGCCATGGCCCCTTGGTCAAGTGGTTAAGACACCGCCCTTTCACGGCGGTAACACGGGTTCGAATCCCGTAGGGGTCATTTCATTGATTTTATTTATGAAAATATAGCAACGTTGGTCCCGTGGTGTAGCGGTTAACATGCCTGCCTGTCACGCAGGAGATCGCCGGTTCGATCCCGGTCGGGACCGCCACTTATTGGGGTATAGCCAAGCGGTAAGGCAACGGATTTTGATTCCGTCATGCCTAGGTTCGAATCCTAGTACCCCAGCCATTCAATTCTTAAATCGAGCCATTAGCTCAGTTGGTAGAGCATCTGACTTTTAATCAGAGGGTCGAAGGTTCGAGTCCTTCATGGCTCATCTCTTTAAGAAAGAAAGTTGACTTTTATGATTATTATAGTATAATAAAAAAGTTACTAATTGAATGCGGTCGTGGCGGAACGGCAGACGCGCTAGGTTGAGGGCCTAGTGGGGGCAACCCCGTGGAGGTTCAAGTCCTCTCGGCCGCACCAAACCAATTCACTAAATATATGCGCCCGTAGCTCAATTGGATAGAGCGTCTGACTACGGATCAGAAGGTTGTGGGTTCGACTCCTGCCGGGCGCGCCATTTTTTATAAAATATATTGCGGGTGTAGTTTAATGGTAAAACCTCAGCCTTCCAAGCTGATGTCGTGAGTTCGATTCTCATCACCCGCTCCAAAAAAACTTTTGAAATCTTATTGACACACAAGCTTTTGCGTTGTATGATATAAGAGTTGTCACTACAAGATAATGATATGAACCTTGAAAACTGAACAAGCAAAACGTAATCAATAAAGTTTTTAGTAGCTAACCTTGAGTTAGTGAATAAAACAAATTTTGGACATCATAAAGATGCCAGCAAAACAATTTGAGCTAATCAAATTTCTTTTATGGAGAGTTTGATCCTGGCTCAGGACGAACG
>NZ_JBIWDH010000034.1:0-54809 GCF_044761885.1 Lysinibacillus sp. NPDC097231 | reverse complement strand
GTATTGACCTTTAAACGATTTTTAATAATCGTTTTTGAATGGGCCTGTAAAAGTGCGGGGTGCGGATATAGTTGTACAATATTTAAAAATAGTGCGGAACTTGGTGTAATCAGCTTTTCTAATTCTGGAAAACTTAGCTGTAAAATGGCATGCATTCTACTTTTGAGTAAAATGATTTCTTCGTCAATTTCATCGTAATAACGAGTAAGTGCACGCATCTGTTCATAATAATCGTCTTGTATGTACGTTGTTTCGCGTTCCATTTTGAAATGTGTCTTCGCGAGTTCATGGGCATCACTGATATCGGTTTTATTGCGACGCAGCGTTGCCATCTGTAAATTAGCTTCAAGTGGATTCATGCGGCAGTATGCATAGCCGTAATCTTTGAAAAATGCTTCGACAGGTTTTGAATAGATGCCTGTTGCTTCAAATACGATATCTGGCGCTTGTCCATCTCGCTTTGTCATCTCTTCCATTCGTTCGCGTAATCGCTCAAAATCACCACGTGTATGATGTAGCACACCTTCAAACTCACATTGGCGGTGACCATTATAAATCGCAACGGTACTTTTTCCTTTACTGACATCTAACGCAATGACATGTTTCATCTCATTCTTCTCCTTTTGACCAATCATAGAAGCCTTCACAGTACCTTATCGATTCCACTTTCTTATACACGATCTCTTTGGACCCAACATACTAAACTGATTCATATAAGGGCATGAAGTTAGCCGGTTTTATATACGGACTCACAAATGGTCCCAGAGGCTGGTCGGCTTTTCTTCACTTCTACTATAAAAAAATAGTAGCACAAACCATGGCCTTGGTTTGTACTACTAATGTTAGTATGTTTTTTAGTTTTATTAGGGTATACATCTAAGGGAAGTGAATGCTCGACCATTCAGCCATAAAAATGGATAGGAGAATCGGAGTGACGGAAAGAAATCAGAGCGAAGGAAAGAAGAGCCAGAGCGACAGATAGCAAAGCCAGAGTGACAGAAAGAAATCAGAGTGACGGAAAGAAGAGCCAAAGCGAAGGAAAGAAGAGCCAAAGCGAAGGAAAGAAAAGCCAGAGTGACGGAAAGAAATCAGAGTGACGGATAGCAAAGCCAGAGCGACGGAAAGAAGAGCCAGAGTGACGGAAAGAAATCAGAGCGACGGAAAGAAGAGTCAGAGCGACGGATAGCAAAGCCAGAGTGACGGAAAGAAATCTGAGCGAAGGAAAGAAGAGCCAGAGCGACAGATAGCAAAGCCAGAGTGACAGAAAGAAATCAGAGTGACGGAAAGAAGAGCCAAAGCGAAGGAAAGAAGAGTCAAAGCGACGAATAGAGCTATACTATATAACGGTAGAATACCATTATAGATCCAACCTCCAACGCTTGAAACACCAATACTAGACAATAATATAGCTGGATAACGCCATGTTGCTATCAATTTATTGAATTTCCATATAAATTCCTCCTAGTAGTTATGACAAGTAACTAAATAAAAAAATTCCATCCCCAAGACGATTTGCTTTAGGGACGAGATTGTGGAATTTATATTCACGTGGTGCCACCCTAGTTCACTATTATGTCGCCCTAATAGCCTTTTCAGTGCAGCATAATGTTTATGCTTATACTGTTACTCTGTAACGGGAGCTCCTGTCGCACCATCATTCCAGCAGATATCCAATGCGCTACTCCGAGACTTGTTTCAATAATTCGTTCTTACTCGTTTCAGCAACCCGAGCTCTCTTGGGAAGAACAGCCATATTTACTCTGTTCTTCACTGTATTTTTGATAGCGTAAAATATATTCGTAATTTTGGTAAAGGTCTCCGATAAAATGTAGATAGAATTATTATTGAAGATATGCTTTAAGCTCGGCTAACAATGACTGACAAATGGTAACTGACTCTAATGTATTATTTGCTAGTTCAAGTGAATGGTCAGCATTTTTTACAATAGCAAGCGTATATGAAGAAAGTTGCTCTAATCTTTCTTTGTAGTAATGTGGATCAGCTGTACCGATTGCAAGAAAAGCATGTTTCTCTAGTAAGTTTTGCATGACATGTTCAAGTGATAACAACGGTGTTAAAAGCACATAACGGGAAGAAACAGAAGGAACCTGTTGCATATAAAAATCGATAATAGGCAATGTTCCAAGAGATTTTCCTATGTACACAGCTTCCTGATAAGATTTTGTACGTAAAATATATTCTACGATAGGATTCCCGGCTTGATAAACCATCTCTGAAATAGCCTCTGGCTTCTGTTCAAACTGTTGTTGCTCAAATGCATAACATACTTGTACGACATCATAGCCAAGCTCAAGCATTAATTCAGTAGAATAATAAAGTAGGGGTTTTTCATAGGTATAGCCTGTGCCAGAGAACATAAAGCATACTTTATCACTTGTGCTATCAAAAAAATTATATGTAATGCTATTGTGTTGTTCTTTTCTAAGCTTGATTTTCATGGAAAGTCCTCCTTTTCATTTCCTTTCATTATATAATCTTACTATAACAAGGAGGGAGATATTTATGAAGGCTGTTATCATCAATAAGTTTGGCACATCAGAAGTTTTAACGTACGTTGATTGTCCAAAACCAACTATTTCTGAAGGGGAAGTATTAATACGCACGACATATACGAGTGTAAATTTTGCCGATCTTAAAAACAGAACAGGAAATAAAGCAAAAGCAAATTTTCCTATGATCCTAGGTTTAGATGTTGCTGGTGTTGTTGAAGAGGTTTTTGATGAGAACAGTGTTTTTAAAAAGGGGGACCGAGTAATTGCATTTCCTAAAAATGGATCGTATGCGGAATATGTAGTGGTAAAAGAACAGCTTGTCTTTAAAATTCCAAATGATGTACCTCTGGAAAAAGTAGCTGCTGTGCCAACAGTTTCATTTTTATCCTATCTATTGACGCATCAAATTGCACCAATTAGTACAGACGAAAGCGTATTAATTCATGCTGCATCTGGTGGAGTAGGGACAATGCTTATTCAAATGGCAAAAAAGCTAGGTGCTAAAAAGATTATAGGTACGGTTAGTAAAATGGAGAAAGCAGACATTGCTTATACGCTAGGTGCACATCATATACTGACATATGATAATTTTAGTAATCAAGTCAATGAATTTACAGATGGACAAGGTGTAAATATCATTTTTGATTCCATCGCGGGACGTATAACAGAAGAAAGTTTTAACTGTTTAGCGCCATATGGCACGCTTGTGCAATTTGGCAATAGTGGCGGCAAGGTAGGTAATATTAAAACAGCTGATTTGCATAGTAGCTGTCGCAATGTTAAAGGATTTAGCTTGGGTACAACTAGAGCATCCAAGCCCGAAATGCTCCAACAAGTGGCGCAGGATATTTTTATGTTATTAAAAGATGAAAGCTTTCAAGTACCGATTGCTGCTATTTTTGCTTTAGAAGATATGCAAAAAGCCCATGAGTTAATGGAAAGTCGTCAACATCAAGGGAAAATATTAATTAAAATATAAAACCTACTTGGGGGATTTTCTTTTAAGGGTCTGAATCTTAACAGATGTCCCCCAGATTTATAGTGTAACTTTAAAACTAATAGCCTTACCAATGATTTTTGCAGGATTATTTTCATCAACAATATAAGGTTCGTGCTTGGGATTATCTGGCATAAGAAAAATGGTATCACCTTGTTTTTTTACACGTTTAAGTGTTGCCTCTGTATCTCCGTTGACAAGTACAGCAGCTATCTCTCCATATTCAACTTCACTTTGTTCTCTTATTAAAACTTTGGAACCGTTTGGAATGGTGGGTTCCATAGAATCACCCTTGGCTACTAAAGCAAAAAGATTTCCTGGCGGTAATAACTCAGAGAATTCATACATATATCCTTCAACATTTTGCTCTGCTAGAATAGGCTCTCCACAAGCAATTGCCCCTAATATAGGAATTTTCACGTAATTTGGCTGAACTTCAATTAAATTAGTTGGTTGTTCTTCTGTTAGATCAGAACGCTTTATATTAAAATAATCTGCCATTAATTTAATTTTATCTGGTCTAGGGTAAGTGCTGGCTTTCATCCAATTAGAAACTGTTGTTTCAGGAATATTTAAATCTCTAGCCATATCGGTTTGATTTAAACCCCTTTTATCTAACTGTTTCTTCAAGTTTGTTGAAAAAACTACCTTTAAGTTATCTGTTTGTTCCATGTTAAGCACCTCCGTTAACCACTATAATACCGTTAATCAGTATTCTTGTAAAGATTTAGGTATCTTTTTAAGGTATTTCAATTGACTGTACCTTTTAAAGGTAGTATAGTAAATATATCCAGTAAAATTATTAGTCTATAAAATAAAAAGATAGGGGTTATATGAAAAGTGGTGTAGAAATTATATAAAGTAAACTAGTGATATTCAATTTGGGGAATTTTTATAAATAGCAATACCGTTTAAAGGTATTTTTGTTTATAGAGTAAAGAGGAACTATATTAAGAAGAAAAAAAGAGAGGGTGCTATATAAATGTACGAATGGTTAAGAGATTATCAGCAAATTGAAGATGAAATTGCTTATTTAGAATATAATCTAGAGAGATCACAAAAGGAATTGCGTCGTTGGGTTAATGGTGATTTAGCCGGGGTAAAACTTATGGCAGATTCCGATGGAGCCAAGTTAGAGGAACGTATTGAGCGAATAGCAAAGGAGCTGCAAATTAAGCTTGATGAACAAAAGAGCTTTATGGGACTTATTAACAAGTTTAATGGGCTGGATCACAAAATTTTAAAATTAAAGTATATAGATGGCATGACCTTAGAAGATATTGCAGAGGAGTTGAATTATAGTGCAAGTTATATCTATAAGAAGCATGCGGAAATTGCGAAAATGATAAAATTTGCTCACGAAATAAAGCTTACACATTGTTAAGCATTGAAGTATGCCGGACAAAGAGAGACCGCCTCGAAAAAAGAGCGGTCTTTTCTAATGGTAGATAGATTTTCAAGTAATATCGACAAAGCAATTTTAGAGGTTGACCTTTTATTAACTATATCCATTTTGGTCTATTTTAAAATACGGCTAATAGATCTTCCCCTATATACTTTTTGGCAAACCAAAAATCAAACGGATTGCCATACTGCTGCTAGTAATTCAATACCTTCTTCGATTTGCCCAAGAGACAGCCCGCCATAACCTAGAATAACCATTGCATCCTTAGAATCTTGTTGATATGAGGTTGAACATGGATAGACATTGATTCCTACCTCTTGTGCAAGCTGAATGGCTTGTTGTTCAGAAAGCCATGTTGGTAACTTCACAACAATATGTAGCCCAGATTTCTCCCCAATGACTTGGAATTCCTCAGAGAAATGGGTGTTAATAGCTGTTAGTAATGTCTGTTGCTTTTTACGATAAATAGTACGCATTTTGACTAAATGCTTATCGAAAAAGCCCTGAGCAATAAAATCGGCTAACACAAGCTGATCTATTTTCGAGACTACAGACTTTTGGTCTTGGTTAAAAAGAACAAAATCTTCGACTAACGATTTAGGTAAAATCATGTAACTTATGCGTAGCGATGGGATAAGTGTTTTAGAAAATGTGCCAAAATAAATAACACGTTGAAGCTGATCCATTTTTGCTAAAGAGGGGATAGGGAGTCCCTTAAAGCGAAATTCCGAATCATAATCATCTTCTATAATATAGGTAGCCCCAGATGTAGCCCATTGCAGAAGAGCCGCACGCCGTTCAATAGCCATGACCATACCGAGCGGAAATTGGTGTGCGGGTGTTGTGTATAGCATGTGGATAGATTTTTTCGGAATTGTAATCCCTAAGTCATCAACAGGGATAGCCTGAGTGGTTAATCCACATTGTTGAAATGTTGCACGTACTCGTTTAAAGCCTGGTTCCTCTAAGCCCACATGTATCTTCGTGCCAAAAAAATGACATAGAGCCTGTAGCTGACTTTGTGTACCACTATAAACAAAAACCTGCGATGTTTCACAAATAACGCCTCTTGAACGTTCAACATAATGAGCGATTTCCTTCCGTAATACATCCTCCCCTTGCCAAGGACTTGTCGTTAAACTATTCATATTGAAATGCTTTTTTAATAGCTTATGCCAGATCGAAAATGGAAAAGCCTCCTTATCCACATGTCCGTTATTAAAATCAAATTTTATATCATAAGTAGCTGGTATTGCATGGGAAGTTGTATGCTTCTGCTTTTTTAGCTGCTGTTCCCATTCGAATTCAAAGGGTGCTATGAAATAACCCGATCGCTCTTTACTATAAATATAGCCTTCTGCGAGTAATTGCTCATAAGCTTCCTTAATCGTATGAACACTAACATCGAGTGTTTTAGCAAGTGTTCGTTTGGACGGTAATTGCTCATGTGGCTGTAACCTCTTGCTTAAAATTGCTTGTTTTATTTCTTCATATATTTGCACATATTTTAAAGATTGGTTTGTGAATGTAATAGAAAGCTCCAAGATTGCGCATCTCCTGGTATGGTGTAGTTTTTAAAAATTGGTTATATCCATCATATCAAAATTACCGTTAAATAGTAAAAAGGAGTGAAGTGTAATGGATTTTATCGTATTGGAAAATGAAGTGGTAGTACTGAAACCATTAGAACAAGAAGATAAGCAAGGGATATTAAAGGCTGGAAGTTATCCAGAGATTTGGTCACATACGCCCTCAACAATAGAAAACATGGAGGATGTGAATAACTTTGTGGAAAAAGCGCTAGCTACAAAGCATGCACAAACAGAATTTCCGTTCGTTATTGTGGATAAAAAATCTGGGCAAATCATCGGTTCGACTCGCTTTATGGATATTGATGAAAAGCATAAGCGCCTTGAAATAGGTACTACATGGATGACACCTGCATTTTGGCGAACGGCCATCAATACAAATTGTAAATATTTATTATTACAATACTGCTTTGAGGTGTTAAATTTACAGCGTGTACAAATTAAAACCGATCATGAAAATTTACGTTCCCAAAAGGCGATTGAACGTATAGGAGCAACAAAGGAAGGGGTTTTACGTAATCATATGATACGTAAGGATGGTACAACGCGGCATACCGTGATGTACAGTATTACTCTACAAGAATGGCCTGAGGTAAAAAAACATTTGCGGAAGCTGTTAGTTGATGCTACTAAAAGATTAGAAAAGAAATAAAGCGAAAAAGAATGGTCATTAGTCGACCATTCTTTTTTTGTAGATAAATCCTGTGACAATCCAAGTTACTAGCGACCATGCAATGATTGTAGCCATTGGAATAATAACGTCCATTGTTGTGTATTTTCCTTCCAAAGCCTCAGCCAATAGTATCAATTGAGAGCTTGGTAACCATTCGGCAATTTTTAAGATAGGGTAGGCAGCAGATAACTGTAGAGCAAGAGGACCTAATGAGAAAATAATAATAACAGGTAGAACGATAATAGATCCTTCCATAACCGATTTAGCAAATAATCCACATAATGTCCCTAGTGCAATATAGAACACAGCTGAAAGTATTAATGCAATAGCTAAGATGAAAAGATTAGCAGGTCTGTAGCCGGAAAGAAAAATAGTCATTGCTACAACTATCATTGTAACGATAAAGACAAACAAGCTTTTACCGATTAAAATATCTCCAAGTGAAGCAGGGGAAAGCAAGAGATTACGAAGCGTATTCTTTTCTTTCTCCTCAGCGATTAAACAGCATTGTACATAGGCAGTCACCAAAGAAAATGTCATATTAATCGTAAGAAAATAGGCGTTTATATTGACTGTACCCAACTTATTGTACAAGAATGCTAAAATAAGTGGCATTAATGCCATAATGGATACTGCATAGTTACGTGAAAATTCTTTATAATCCTTCATAAGAATAGCTTGAATACGTGTCATTGAAATGTTCATACTAAATCACTCCCTGTTATTTGCATAAAAATATCACCTAGTGTTGGCTCGTTTGTATAAATGCGAGAAACTTCGTTCAATTGCATCCATTGAAACAGTTTTTGTGCATCCTGTTCTCCATTTTGAATGGTTTCACAAGCACCATTTTTTAATTCAACTGTAATAGATTCATCGCCGAATTCCTTTTTTAATTCTTTTGGTGAACCAATTGCTCGAATTTCCCCTTTATGTAAGAAGGCTACACGATCACAAAGTATTTCTGCCTCACCCATATCATGTGTTGTTAAAAATATCGTTGTACCCATGTCATTTAATTTACGCAAGCCATTATAAATATGCTGTGTATTCACAGGATCAAGTGCAGAGGTTGGCTCATCTAAAAATAATAGTTCTGGTTTATGCATGATGGCACGTGCAAGTGTAACACGTTGAATCATCCCTTTAGAAAGCTGACTAATTTTCTTTTTACGATCGCCGTATAAGTTAACAAAATCTAATGCCTCTTTCACGGCTGAAGTAGGTAATTGGTATAATTTTCCGTATAGCGATAAGTTCTCCTCGATTGAAAGTCTTGTATATAGTCCACTATTATCTGTTAAAATACCAAAGCGTTTACGATTTTCACTTTGTTTCATTTCATTTGCTGGGCAGCCGAACAATAAAACATCGCCAGCAGTTTTTTCAGTTTGTGCGGTTAATATTTTAATAGTAGTAGTTTTTCCAGAACCGCTTGGCCCAAGAAAGCCAAATATTTCCCCTCTTTGAATTGTAAATGAAACATCCTGTAATGCTGCTTCCTTATTAAATGTTTTTTTCAAATGCTGAACATCAATCACTGCGTTCATTTGAAAACCTCCCATATGTTGTTGATGTCTTCACTATAAGGGACAATGGAGAACACAACATTAACTTACAGATGAAAGGCATAAAAACGACCTTCAATGGAGAAATAATTCAACTGACAGGAGTCGTTTATTTCCTGGGAAATCTACTAAATTCCGAGTATTTCCTTTAAATCGGTGAGCTTATTTTTCGACAAGGGTACTACGTTCTTTTCATTGCTATTTAAAGCTAAGCTGTAGCTATTGCGGGTCCATGTAATGATTTCCCGTACCTTTTGTAAGTTAACGATATAGGAGCGATGACTTCTAAAAAAGCCGAAAGGTGTCAATTTTTGCTCAAGCTCATTGAGGGATAATGCACATGGATAAGCTTCACCCGCAACATATACAGAGACAACACCTTCGACGCTTTCGATGTAATCAATTTCTGGTGGATTAAATAAAATGATCTTATCATTTTTCTTCGTTGGAATTTTATCAAGTCTGATTGGTGCATTTTCAAGTAAAGGAGGAGTGATTTCTGTCTCATCCTCTTTTACATCTAGTGCATGTAAGCCCATTGTATCCAATCTATGAATGGCTGTACTTGAAATAATTAAATCCTCCATATTATTAGAAAGTAGGATAATTTTTTTATCTTGCTGCTGAAGTGCATTCAATAGCTCAAGAACCTTTTGTTTGGAGAATTCATCCATATTTTGAAATGGCTCTTCTAATACTTGTATTTGTGCTTGATTGAGATATGTATGAATCAATTTTAAACGCTGTTTTTCTCCATTTGAAAGCTTGCTGATTTTAATCGCTTTTTGTTCCGTTAATGCAAACAACTTCACTAAATCTTCCATATTTTCGGAAGAAGCCTTGAAGAGCTTTAAGCAAAACTTGATATATTCTCGAACCGTAAGTCGCTCATATAAAGCACTTTCACGAAAATATGTAAATGTATTATTTTGTTTCACAAACCAATGCATTAAAGTATGTATTTTGGAAACATCTGTATAAATACCGGTGATATTGCCCGGCTGTAATGATAATTGAAAGCTCGGATAAATGACATTTCCTCCTTCAATATAAGGATCTATCATCAATTTTTCATTTTGGTCCACTACTATGTCCTCCTTGATATTTTTCAGTTTGCAAGAATTGTAAGATTTCAAAATGTGCTTGCAAATAGCTTTCATGACAATAATTCGAATTATGACAATCCATAAAACCATGAAGACCAGTAAATTGTTTGGTTTGAACTATTGGTAATACATCAAGTGCTTCCTTTAATTCATGTACACTAAAGCTTTTCTCAAGACTAGGTAAAATGACTAGGGTTGGACAAGCAGGTATGACATTTAGATACTGGCGAATACGTGAGCCATAGATGCAAATGATGCGTTGTAATGGAAGTATAGACAGTCTCCAAGCTAATGTTGCACCTACACTAAATCCTATTAGCATGACCTCATCATATTGTTTTTTAGCTTCTAGCAGTTTTTGAGTTAGTTTTTCAAGAGGAGCATCAAAGCCAACTTCATTTATGAAATATTCATAGGCTTCTTGTTCTTGCTCATATGGAAACATTTTATTCCCTGAATATAAAGAAATGCACTCAACAGTAGTGCTAGCATCACTATATGTATCAGCTTGCACTTTTATAAAATTATTGATTCCATATATTTCATGTAATATAAATACTTTTCTGTTCATTCTGACCTCATCTTCGCTTTTTCAATAGTGTAACAAAAAATAATCATAGCATATATTATGGAAATTAGTGGGTTGTATTTTGGTGTTTCAAAATCCGAATGCTGATGTAACTGATTTATATGATGTAGTGAAAAAAGAGGTGTTGTCTATTTTTCGAATAGGTAAAAATCCGCCCAGATTCTTGAGGGAAGCCAAGCGGATTTTTATCATTTTTACGTATAAAGAGAAATTAATAGAAGAACATTAACCAATAAACCGAAATTATTTTATCATTTTAGACATAAAATTCTTCATTTCTATGCTAAGCGTACTAAGTTCATCAATAATTTCACTAAAGTCTTGAACGAGATGTGCCTGTTCATTCGTGGCACTATTTATTTGAGTCATATTTTGCTTTAAATTCTCTAGATTTCGATTGATGCTTTGTAGCGAGGATTCAATATTATCAGTAGCAGTTGTTGTTTCTGTAGATAGCTTACGAACTTCTTGTGCTACTATATTAAACCCGGCACCATGCTGGCCAGCTCGTGCTGCTTCAATCGATGCATTTAAACCAAGTAAATTTGTTTGACGAGAGATACTTTTTATTAAATCTGTAACTCCATTTGTTTTTTCAGCATCTTCCAAAGCAAACTGGGCCTGTTTATTTATTTCCTCACTAGTCGCAGCAAGTTCCTCTGAATGGGAGGCAATTGTATGTACTTTATCCTGTAGATTCTGGATAATATCATTCATAGTTAGGATATATTTTTCCATTTGAAGAGAATCATCAATAGGTAATCCAAATGCCAGTGCGCCTACGATATTTCCTTTTTCACGAACAGGAAAAGAATATGCGTTGAATTCCACACCATAAACTTCTTTTGGTACAGTTAAATTAGTGTTTTGTCCTTTAAGTGGGAGATGGAGATTTGCATCATCTGGATGAATTTTCTGCCCAGTTTTATAACCAGCATCTAATCGCTTTCCAGATAAATATATAACAATGCTCTCGCTCTCTTTATCCACCAATGCCATCATGGCTTGTCCCTTCATTGCTTGATGAATGTAAGGCATTGCCACTGATAATGCTTCAATAATATTCATAGTTACCCCCCTTAGTTAATAGGCTTTGTCAAATCAACATTAAGGCATTACATCGCCTGTCTCTTAAAAATGGCATTTTTCGACAATGTAACACTTCTTTAATTGTATGAAAAAATGAAGATGATAAAAAGCCCCACTTAGGGCTATTTTTCCTTAAAAATATAAGATACTAGGTTCTAACTATTTACTCTTATTATAACTCATGGTCATAGCTTTTTTTTTTTGGGACAACCTAAGCTAGAAATAATGGCATGAGGTGATGATCATGAAAATAGATAGGTCGTCAGAATGGGAAGAAGGTTTTCTAAATAGACTAGATCATCTTGAAAAATGGGATAGTTGGACATTGTACAAGATGAGTTATGAAATTGTGAAAATGAAGTTAATTACTGATTTCACAGGTCTACAGGCAACAAAATATTTACCAAATTTAGAGCCGCTTACTCATCAGTTGGAGGCAGCAGAAACGGTAATTGAACGTATGAATGGAAAAGCCATTTTAGCGGATGAGGTGGGTCTCGGTAAAACTATAGAAGCGGGTTTGATTTTAAAGGAATATCTTATTCGTGGGCTTGTCAAAAGGGCATTAATATTGGCGCCAGCATCTCTTATTAATCAGTGGATTGAAGAATTAAATATAAAATTCCATATTCCAGCTGTAGCTTATAAAAAAAATTGCCCAATTGAACGCTATGACGTCCTTATTATGAGTATAGATACAGCAAAGAAGAGTCCCCACAAAGAGCGGATTTATGAGCAAGATTATGACATGATTATTATCGATGAGGCTCATAAATTAAAGAATCATAAAACGCAAATTTATGAATTTGTACAGGGCTTAAAGAAGAAGTTTTGCTTATTATTAACAGCCACACCGATTCAAAACGATGTCTTTGAATTATTTTATCTTATTTCCTTACTTAAGCCTGGTCATCTTGGCAATTTTGATACATTCCAATCTGCATTTTCAGCTAGTAAGCATGATTTAGAGCATGATGATTATTTAAAAGAGTTAGTAAATCAGGTAATGGTAAGAAATCGTAGAGAGGATACAGGAATTGAATGGACAAATCGTCGTGTTCAAATTGTGCCCATCCAATTTACGGAGGCAGAGAAGGAAGTTTATGATCTGCTTAGAACGCTTCAAAATACAGGCTCTTTTTCATTAATTACCTTACAAAAGGAAATGTGTAGTAGCAAAGAAGCGACAGCCTTAACGTTATCGAAAATGCTTGAAGATCATTCGGAGACATCAGAAATTGAGGAAATCTTAGCAAAATTAATGGCTTTAGAGGTGAATTCCAAGGCGGAAAAGACGCTTGAAATTATCGAACAGGCAAAGGATAAGGTGATTATCTTTACAGAATATAGAGCTACTCAACTGTATTTACAATGGTATTTACATTCTAAAGGTATAACGAGCGTTCTATTTAACGGTAAATTCAATAAAAGCAAACGTGATTATATGAAGCATCTTTTTAAGGAAAAGGCACAGGTTTTAATTGCAACAGAGGCAGGCGGGGAAGGGATAAACCTTCAATTCTGTCATCATGTCATTAACTATGATTTGCCTTGGAATCCGATGAAGCTAGAGCAACGTATTGGTCGTGTACATCGTTTAGGGCAAGAGCATGATGTTCATATTTATAATCTTGCTATTGAAAACACTATTGAAGAAAACATATTGGCATTACTTCACACGAAAATTGATGTTTTTGAAAAAGTAGTAGGCGATTTAGATGCGATTCTAACTAATTTTAAAGAATCTGTATAAGGTAAGGGAGAAGTGCCATGTATCCACGGCAAGTTCATAGCTATTTACGAGATTTTTTCACAGAAAATGATTGCTATATTTTAGGGGAAGACGATCATTATCTTACAGTGCAATTAACAGTTGAGATTGATAAAAAAATAATGAATCGACCATTCTATTGGCAATATGTAGAAGCTACTAATAGTGAGCCAAACCCTGCGCAAGTTACATTTATTACAAATCAAACAGCAACCCCTGGCAACCTTTATGGCGAGATTATTCATTTCGGTTCTCCGAGGCTGAACCAGCTTTTTCAAGCAACAAGGGAACTTGGAGCTTATGTTCAAATGTTTGAAAAGGTTGATGCAGCTAGAGGTCAGGTAATCTTAACGCCTTGGCTAGGGGTGAATTATAAAATATCATATTGCTGCGATCGAACGAAAGAAATGCTCTATTCTTTTGGTATAAATCTATTGACAGGGATCATTAAAGAGGATTTTTATGAGACCTTACAGGCAGTTGAGCTAGACACGGTTCCAGCAGATAATGTCTTTCATGTACAATTCATTATTAAGCCTAACCGAGCACTTCAAAGATTAGATGCGGCAATTGAAGCAATCGTTGCACAAGATGATCATTCGTGGGCTGCTGAAGCAAAAAAGCGATGGCAACGGGATCAACGCGTATTAGATTATTTTTATGAGGATGTAGATGACAAACCAGAATGCTACGACATTGAAAAAAAGGCATTAGAGGAACAATATGATACAAAGATAAAAATAGAAATTATTAATGGTGGATTATTTTACCTTTATTAAACAAGAAGCTGTCCATACAGATGAGGACAGCTTCTTGTAATGTTAATCTTCTTCAATAATACTTTGTAGTTTTGCCAATTTATTATCCCAAAATAAATCAAAGTACTGTAGCCAGTCCTCAATTTCTTTTAGTTTTTCCTCATGTAATGTATATATTTTTTCCCGACCCTTTTTCTGAGCGGAAACTAACTCAGCCTGTTCTAAAATTTTTAGATGCTTAACGACAGCAGTTCGGCTGATAGAAAAATTCTCGGAAATCATTGAGATGGGCTTATCACTTGCGGCAAGTAGCTGTAGGACATGACGTCTTGTTGGATCAGCAATTGCTTGAAAAACATCATACTTTACAGCGGGCTGAGTCATTGTGATTCCACAACTTCTTTGAATTTTTGACCGACGATCATCGTCCAACCGCCATCCATATTTTTGTGAACAGCTTCAGCAGACATGTTAGCTTTAGGAATGATATGTGATGCTTCTTTCCAGCCACCATGTGTTAACGTAAATTCTGTTTGTTCACCAACTTCTTTTAGTTCAAAAGTGACAAACCATCCATCTGTATCCCATGCAAAACGAACAAAATGAGGGGCATCCACTTGTTCTACTCGACATGGTGATGGGCCAAACGGTGATTGTATCGTAAATTCGTGACCTTCAATTGCTTTAAAATCATTGGGCATAAGCCAGGAAGCAATTTTTTCAGCATTCGTCACTGTTTCCCATACTTTCTCAATTGATGCATTAAGTGTAATTATTTTAACAATATTCTCAAGTTTTTCAGTCATTTAAAATGAACTCCTTTGCATAAAATATATAACCCTAAGGTGTTAAAAATATATAACACCTTAGGGTTATATGTCAATCGAAAATACCTTGGATAAATTACATCTTTTTGTGTTGCTTTACATATGTTAAAATTGTTTTTATAATTTTCTGACGAAAAAGGAGGCATAAAAATGGTGAATATATCTGTTTTTTTATTAATGTGTATTCTATTAATTATTTTGCCTGGTCCAGATACAGCGATTGCGACGAAAAATACCCTTACAGTAAGCAGAAAGGGCGGCTTACAGACTTTACTTGGTTCATGTTGTGGATTATTGATTCATACTTTAGCGGCGGTAATTGGGCTTTCCGCGATTATTGTAAAATCAGCATATGTATTTACCATTTTAAAATACATTGGAGCGGTCTATTTATGCTATTTAGGTGTAAAAACGTTATGGACACTACGATCAATACGCACACAGTCGCCTGTTGTAGAAGATGAGACTCAAATAGATCACAAATATTCGCACCAATCATGCTTTAAGCAAGGTTTCTTAACGAATGTGACAAACCCAAAGGTTGCTGTCTTTTTCCTAACATTCTTACCCCAGTTTGTAGATGGCACTAGCGGTACATTTATGCCGTTTCTTATAATGGGGCTCATTTATACCGCTTTAACAGGACTTTGGTTTGTGTTCTATGTTTATTTATTAGATAGAATTAGCGTATTTATGAAAAAACCAACGACCAAGGCTGTTATAGAAGGATTAACAGGTACAGTGTTAATCGGCTTTGGCATAAAGTTAGCATTAGAAAGAGCCCACTAAAGGGCTTTTTTTAAGACTAATATTTAAAATGTTATGTGAAAATCACTAAAATCAAAAACAAAATAAATATTGGAACTCCGATGATGGAAGATAAAATCGAAATAGCTTTTTGAATTTTAATTTCTTCTTTAAATATTTTCATAAACACTTTGTAAATTGAAATACCTATCAACCCACCTAGAGCATTTAAAATTACATCATCAATATCTGTAGCTCCTAAAGAAAAAATATATTGCATAAGCTCAATAAAAATACTAATACCTATTAACTTGAAGAGATTATTTAACAAAGTTATATTTCGGTAATGAAGCATGATATAAATACCTGCTGGGACAAACATTAAAATATTTCCCCAAATATTTATATCAACTATCCGATAACCACCAATCCCGTTATCGACCATGATAAACTCCCTAATGGAATTAAAGGGAATTAAGTTGATACTTCGTGAATAATCACGAGAAATAAACACTGTTTCTATTACAAGGTAAGCATAGAACAATAATACTAACCAATATAGTCCTTTCAATAATTTCGCCACTTTCATCCCTCCTACTTTCCACATTTGAATTCATAAATAATAACAAAAAAATCTTAAGATTTATGAATTCAATTAGTTAAGAAATTCTGAGTATTTGGATGACCCTTGTAAGTATGAAACTGAAGTTTAAATGTACAATTTTCGGATACAAGAAAAGTAAATCTATAAGATTTTTTTACTAATTAGAATAAATAGGGGGTATGTATATGGAATTACGAGATTTACAAGCATTTATGGCTGTTGTCGAACATCGGAGTTTTACTAAGGCAGCTAACGAAACCTTTGTTTCACAGCCTTCATTAAGCAAAAGCATTAAAAAGTTGGAGGACACTCTTCAAGTGGAATTACTAAATCGTTCCACTCGCAATGTAGAATTAACAGATGCAGGTAGTATTGTCTATAAACAAGGTCAAAAAATAATGCGTTCAGTACATGAATTGCATATTTTATTGGATGATTTATTGAACATAAAAACAGGCTCTATAAAATTAGGGATTCCACCGTTAATTGGGACATTATTTTTTCCTAAAATCGCTAGAAAGTTTCATAAGCAGTATCCAGAGGTACATTTAGAGCTTGTAGAGCGCGGAGCTAAAATGATTGGAACGTTAGTAGAAAATGGTGATGTTGATATGGGAATTGTTGTTTTACCTACAGATGAAAGGAAATTCTCTGTCCAATCATTTGTGGAAGATCAATTTTATGTTTTTATAAATGACACACATCCATTGGCACAGCAAGAGCATATTTTATTACAAGATTTAAGAAATGAAACGTTCATTATCTTTACAGAGGAATTCACACTACATGATTATGTTATTAAATCATGTAAAAGCGTAGGATTTACACCTATAATCGGCTATAAAAGCTCACAGTGGGATTTAATCGTTGAACTAGTCTCCTCGAACCTGGGAGTGACACTTTTACCATATTCAATCGCCGCAAAGCAAACAAATCAAAATGTGAAAATTATTCCGTTACATGAATTTGAGATGCCGTGGCGTTTAGGGGTTATTACCAAGAAGAATACATATCAATCTTTTGCATTAAAGCAACTACTAAAGACAATTAGTTCTAAAGAGGACGATGAAAAATGATTTATGCATTTTTAGAATAAATAATATTCTAATTAATACCTTTACTTGTAAAATGATATTGAGGTAGAATTTTCCTTAATAAACGAGCAATTTTAGGGGGTTTCGATATGGGGAACGGGAAAGTGTGGAATTCGTTTGTAGAAGCTGTTGCAGATATTAAAGATGGAGATACGTTAGCTGTTGGGGGCTTCGGGCTATGTGGCATTCCTGAAAAAGCAATTGCAGCACTAGAGCAAAAGGGAACAAAGGATTTAACAGTCGTAAGCAATAACTGTGGTGTAGATGATTGGGGCTTAGGGCTTTTACTAGCAAATAAACAAATTAAAAAAATGATTGCCTCCTATGTAGGTGAAAATAAAATTTTTGAGCAACAATTTTTAAGTGGTGAACTTGAAGTAGAATTAACACCACAAGGCACTTTGGCTGAACGTATGCGAGCTGGTGGGGCTGGAATTCCCGGCTTTTACACGGCTACTGGGGTTGGAACGCCAATCGCTGAAGGAAAAGAAGTAAAGGTTTTTGATGATAAAGAATATATTTTAGAAAAAGGAATTATTGCAGATTTTGCACTTGTCAAAGCATGGAAGGCAGACAAGCTAGGTAATTTAGTTTATCGAAAAACATCACGTAACTTTAATCCTCTTGCTGCAATGTCAGGCAAAATTACGATTGCAGAAGTAGAGGAAATTGTGGAAGTAGGCGAACTTGACCCAGATCATATTCACACGCCTGGGGTTTTCGTACAACGGGTTTTACTAGGAGAAAACTATGAGAAGCGAATAGAGCGTTTAACGGTGAAAAAGGGGGAAGCGTGATGGCTGATACAAGACAAAGAATCGTAAATAGAGCGGTAAAAGAAATACAAAATGGCATGAACGTCAATTTAGGTATTGGCATCCCAACGCTAGTTGCCAATGCTATTCCAGCTGATTATGACGTACTTTTGCAATCTGAAAACGGACTTCTTGGCATCGGGCCTTACCCAGCAGAAGAAGTAGTCGATCCTGATTTAATTAATGCAGGTAAAGAAACGGTAACTGCTGTTCATGGAGCTTCCTTCTTTGATAGTGCTGAATCGTTTGCGATGATTCGAGGTGGGCATATTGATCTGGCTATTCTAGGTGGCATGGAAGTATCTGAGACTGGTGACCTTGCAAACTGGATGATCCCAGGGAAAATGGTCAAAGGCATGGGGGGCGCCATGGACCTTGTAGTCGGTGCGAAAAGAGTAGTCGTCGTGATGGAGCATGTGAATAAAAATGGTGAGTCGAAAATTAAAAAACAATGTGAGCTACCGTTAACAGGAAAGGGCGTTGTTCATAGATTAATTACAGATTTAGCTGTTTTCGATTTTACAGAAGAGGGGATGCAGCTAATAGAATTAGCAGAGGGTGTCACTTTAGATGAAGTAAAAGAGAAGACAGCTGCTTCTTTTAGTGTTGCCCTAGCAGTATAAAGTGAAACTTAATCAGTGGGGTTTTCTTCATCCCCACTGATTATAGAGGAACACAAGCTAAAACCTTCACATCCTGTGAAAACGCTTGTGTAACCAACATCCTGTTGTTGCTGTCGCTACGCTTTCGCACAGAAAACATTTGTTGCTGTCGCTGCGCTTTCGCACAGAAAACATTTGTTGCTGTCGCTGCGCTTTCGCACAGAAAACATTTGTTGCTGTCGCTACGCTTTCGCACAGAAAACATTTGTCGCTGTCGCGCAGAAAATATTTGTTGCCCTTCACCAAACGGGCGTTTATGGCAGTTTTTAGTATCACTTTCGGTATAGATGAATTACTGCCCGTTAATGCGGGATAAAGTGAAGCTTCAATCAGTGTGGGGCTTCGTGCCCACTGATTGTTAGTCTTCACCAAACGGGCGTTTACGGGCAGTTTTTAGCATCACTTTTGGTATAGATAAATTACTGCCCGTTAACGCGGGATAAATGGAATGTAACCAGTTCTTTAGAGGAGCTGGTTTTTTCAATAGGAGTGTTTAATCAATGGATATTCATGAACTAAAGAGTGATATTATTAAACGATATAAAGCGAGATCTACTAAGAATAGGCCGTTCATTATAGCAATTGATGGACTAGGTGGCGCAGGCAAGTCCACTATAGCTAACGAATTGGCGGAGGAGCTACAATCTATTTGTGCTATAGAATTAATTCATATAGATTATCTTATCGTTGAAAGAAGTAAACGCTATGACACTGGCTTCGATGAATGGTATGAATACTATTATTTACAATGGGATATTGAGTTTATTAAAAAGAATATACTGTTACCCTTACATAATAATAATTTACAACTTGTGCTTCCATTCTATAATCAATCAGCAGATATGGTTAGCAATAGGAAAATAATATTAGATTCTAATAGTATTCTTATTATTGAGGGAGTATTCCTATTGAGGCATGAATGGAGAAACTTTTATGACTATCGTTTATTTATAGATATACCCCGGCAAGTTAGAGAAGAAAGAGTATTGCAACGGGATGTCTATATAGGAGATTCTGAGGCACGATTAAGTAAATATGAAAGACGGTATTGGCCAGCAGAGGACTATTATTTAGAGAAAGAAAAACCGTTAGCAGTTGCAGATATAATATGTGATTTTCTAAAGTAGTATTGTCGCTTCGCGGGTATTTACATGGATTGCGCGGGTATTTCTCTCCGATTCGCGGGTATTTCAACCAACATCGCGGGTATTTCAGACGAGCGTCAAGTTTGATTGTGATTTTTCAGACTAATGTCTGTTCTCAAGCTCTATTTTTCAATTGTACAATGATCGAAAAGGAGAGAATAACTATGAAACAACAATGGTCAGAAGAATTGCAGGTGGCACAGGTACGCGTTGCAAGACCAACAGATAAAATAAAGGAAATTGAAAGATTTTATTGCGAAGGCGTAGGGTTAGAAAAAATCGGCTCTTTTACAGGACATAGAGGCTATACCGGTATCATGATTGGTCTCCCAAATGCTAACTATCATTTAGAATTTACAGAGCATATTGAGGGAAGTCCTTGCCCGGCACCGACAAGGGACAATCTTCTTGTACTGTATATTCCAAAACATGAAACCATTCAGCATATTGCCAATCGCCTATTGCAAATGGGCTATCCAGAAGTGGAACCAGAAAATACATATTGGGCTGAAAAAGGTGTCACAATTGAAGATCCAGATGGCTGGTGTCTAGTATTGATGAACACGGAAGGTATTTAAATAATGTGATAAGAGATACGAGCTGTTACATCTATTGTAAGGCTCGTGTTTTCTTATTAAAATGATTTAAATACCCTATATGGTATAATAGGAGTGAAGGATTATTAGTTGGAGGTTCAGAGTATGCAACGAATTAAAACGACTGAAGAATGGAGAGATATCTTACAGCAATCGAAGCACGAACCCTGTCTAGTGTTAAAATACAGTTTGACATGCTTTAGTAGTATTTCTGCAATGAAAGAATTTAAAGCATTGGAAACGAATTTGCCAAAGTATCTAGTAATTGTTCAGAAGGAAAGACATGTTTCAAACGCCATTGAAAAAGAACTTAAAGTAAGGCATGAGTCACCGCAGCTATTCATATTAAAAGACGGAAAAGGTATCTGGCAAGCAACGCATTACAAGATAAAACGATCCCTATTGTCTGAAGCAATTAGTATGTATGTTAAATGAATAAATTATAAAAAAGATACTCCTTCCTTATACACGAAGGGGTATCTTTTGCTGGAGCTTTCTAATGTCCTAAAGCATCACTTTCCTGATAATGAGTAGCAATCGACTCAATATCGAGCTGTGCATAGTTTGCCCAATTAACCTTTCTAAAATCTTCCTCACTAAAATAAATACCTAATACCTCAGTCATATTGTCATTCCCTTTAGGTTCTGTTAAAGGAGCATTCCAGATAATAGCTGGTGTTTTGACTTTTTCTAGTTTCGAAAGCTCTGCAAATATTTTCGTGGAGTCTTTCAACATTTGACTTTTTGAACCTTTTTTTACATCTGTATCTTGAATGGAGATTGTTACGATTCCCTTCGTTTCTTCAACAGTGAATTTATTCTTGATGAAAACTCCCACTATATCTTCAATGGAAGTGTTATTATCGACAGCTACTTCCTTTGGAGCATTATTTTTCCCACAAGCTGATAATAATAGTGTGGCTAGTAAAAACAGATAAAATAACTTTTTCAATGTAATGACCTCCCTTGTACTACCATATATGCGCAAAATGGAGGTGAATTATACAAGATGAAGGAAGGTTATCAATTCTTTTTTCTTCCTCAATTCAAGCTGATAGAGAATAATACTTTTTAGAAATTAAATAAGATAAATCAAAATATAGCACTAGGGCATTAACCAAGCGTTTCGAGCAGCAATACGATTTTATATTGGAAAAGCGATATCATAGTAGCTGTATTGTTCTCGAAATATAGCTAATCGAGGATTTTCTTGTTAAGGTTCTTATCTCCATTGTTGATAGAAGGTTTAAACAATTACATAAACTTATTAAACCTCCATATGTAAATGCGTTAGCCACAAAAGGCTTCGTACTAGGGAATTATGATTATATTAAACCGAATGCCCCATTAACACGTGCCCAATTTGCTGCGTTATTATATCGCATATTACAATTAACAGAGAAATAGAAGAAGAGACGATGACAGAAATAATTTGTCATCGTCTTTTTGGTTTTTGAAGTAAAACATGTTGTCATATCTAGCATAAAAATGAAAAAGCGGCAAAAGGTTTTAAACTCATATGTATTTTTGCATTAGTTTTTATACTAACTATTGAAATACTAGTAGAAAAACTGTTATAGTAAAATTATTTGTCTGACGTCTGACTCTTTTTACGAAGATCTATGGCTGTTATTCGAGTTTCGATATTGGAACATACTAAGTGAAAGAATGGCTTTGTATTTTCAGATATCTAACGCTCAAATTATTTATGTATGGAGGAACTTATGAGGTACTTAATATCCTTTTGTGGATTGTTACTTGTTTTTGGTTTAGCTCTTTTAATGAGTAAAAACAAGAAAGAAATAAAATATAAAAACATAATTATCATGTTAATCATCCAATTTCTATTGGCTGCACTACTGCTTAATACAAAGTTTGGTTATGTTCTAATCAAAGGAATAACAAAAGTATTTGATCATTTATTGTCTTACGCAAGTACTGGCATATCCTTTGTTTTTGGTGGTTTAGCTAATGAAGGAGAGTATTCGTTCTTCCTAAATGTGTTATTGCCGATTATTTTTATATCTGTCTTGATAGGGATCTTACAGCATTTTAAAATTCTCCCTCTCATCATGAAATGGATAGGTTTACTTTTAAGTAAAGTAAGTGGTATGGGGAAATTGGAATCATATAATGCTGTTGCTTCCGCAATGGTAGGTCAGTCTGAAGTATTCATTACTGTAAAAAAACAATTAGATAAGATTAGTCCACAGCGAATGTATACATTATGTGCATCAGCAATGTCCACCGTTTCTATGTCAGTTGTTGGAGCATATATGACGATGATTGAACCAAAATATGTTGTAACGGCGATAGTGTTGAACTTGTTTGGTGGATTTATTATTGTTTCAATCATTAATCCATATACAGTAGATGAAAGTGAAGATATCTTAACGATTGAAGATGAACATAAGCAATCTTTCTTCCAAATGCTTGGAGAATATATCATGGATGGATTTAAAGTAGCCATTATTGTTGGAGCTATGCTTATCGGTTTCGTAGCATTAATGGATTTAATCAATTCACTATTTGATATGATTTTCGGTATATCCTTCCAAGATATTTTAGGTTATATCTTTGCACCAATAGCTTTCTTAATGGGTGTACCGTGGGCAGATGCTATTACTGCCGGAGGAATTATGGCAACCAAATTAGTAACGAATGAATTTGTTGCAATGGTAAGCCTTGGAGAAGCAGCTAAGTCTATGAGTGAACATACACTGGGTATTATTTCTGTCTTTCTTGTATCCTTTGCTAACTTTGCATCTATCGGTATTATTGCTGGGGCAGTAAAAGGTTTGAATGAAAGGCAAGGGAATATAGTTGCTCGTTTTGGCTTAAAGTTATTGTATGGAGCAACACTCGTTAGTATCTTAACGGCTACAATTGTTGGTTTTGTAATTTAATTAAGAAAAGTAGTAGTTATTGCTAAATAATTTGAACTGCACTCCAATTGTTAGACACATCTATTGGAGTGCAGTTTTTTTAGGACATAGAAAATCACATAAAAAAATCACCCTCCAATAATGAAGGGTGATTCGCTCAAAAGCCTTGTGGCTGTAAGATCAAATTAAAAAGCCGCGTATGCCGTAGTTATTATAGAAAGTTTTAAACCACCACTCCTCAAAGTGGGTGTTCGCAGAAGCTTTCCTGCTTATCCTCATGCACCTTGGTGTGAGGCCCGTCATTCCAACTCCAATAATAAAACTCCCTTTTACAGCTTAAAGGTTAAAACTTAATATTATACGAACAATGCAGCCTTTAAGGATATAATAAGGCATGATAAACAAAGATGCAAGTAAGATGGTACGTGCAAAAAAGTCAATGGGCGGGTGTTCCAATTCATACAAATTCAGAATGAAAATAGCCCAAAGTACATGAATCAGATTCATATTTTATTCACAAATACGAACAAAAAATACGAACAACCTTTGCTTAATAGGAGGGAGTATGTAAAGATAGGAGCATATATAAGGTTTACCTAGCAAATAAGTAAAAGGAGGAAGCGGAAGTGGCAGCATATCCAAATTGTCCAAAATGTAATTCCGAATATACGTATGAGGATGGAGCGAACTTTGTGTGCCCAGAATGTGCACATGAATGGAGCACTACTGTAACGGAGGAGGAATCGGATACACTAATTGTGAAGGATGCAAACGGCAAACTACTTGCTGATGGAGATTCAGTAACAATTATTAAGGATTTAAAGGTTAAGGGAAGTTCTTCAACATTAAAAATTGGTACAAAGGTAAAAAGTATCCGTCTGGTTGAAGGAGACCATAATATTGATTGTAAGATCGATGGCTTTGGTGCAATGAAATTAAAGTCAGAGTTCGTAAAAAAAGCCTAACAACGATCAAAAGAGTCGAGAGATGAAAGCTCCCAAAGGATATTGGGATGCTAATCAAAATCGACTCTTTTTTCTTTTTTATAAAAAATTAGTAATTACTGTAACATTTAGAAAAGACATACGTTTTACTTGTGAAATAACAAAGCGAGGGGGATTGCATGGACAGGCAGCGGAAAAATGAGCTTGAGCAACTTTATGAGAAATACGCGAAATCATTATATTATTTTCTGCTGAAGATGTCTGGGTCAGTACATATAGCGGAAGATTTAGTACAAGAAACATTTGTACGAGCTACGATATCGCTGTCATTTTACAAAGAAGAGGATGTGAGAGCATGGTTATTTAAAGTAGCGAGGAACACATATTTAGACGAATGGCGTAAGCAAAAGAGGCGAAGGACAATCCCTTTTGCACATTTATTTTGGAAAGATGAATTGCTCAGTCCTTATGGGCTGCCAGAGGCGGATATTCTAATGCAGGAAGTGACAGAAGATATCCAGTCATTATTCAATTTTTTGCCTGAGAATTATCGAATGATACTATATTTACGCGAATACGAACAATTTACTTATCATGAATTACAAGAGGCACTTGATCTATCAGAGGGACAGGTAAAAGTACTTTTACATCGGGCACGTAAACGATTAGCAGAAATAGCTAAGAAGAATGGAGGGCTTCAAGATGACTGAATGGTCGCAGGAGATGGAAAAAAAGATTTTACGGAAATACCGTTTTACGTTAACATTTCGTGTATTACGTATATTGCTAATATGCTGTATTATTTATGGTCTTTATATTATAAGCGTGTCTATAGTTTTTGAAAAAACGCGCCCAGATCTTAAACATATTTATAATTCATTAATCGTTTTAGAATGGCAGCAACCAAATATTAAAGGACAATATGTCCCAGGTTTATCTGCTGAAATAACACCATTTTTGACACAAAAATTTAGCTATCCTCTTGTGAAGCAAGTAGGTAAAGAGAGCGTAATTGTAGGAGAAATGAATATGGATAAAAAAATATTAAATTCATCTTCATCTATTTTAACAACGACAGATCCATCTGAAAAATTTAGTTTTAATTTACCCGAAAACCCTCAAACAGGGAAAGCAACCTCTTCTCGAATTAACAATAATGTCTGGACAACATTAGATAAATTACCCGAAGGAACTGTTGCAGAAATGGCATTTTCCACTTCAACGTTTATGGAGCCTATAAAGTTAGTGAAAATGCTTGCTCCGTACGATGTAGAAATCGTTTGGATGCCTTTATATACAGGTGAGATTAAATATTTTGATCCATTATCGTATAGTGAAGGCAGTGGTTCGATAACAATTTATGATAGTTTCGGTTTATCGGGGGGCATGAAAGTTAGTGATGATTTTTTATCCATTTGGACAGCGCAAAATTTATCGATGGATGTTAAAAAAAGCCAGCACTTTATGTTAGAAAATATGGAAAAGCTGTTGGACAATGAAAAGAAAAGCTACATCGAGGAATTTCTTGGTGTATCTCATTTGCAAGAACGCTATGATTATTTGAAAACTAACGGCTTTCAAGCTTATGGTGCTGTTGTGACAGGACCAACTAAGGAATTATTAAAGTTAAAAAATGTAGAAGGGATTTCTAATGAGGCGCTTGGGAACGTCGAGCTTTGGAATTGGGATAATAGGTAATAAGGGAAGTTGTCTCTGATATTTTTTGAGACAACTCCTTTGTTTATCTAAATACTTTTGTAAATCTGCGCAAAATAATAGCAAAAGCAGCGCCAAGTAGTGCGAAAATAGTATGTAAAAGGGCTATGTAACAAGCACCGATCAACAGTGTTCCTATATCCGTAAAGGTGTAGTCGGTGACATAGAGAGGATTATTAATATTATTAATGATGGCCCATACAAAAACAGGTACAGAGCTAATGGCAAAAACGATCCAAATGTTTTTGTAAAAGAAATAAGTAAGACAGCCAAAAATTGCATATGATACAACAAAGCTTTTTTGATTGCCAACTAAGGATGAGTTAATGGCAAACATAAAAGATAACACAATAAAAATAAGATGGAAAAATGTTAATGTTCTTTTCATTGGTAAATGGTGTCCCAGTGATTGCTTTGAAGTGGCGAGCTTTTGACGGCAATGCTCACAATCAGCTAAATGTTGTTCGACAAACTCTATGGTAGTTGTTTGGAGCGCTTGTTTTTTATACAAAGGCAATAAATCCTCTACAATTGAACATTCCTGTGGCACATGCTTTCCCCCCAATCGATCTCCTCTCATTATACGACTTTTTGGAGAAAATAAAAAAAGCCTTCCGTGATTTAATTCAATCGGAAAACTTGTACATGCACCTATTAATTTGATGTTAATACTTCATCTGTCAATGCTTGAATATCAATATGTGTTTTTTCCTTCACAGCATCCTTTAGAATCTCAGTACGGAAATAATGAACCGAAGTTTCAAGAGGAATAACTAAAATCTTAGAAAGGGCTGATTGATACATATGCACAAATTCTTTATCTGTGTTTCCGCGCTTTAATTCAGCAAAGGCTTCATAAAATTGGTCAAGCTTATCAGCAAACTCAAGTAGGCGACCTTCTATAGTGCTATCCTTACCTTCTTTCATGCGCTTAAAGAACACAGCTTGAAACTCTTGTGGGATCTCATCAATAATAAATTTCTCCATCATTTTTTCTTCCACATGTGCAAGCATTTGTTTAAGCTCGGGACTGGCATGTTTTACTGGGGTCTTAATATCACCGATGAATACTTCTGCAAAGTCGTGATTGATGGTTTTCTCATATAACGATTTCCAATCTACCGTAGCTCCATTCATCTCCTCAAGTGTAGCAAAGAACATGGCGTACTGTGATACCTTCCAAGAATGGGCTGCTACATTATGCTCTTCAAATTTGAAGCGGCCTGGGCAACGAATAATGCGTTCTAGGTCATTAAGACTTGTAAAAAATTGATGAATTCCTATAAAAATCACTCCTTATTGTTTTATAAGTGCATGTTACTATAATCCTTACCCTTTTTGTGTAGATTTCAAACAAATTAACAATGATTCAAGTTGCGTTTACAAAGGATTCACAATTGACGATAAAGCATGCATTCTAGAATGCTATAATGAGGGAGACTGATGAAAAGGGGAGTAAGCACCGTGATTTCGATCTTTACACTTCTTCTTTATATACATATTTTAAGTGCTATTCTTTCGATTGGGCCTTTGTTCGTTGTTTTATCTATTATTAAGAAAATGCGGACAGCATCACATGTTGAGATGCTACCTTATATTGAGGCTTTTAAGGGAGCAATAACGCTTGTAAAGCACTCAGGACACGTTCTTGTTGCTTCCGGTATTTTATTAATGTGGTACGTAGGTTATCATTGGAGTACTTCGTGGATTGTTCTCACATTTCTTGTAATGTTTGCATCCATTGTATTTTTGGCAAGAGCGTTCAAACCCACTTTACAGACATTTAATACACCTGCCTATGAGCAGCAAAGATTTGCTTCCTTGTTATATCGGAAGGCATGGATTTACATTTTGTTATTATTAATAATGTTATGGCTAATGGTAGCAAAGCCTGTACTATGGTAGAGGGTTTCACCAAAAAATTCGCATCCTTAGAGGAATGCGAATTTTTTTTATATTAAAGACTATGCAACCGTTTGAAATAGCTTTTACAAATAAATAAGTAACTAATAAAGACATTAAGCCCCCTAAATTGCCCCCTAGTACTTAAAAGGCCCACATTAACCATGCCATGAAATTGGGAAAATAGAAATGGGTATATTTTAAAAGAATACTTTAAGACTAAATTAAAAGAAACAAATATAATATTTAGTTCTTTTTGAATTTGTTAAGTTTTTTTTAAGAGATGTAACGTATGATAATTGAATAATTATATATAATTTGTGAGTTGAAACATAGATAAGATTTAACGAAAAAATCATCTCAATGGGAGAAATGATCTATTGTGGGTAAATTTAAGTTAAAATTATCGTTTGTTATTGTTAGTATGACGATAATTGTTGTACTCGCGACAACCAGTGTTAGTATTTGGAGCAGCTATCAGAATTTTAACGACATTCTTATGCACAATAAAATAGCTGTACGGGAGAATTATGTGAAGGAAATTTCAGCAATTACGAAAATCTATGTACAGGAGAAATTTCAGGAACCAGATATGGATAAGGCAATAGAACCTTATATGGAGCAAGTGGCAGATAAATTACTAGATGAAATGTCAATTCCATTTAGTGCGTTTATAAAGAGTATAACAGTTCCTCTACTAATATTGTTTATAACAGTAATGGCATTTGCTGTATGGATAGCTTTAAAAATTGTGCAACCATTAAAAAAAATTTCTACTGATTTTGAGGAGGGAGAAGCGGTAAGAGAGCTTGAAGACATTAATGATTGGTATGATGAAGCACATTCTTTAAAAAATGTAATACAAAATATGATCACTTGTTCAGAAAGTAAAATATCTGATTTAACTAATCAACTGAATTTAGACTCTTTAACAGGAATTCCAAACCGTAGAGGGATGGATCAAATTTTAAATGAGTTAATCTTAAATAGAGTACCACATTCGATAGTCTTAATAGATTTAGATGACTTTAAAAGTATAAATGATACATATGGACATACTATAGGTGATGAGGTTTTAAAAGCCTTTGCAAATCATATGCAAGTAAATATTGATAAGCGAGGAATGTGCTTTCGATATGGTGGGGAAGAGTTTATGGTTATATTACCATCCACTACAATAGATGTAGCTATAGAATTAGCAGAGAATTTACGTATAAAGCAGGCTTTGTTAGATACTGCTTGTGGAAGGCCAGTTACTTTGTCTGCTGGAGTCACAGCTTTTGCTGCAAATATTAAGACCTCTAATCAATTAATAACAATTGCAGATCAGGCACTATATAAAGCAAAGCAATCAGGTAGGAACTGTACCTGTGTCATTAATGAATGTTCAGAAAAAATAATCAAATAAATAATCTTGATAATAGGGCTAACCCAATAAAAAGTATGCCAGCAGTGCTGGCATACTTTTTTGTCTTAGATATATTTACTTATCTCTAGATTACGATAAGCGATTCCGGTGATTATGAAAAATGTTGTTAAGATGAAACTTCACTGTATTTTTAATTCCTTTGATATAGCATTAAATAGCTCAGTTGTTTCTTGATTTGGTAAAATGCCAAGATCAGATAACAAAGTACCTTTAAATTTATTGTAAACCTTTACTGCACTTGCTCGATTATCCTCATCGATATAGTGTTGTATTAACTTCTGGATAGTTTTATCTGAATAAGGATTATGTTCTAACGCTAAGAGTAAGATGTGCTCCCGTTTTTTTACATCATGTATTGCTGTATAATGCTCTACTAAATCATGAAGTAAAAGAGTAAATTGGTTATTCATGAAATTTGCTTTACTAGTAATCCAAGGATAATCTAATGTTGCCATATATTCACCTTGATAACTTTGTATTAATGCCTCAGCTTTCTCGACATCAAGCTTTCTAGTTTCCATTTTATTATTTAAAATCTGCTCTAAGTCGTGAGCATCACATTGGAAATTCCCAAGTTGTAAAATATAGCAGCCATTCGCATATTGAATTACCTCTGAATAGCCTAATGTTGAAAGTGTTGTGCGTAAATACGAAACCGTTGTATGTAAATGAACTCTTGCCTTTTTATAATCGGTCTCACCCCATAAAGCATCGATGAGTGTATCACGAGGTATATGATTATTAAGATTGGAAAAAAGAAAGGCAAATAATTCTTTTGTTTTAACCGTTCTCCAATGGACAGCTTTGTCACCACATGAGACCACAAATCCTCCAAAACACTGAATTGTAATGGAAGATTTGTTTAGAATAGGAAGCGATTCTCTTTCTGGGTGGAAGAGTTCTTGAATTCTATTAATAGTTGTTTCTAGACGAGCTTTAGAAATGGGCTTTAATAAATAGTCGAGGGAGTAAATTTCAAATGCTTGAACAGCGTAATCTCGATACGCAGTGACAAATACGATATAGATATTTTTGTTCCATTCTTTTAATAACTGTGCAACCTCTAAACCGTTCATGCCAGGCATTTCAACATCTAAAAATGCTACCTGAAAATCTAAATTTGGCCCCTCTGCAAGCAATTCTTTTACAGTTGTAAAAGCTTTAACGACCTCTATTGAATCAAATCCATTTAACTTTTTTTCCATGTTTAGAAGAGCTAATGGCTCATCGTCCATTATTATCACTCGAATCAAAAGGGCACCAACTTTCAATTGTTAATTATCCTAGGATGAAGAAATTTAAAAGTAAAAATAGTCCTAATTAAATTGAAATATCAATAACTGACCCTTTAAATGGATGTGTAGCAATTTGTTGAGGCATATCATTTAATAATTCGACAGCAGCTGACGCATTTAAATTGAGTGCACTTTGCATAATACTCATTTGTACAGTTTGTTGTAACTCCATAAGCTGCGAAGTCATGATTGAATTAATCTCCATCTTACATACCTCCTTTACCATATTATCGTTCAAAAACATTGATTTTCCAAGATATAAAAGATGCAAATCTTATTACTAGTTTTAATTATTTTTCCATTAAATTGTTTTAATTTACTAAAAATATGATTGGTATTGTATATTTTTCTGCTTTTATAGTAATAATTCCTAATATCAGGTTCGATGTCCTGAGTTATTAATTGCATTCTCTAGCGATGCTTGCAGATTGGTACCCAACTCTAGTGTGCTAGTAGCAGATTGCAAAAAATAATAAAATATGGAGGTATTACTTAATATGAAGAAACAAGCATTAGCTTTAGCTGTAGCATTGACCTTTGGCTTAAGTGCGTTTGCGAGTACGTCTTCTGCTGAAGTGTACACAGTTAAACCAAGCGACACATTGTGGGGAATCCCTAAAATTTATAATTTGACTTTAGGAGAAATACAGCCACTGAACGAGACAGACTCATTTTGGTTTTATCCAGAAGATGTTTTGAGCGAAGAGAAGGCTATAGAGGAGAATTCGTCGGAGGACACTTATCGTATTGAACATGGAGATACATTATTTAATATTGCACGAATAAATAATATAACAGTAGCAGAATTGAAAGAATGGAACAATCTTACATCTGACTTGATTTTTGCGGGTGAGTTTTTGGCAATCAAGGCATCAGCGGCAAAGGTGAAAAAACCTGTAAACATAGCTAAAAAACCAGTGACAACATCAAGAACAGCAAGTGCTCCAACAAATGGGACAGGCAAAACATTAACGATGCGAGCTACTGCCTACACAGCATATTGTGAAGGATGTTCGGGGATAACGGCGAATGGGACAGATATTAGATCTAATCCAAACTTAAAGGTAATTGCTGTAGATCCACGCGTTATTCCTCTTGGGACTAAGGTTTGGGTTGAAGGCTATGGCGAAGCAGTTGCTGCAGATACTGGCGGAGCAATAAAAGGCAATAAAATTGATGTATTTATTCCTACTGAGGGACAAGCCCGTCAGTGGGGTGTTAAACACGTAACTGTTAAAATTTTGGAATAATGTAAGTGAAAAGGGTATCTCATTTAGAGGTATCCTTTTTGATTTATCGAAATTCTTCTTTGTGAAAAAATACAGTACGAGTTAAAAGTGACTTCCTCCTTCGTAAACTAGTCAATTGTGGCTTCTTTATAGAGTAAAATGCCTATTAAGTGATTAATTCACGAAATTATAATAGAAATTGCATAAGTGGGAGGATTGTTGGCAACCATCAGAAATAGAGGAGGTATTTTTATGAAAAAAATGAGCTTAATAATTATATCTTTATTAGTATTTGTCGGTGGTTGTGGTCTCTTTGAAAAGAAGGAGCAAAAAGTGGCAGTTAACGCAAATTCAGGACCAACAGCAACCGCGAAAGTAATTGGTAAAAATAATGAAAGCTACGGCAATGCATATTTTGAGGAAGAAGATAATGGGGTTAAGATGACACTCGCACTATCAGGATTGCCATCCGGAACACACGGCATTCATATTCATTCAGTTGGAAAGTGCGAACCACCAACATTTGAATCTGCAGGTCCACATTTTAATCCAACCTCAAAAGAACATGGGAAGCTTAATCCTAAAGGCTATCATTTAGGAGATCTTCCGAATTTAGTAGTTGGAGAAGATGGTAAAGTGGATTTGACTTTCTTAGCTGAAGGTCTAACCTTAGAAAAGGACGCTGCCAACTCATTGTTACGTGGAGAAGGGACTACATTAATCATTCATGAGTCAGAGGATGATTATAAAACAGATCCTTCCGGTAATTCTGGTGCTAGAATTGCTTGTGGCGTTATTAATTAAGTAGTATGAGTGGACTGTATCTGAAGTGATGAATCACTTTGGATACAGTGTTTTTTTATTTTGAGGGTAAGAACCAGTAATAGAATCACCTCTCTTAAAAATATCTATTTTCTATAAAAAGAGGGAATTAAGGGATTGTTTGTATAATCTGTTTATACAATTTTTATACATATTAAAACTGTGTTTGTTTTTTTTTTGAAAGAAGTATTTTGAAGGTTGATGTAGATAAATTTAGAATAAGGTAGTGTATTGTGATATATGAAAATAATTTACTATTGAGATAAATAGTATAATTATAAAAGACTGAATTTACTATAAATAGATTGACATTATTATACTATATTTGATAATTTTAAATAGATGATTATTTACAATCAAAGGGGGAAGTACTATGAAGAAAAAACAATTCAGGCTATTAATACTATTAAGTGCCTTTGCGCTATTGATTTTAGCTGCATGTGGTGCTGATAGTGGAACAGGTTCAAAGGACTCGAATAAGGGAGATTCAGATTCAGCATCATCTGATAAGCTAGACTTTTTGAACCTATTAACAGGTGGAACACAAGGTACTTACTATGCATTAGGTGGGACGTTTGCTGATTTAATTTCTAAAGAAACAGGCGTCAAAACAACTGCAGAAGTATCTCAAGCGTCTGCTGCTAACATGACGGCTTTGCAAGATGGTAAAGGTGAAATTGCCTTTGTACAATCAGATATTGCTTATTATGCCACTGAAGGAACAGAGATGTTTGATGGTAAAAAAATCGATTCGATTGCTGCTCTAGGTGCACTTTATCCAGAAACAGTCCAATTAGTAACGACTGAAGCATCAGGCATTAAAACATACGCTGATTTAAAAGGGAAAAAGGTTTCTGTAGGTGCTCCAGGTTCTGGAACTTACGCAAATGCTGAACAATTACTTGAAATTCACGGTTTAGCAATGGATGATATCAAAGCACAAAACCTTGATTTTGGTGAGTCTGCTGATGGTCTTCAATCTGGTCAAATCGATGCAGCGTTTATTACTGCGGGTACGCCAACAGGTGCTGTTGAGGCATTAAATGCAACTACTAAAGTAAATATTATCGGTATGGATGCTGGTAAAGCAGATGAGTTAATTGCTAAATACCCTTACTATGCAAAAGATACAGTAAAAGCTGGTACGTATGGTATTGCAAATGATACTGAAACAGTTTCGGTACTTGCAATGCTGGCGGTTAAAAAAGATCTTCCAGAAGATGTTGTTTATTCAATGACGAAAGCTATTTATGATAACACAGATAAAATTTCCCACGCTAAAGGGGCATTTATCAAAGCTGAGACGGGTTTACAGGGTATTAGTATTGACGTTCATCCAGGGGCTCAAAAATACTTTGATGAAAAGAAATAACATAATATTTGGATTTCAAATTTAGATTTTATCAAACTATAATTTATGGCGAGTGAAAAATTATTTCTTAAATACGAAGAGGCTCGGGTTGCGTAAAGCTTCGAGTCTCTTTTCTTCCGTTAAGTCTAAGTCGTGAGTAATAGTGAATAGCTTTAACTTTTTTCAGTAGGTATCCAAACACCCGCTGAAATAGAGGAACACAGGCTAAGAACTTCACATCCTGTGAAAATGCCTGGGTGGCCAATATCACGTTGGCCTAAAGCCTCCGGCGGATGTCGCGGAATCAGAAAGGAGTTCAATATAGGGTGTTAGCCTAAAATCATCGCGTCCATGCGATAACGGCTAACTGACCTGCATCGGTAAAAACGCCACGTCCTGTGGCATTACCGAAATGACCGACATCTTGTCGGCCCTCGTGCAGGCGCATAAGCACAAAGCCGATTACGGACGCAATTATGCAGGGCGTAATTGATGTGGGGGAACAGATGTAGTGCGAAAGAGGAAATTAATAATTGTTTTAGCTTTTTTAAGTATTTGCTTTAGTGTAGTCATTTTTCTTCCTTTTCAAAAGGTATTCGCATTTACGGAAACACGTGTAAATGATCCGGTAGTGCATTTTATACCACTTACACCTGAGGATACATTTGAAATTAGATACACTCACTCTATCCATAAAACGGATGTGCTTGAACATTATAAATGTGTAGACGGAACAAGTATACAAATGTTAGGGATGGAGTACGAAAGCTTAGCAATCGGTATGCCAAGCTATGCTGAGGAAAATCAAACATTAACAAAACGTAATGGTAAATATTACCTCGAGTTTGACAACGAATTTATAGAAAATTTTACAATATATATTGGCGATTTGGATTTAGATCTTGTATTAGATTACGAGGATTATGAATACGATTTAAAAAAAGATTTACAGAGGGGGAAATCATATTTATTTGAGGTGAAGCATTTATCGCTTTATGAACAATGGAAGGGAGCAAGGATGAAATGACGACACGGCCTAAATCAAACGACGAAGTAAAAAAAGAAGAATTCGAACAAATATCAGCTGAAGAGCAACAGGCGATACTTGAGAAATATGATATTGAATCCAATGTCCGAACGATATCCGGAATTATGAAGCATGTCATTTTCTTTGGGCTACTAGCATTTTCATTGTTCCAGCTTTACACAGCAATTTTCGGCCAATTTCCTGCGCAAATCCAGCGTACTATACATTTAGGTTTTGGTTTGACCCTAATTTTCTTACTATTCCCTGCTCGAAAAAAAGCAGCGAAGAATAAAATTGCATGGTTCGATTATATTTTAGCGGTATTATCTATTGTAGTAGGTTCTTATTGGACGATGAATTATAAAGAGCTTGTAAATAGTAATGGTACCATAACACAAGCTGATTTTATCGTAGGTTTAATAGCTGTCCTATTGGTGCTAGAGGCAGCTCGTCGTGCAGTAGGTTTACCGATTACAATCATTGCTATATGTTTCTTAATTTATGCCTATTTCGGACCGTACTTCCCAGATTTTATGGCACACAGAGGGCAAGATATAGAGAGTATTGTTAATCTCATGTACTTTACGACTGATGGAATTTTTGGAACACCAATCAGTGTTTCAGCCACATTTATTTTTGTATTTTTACTCTTTGGGGCATTCCTTGTCAAAACAGGTGTTGGTCAATACTTTAATGATTTAGCGGTATCTCTTGCAGGTAAATTAATTGGTGGTCCTGCAAAAGTAGCGGTATTTTCAAGTGCACTCCAAGGTACGATTTCGGGAAGCTCTGTAGCGAATGTTGTAACATCTGGATCATATACGATTCCAATGATGAAAAAGCTTGGGTACCGTAAAGAGTTCGCGGGTGCAGTAGAGGCAGCAGCGTCTACAGGTGGGCAGTTAATGCCTCCAATTATGGGTGCGGCAGCGTTTTTAATGGTTGAATTTATCGGTCGCGGAATATCGTATTGGGATATTGCGAAGGCGGCGGCGATACCCGCATTGCTTTATTTTACAGGTATTTGGATTATGACTCACTTTGAAGCGAAACGTGTAGGTTTAAAAGGCTTACGTGATGATCAAATGCCAAATCGTCGAGAGGTATTTAAGAAAATTTACCTTCTATTACCGATAATCTCTATCATCGTTTTAATGTTAACAGGTACACCAGTAATGCGTGCAGCGCTTTACGGTATTCTTATTTCTATTGGTGTTGCTATGTTTAATAAGGAGACACGTTTAAAACCTAAGGATATTATTGATGCATTAGTTGACGGGGCTCGTACAGCACTTGGTGTTGTAGCGGCAACAGCTTGTGCAGGTATTATCGTAGGTGTTGTTGTGAAAACGGGTCTAGGCTTAAGCTTAGCTAATAGTTTAGTAGCATTAGCTGGTGGTAGTATTATTTTAACACTGATTTTTGTTATGATTGCTTCCCTAATTCTTGGGATGGGGGCTCCGACAACAGCAAACTACGTAATAACGTCTACAATTGCTGCTCCTGCAATCGTAGCATTACTATCACCGAATACTCCACAGGAATTAGTACCAGTAGTGGTTTTATTATCGGCGCACTTCTTTGTTTTCTACTTTGGTATTATTGCTGATATAACACCACCTGTCGCACTTGCTGCTTTTGCGGCTTCAGGAATATCAGGTGGAGACCCGATTAAAACAGGTGTAAACTCAGCGAAACTTGCTATTGCAGCGTTTATTATTCCGTATATGATTGTATTTTCACCGGCATTGCTAATGATTGATACAACTATACCTGAAATTATATGGGTAGTATTCACCGCCATTACAGGAATGGTAGCTATAGGTGCGGGAGTAATAGGTTACTGGTATCGCAAAATGCTTTGGATTGAACGCATTTTTGCCATTGCAACTGGTTTACTTCTTATCTATCCTGAAAAATTCTCGGACTGGGCTGGCTTAGCAATCTTTATTGTTATGTTTGTTATTCAATATGTAACAAAGCATAAAGGCAACGGTGATGACAATCAAAATAGCAAAACAAGTGTTACAGCTTAAGTAAGAAGTAAAAAGGGCTTAGGACTGACGTAATATTAAATAATGAGAATTTGCTCATTTTCTAAGTTATCAAGTGTATCCTTTGTATGACTGTATGGTAATGAAAAATGTAATTTTAGACCGAATGAAAACTTAGCGCACATTTTACGGCGATTATGTACGGAGCAAATGATCTATAAGGGAGATGTATCGTAATTGATACATCTCTTTTTCTGCTTTTTAGGCATCTGAATTTCAATCTAAAAAATAGATTGTTTTTATACTTTTTATGCATAATGAGCATTATTTGTTGCTTTTTAGCAAAATGGTACTGTATAATTTAATTATCAGAAAATTCAATTAAATAGGAGGTGATTATATGAAAAAATATTTAAACTCAAAATTTGAAACGTATTTAATGGATCAGGAACTGGAGTTAAAAATAGACGAAGAAAAATTTGAGGAGCAAATAACACCGATGCATTATGAAGAATATCCAGAAGGTTTTTTTACAAGTTTATAATGTTTTTTTGATGGACTGTGCTGAAGGCGTAAAAAGCTTTTAACACAGTCCTTAATAATTTTTTACATATTTTAATTACAAAATTATTGACTTATAACAAATTACTGTGTGAAGACATATTATTAATATAATCTGATTTTTCATTTCTATAGGTCTAATTTCATAAGTGCTTTTATGAAATAGTTTCATGTATAATGGGAAACAAAAATAAGTATTGAGGTGTAGTTATGTCAAATGCAGTGACATTAGAAGAAACAGTTTATCAATGGTTTGACCATTTTCATAAATTCCCTGAGGTAAGCTGGAAGGAATTTGAAACTACTAAAAAGATTGCGTCAATATTAGAGGAGTTAAATATATCTTACCGTCTGTTAGGTGATGTTCCGGGGTTAATTGCTGAAATTGGTACAGGTGATGAAATTGTTGCAGTTCGCGCAGATATAGATGCTTTGTGGCAGGAAGTGGATGGGAAATGGCAAGCTAATCACTCATGTGGGCATGATGCCAATATAACTATGGTACTTGGTGCTCTATTGCAGTTAAAAGATCGATCATTACAACATCGCGTTCGTTTTATTTTTCAACCTGCTGAAGAACTTGGGAATGGAGCTTGCGCTGCCTATGAGCGAGGGGCCGTTGAGGGAGTATCTCATTTATTTGGTGTTCATTTAAGACCGATAGAAGAGCTACCACTTGGCAAGGTTTCTCCTGCTATCCATCATGGAGCTGCTTATTTTTTAGATGGAACAATTCGCGGTATTGATGCCCACGGTGCTAGACCTCATCAAGGGAAAAATGCAATAGATGTTATTATGGCGGTACAACAAATGCTACACAGTATTCATTTATCGCCATTTGAACCTTACTCTGCGAAATTAACAAAAATTATTGCGGATGGTGGTAGTACAAATATTATTCCAGGTACTGCTAGCTTCTCGATGGATATTCGAGCACAGCGCAATGACCAATTAGAATTACTTCGTAGCCGTATTGAGTTTGGCTTAAAGTCCATACAACAGCAATTTGAGATTGCCATGGACTGGAAATGGGTTGATTTTACACCTGGTGCTGAGGTTTCACCAGTTGCAGCGCGTATGGCTAAAGATGCCATTATTGAAACGCTTGGTGTAGAACATTTATCGGAAGAAATTACAACACCTGGAAGTGATGATTTCCATTTTTACACGGTTAAAAAGCCAGAATTAAAAGCGACAATGATAGGTATTGGAGCCAATCTGGCACCGGGATTACATCATCCTAAAATGACTTTTGAACGCAGTGCATTAATCGATGCTGCGAAAGTACTTGCTTGTGTACTCGAGAAAAAACCCGAATACGATTAATGAAATTTTGGAGCTACATCGAAAGATTAAATTTCTTTTGATGTAGCTCTTTTTGTATGGGAATTTGCCGGAATGTATGGATATACAAGGATTTGCATTGTTTTTAATCGCTACTTGAAAGCGTTTTATTACGCTAAAATAGTCGAAATTTCTCGAGAAGCATAATTTTTTTGCGTTGACTATTAATTTTTTGAATATTAAGCTAAAAAAAGTAAAAAAATATTTGCGTCTTAGAGAAGTCATAAAGGGGATAGGTGCAAAAAAGGGGATGGAATGATGAAGAAGGAAATTAGTGCTAGTTGGGCGCTTCTAACTTTTGCAATTATGATTATAGCTATGCTTATTACAGTAGTAGTACTGGAGCAAAGTCCTCACGTACCACTTATTATTGGAACAACTGTAGCAGCAGTTGTTGCCAAGATGCATGGATTTAAGTGGATGGAAATTGAAGAAATGATGTATAAGGGTATACGCCTAGCTTTACCAGCAATTGTTATTATTATTTTAGTAGGTTTGACAATTGGCGCATGGATTGGCGGCGGTGTCGTAGCGACAATGATTTATTTTGGTTTAAAATTAATTTCTCCAGCTTGGTTTTTAGTAACAATCATGCTGTTATGTGCTATTGTATCACTGGCAATTGGTAGCTCATGGTCGACGATGGCAACAATCGGTGTAGCTGGTATGGGTATTGGTTTAAGTATGGGAATCCCTGCAGCAATGATTGCTGGAGCAGTTATTTCGGGTTCGTATTTTGGTGATAAAATGTCACCGTTATCGGATACGACTAATCTCGCAGCAGGTTTAACAGGTACCAACTTATTTGATCATATTAAGCACATGCTCTATACGACAATTCCGGCTTTAGTCATTGCAATCGTTGTATTTGGAATTATGGGGAGAAGCTTCGCAGATATCTCAATGAAATCAGAAAGCATTTTGACAACATTAAAAGTAATGGAGGAAAGTTTTGTTATTTCTCCTTGGCTATTGCTTGTACCAGTTGGTGTAATTGTATTAGTAGCGAAAAAAGTGCCTGCAATTCCAGCTTTAATTATCGGAATTATCTCAGGATTCTTACTACAAATTTTCGTGCAAGGTGGCACACCTGCGATGGCTGTACATGCTTTACAAGAAGGATTTGTTATTTCAACTGGCAATGAAATGGTGGACGAGTTATTTAACCGTGGTGGCTTAGACTCGATGATGAATACAGTTTCAATGACAATTGTGGCTATGACATTTGGCGGGGTATTAGAATATTCTGGTATGTTGAAAGCGCTTATGAATGTCATTGTGAAATTTGCTAAATCTACAGGAAGCCTAGTTGCTTCAACGATTGCTGCATGTATTACAACAAATGCTACATGTTCTGAGCAATATATTTCAATTGTTGTTCCATCACGTATGTTTGCAAATGTGTACCAAGAGCGAGGTCTGCATTCGAAAAACTTATCTCGCGCGTTAGAGGATGGGGGAACACTAACTTCTGTATTCTTTCCATGGAATACTTGTGGAGTCTTTATTTTAGCAACATTAGGTGTGGGTGCAATGGAATATGCGCCATATGCAATTATTAACTTCGTGGTACCTATTATTTCAATTATTTATGCATATGTCGGATTTGCGATTGTTAAACTAACTCCTGAAGAAATGGCAGCAGAAGAGAAGCGCAAAAAGGAGCAAGAAATAAATGATGCTAATATGGTAATGGCAGACTAAAAGCAACTGCAAGTCTCGCAGATGCAAAAGTATCTGCGAGAGCTTTTCGTTCTAATAGGTTGCAAAGTTTAACTCATATATCGTACGTGGACGACCTTGCTGATGAGTCATTTCTTCACCAACTTTTTTTACATAGCTGTTATCCACTAATTTTTTGATAATGCGCTCTGTTGTACGGCGGGTAACTTGTAAGTATTCCGATAGATTATGTGATGTAAATTGAGCCGATTGTCGCTCATGACTAAAATGGATGATTTTTGAAATGTTTAATGGACTCAAGCCGGTTTGCTTCGCCATTTGTAAAACGTAAGGATCATCAGTTTTTAACGCTAACTTTACTTCTGAATTTGGGAATGGACCTAGCAAGTTTTTATGCTCATCTAGAATATAAATTTCACAAGATTTAGCAAACGTTAATGCGTTCTTTGCATTTTGGCTAGCCTCAAAAATCGAGTGACCATAACCAAATGCTAGCTTAAATGGCTTTTCAATTTGCTGTATTAAATTGTGCAAATTCTCTTTTTCCAGGGCTTTTTGCAAATGCCCAGCTGTCGTATAGAGCTCAAAAGAGTATGGTGTAACTTGTTTATAAGTTGAATGTGTAGCTGCAGTGATTTTCGTTAAAATGTAGTTGTCTAAAGGATTGTTTTCAGGAATCTCTAATAGTCCAACGACAGCCTTAAAAGATTCAGACTTAATTAGAAGTGATTGTGATTTTGTTTCTTCTAGGCACTGAATAATTGAATTCGTTGCATCCAGCATGCGCATTGCAGGTATTTGAAGAGCCTGTAATTCATCAAACACACTATGAATACTCGTTATGACAAAGTCAATGCTTTTGGCATTCCATAAAGCTATATGCTGTTGCAATATAGAGGAAGTAGGCTTGGTAATAGAAATAGGTTGAATATATGGTTTTGTACCTGAATACTCTATTTCTGTTAGAACGTTTTCCACAAAAGCTGGATTCATAACATCGATAGAAACTCTATTTAAAGGTATTCCGTGATTTGCTATCAAGGACAATAATGTTGTAGAAATTGCAGTCTCATCTTGTTTTATATAATTCCAAGGTATTGGTATTTCTGACAAGGAGGACTGGGCATGTAAATAGGGTAATGTACCTCCAAGCAACAATGCATCACATGGCTTAATTTGCTTTAATAACGCAGGTGCCTCAGCAGGTTGGTTGTAAGGATAAAATTCTAATTGAATATTCTCTATGTTCTGTGCGATACTAATGATACGTTTTATAAAAGCTTTAGAGCAAATAACCGCTATTTTAGTAGACATAGGCAACGTTCCTTTTCTATTATTTTTTCAATAATTAGCGACATATTAGCGACAATTAAATTATGCAGGAGACTGATAAATATGAAAATCCAACAGGTAGAAATTTTTGCAATTCATTTACCACTTATTGATCCATTTATCATTAGTTATGCTACATATGATACAATGCCTTCCATTATTTTAAAAGTTACGACAGACACAGGTATTATCGGCTATGGTGAGGCAGTGCCAGATGAGCACGTAACAGGGGAGACATGGGAAAGCACATATGCTGTATTAAAAAATCAGCTTGTCCCTGCAATTATTGGAGAAAATCCAATGTCATTTGAAAAAATTCACGATAAAATGAACAAAATTGTGAAGGATGTGCCAGCAGCGAAAGCAGCGATTGATATTGCTTGTTTCGATATAACTGGTAAAGCACTACAGGTCCCAGTATACCAACTTATAGGGGGACGCTATCATGAGAAATTCCCTATTACACATGTATTGAGTATTGGAACATCAGAAGCTATGGCTGATGAGGCGGCTAAGCGAGTAGAAATGGGCTATCAGTCATTTAAAATGAAGGTAGGAACAGAAGTTGCACGTGATGTTGCTCGTATCAAGGCAGTACGTGAACGTGTAGGTGAAGATATCGCAATTCGAGTGGATGTAAACCAAGGATGGGGAAATGCTTCAACTACATTACAGGGCTTACGTGCAATGAAAGATTTAAATATTGATTGGTTAGAGCAGCCGGTTGATAGTGAGGATATCGATGGAATGGTAGAAGTTAAGTCAAAATCAGATGTACCATTAATGATTGATGAAGGACTTCGCGGTGTACGTGAAATGCGTGAGATTATTGCAAAACGTGCTGCGGATAAAGTAAATATTAAATTAATGAAATGCGGTGGAATTTATCCTGCTATGAAATTAGCAGTTATGGCTGAAATGGCAGGAATTGAATGTCAAATTGGATCAATGGTAGAATCATCTGTTGGTTCAGCAGCTGGCTTCCATGTAGCATTCTCTAAAAAAATAATGACAAGTGTAGAATTAACAGGTCCGCTAAAATTCTCTAAGGATGTTGGAAACTTACACTACGATGTACCGTTTATCTGTTTAAATGAAAAACCAGGATTAGGGGTAGAAGTAGACGAAGAGATTCTAAAAGAATTATGCAAATTCTCAACAATTGTAACAGCTTGAGGAGGCAGCGAAATGGAAAAAATTTACGAAGGTATGCTCGGTGGAACGCCGTTTTATGTGACAACATTAAATCGTCAACATTTACCGGAAATTGAGAAATTGCAACTTAAGGTTTATGAATCGTTAACAGATCAAAGTATATTACAACCATTAAGCACAGAGGAGTTTGAATATATTTTAAATGGAAATGGCCTGATGATAGGTGCTTACGTAGAGAATAAGTTAATTGCTTTTCGGGCATTATTAAACCCACCTATTGATGAGGAGCACCTTGGCTATGATTGTGGAATTGCTGAAGATGAACTACACCGAGTGTTATATCAAGAAATCTCGAATGTATCACCAACATATCGTGGCTACGGCTTACAAAAAACATTAGCAAAAGTTGTCATGAATCAGATTGATTTAGAAAAATATGATTATGTATGCTCTACGGTGAAGCCATATAATATCCCTAGCTTAAAAGATAAATTTTCTCAAGATTTAGTGGTAAAGGGATTGAAAATTAAGTATGTGGATAAGCTGCGCTATATTTTCTATAAAGACTTGCGACAAGAGCTGCCAATCTTTACAGAAAAAAAATCGATTTCGATGGCCGATACAGTTGGTCAGCAACAGCTTTTAAAACAGGGTTATATAGGTACTTCTATGTATGAAGATCAAAATGATTGGTTCGTCGTTTATGAAAAATAAATAACAGCAAAAAGCCTTACCTTGTCGACAAAAGATTAAATTAAGTGTCAATAAACAAAGGTTGATTTTCACTCCGAGTTGGTGCTTTCCGCGGGCTTGGCTTCAATCTTCTCGTCACTACGTTCCTGCGGGGCTTTCAGCGCAAGCCCATCCCGCAGGAGTCGCCACTCTCCGTGAAAAAATCAACGGTTCCTTTTCACTAGTTTGAGTCGACAAGCTGAAACAAATAGAATTAAGCTATTGATGTAAAAAACTCAAACAAGCATAGGCACAACCCCGTCCTAAATATAGGACGGGGTTAAAATGTAAGGTATTTAACTATATATAAAGTCGTTGATAAAATATAAGTTTTTTTCAATAATAGCGTCCGATTGTTTAATAAGGGTGTACAGTTACAATTTACATTGAAGTAGTTTTTTAGTTATTAAATTTAGAATTGATTATCTCTCCATCAGTTGTTTGGACCACTAACGGCTCAACAATTTTGTCTAGACCTATCTTTATAAATGGGATTCCCTCTGGTTTTCCTTTATCGACAACCTTAACTGTGACTTCAGTGTTCCCTATGGTCTTTACATCTTTTACTTCTATATGCTTTCCTTCATATTTCTCGCCTAATTGAATATAAATTAGTTTCTTTCCTTCAGAAATCGTAAATACATCGTAGTAGGAGGGAGTATCTTTTCCAGCCACTATAACGCCTTCTTCATTGATCCAATAACCTTTATCTAAAATAATAGTCCAACCAATAATAGCAAAAATAAGGACTGGGACTATAAATAAAATTGATTTATCTACTCTGTTAAATTCAGACTGTTTTAGGCCTTTCGTAAAAGGAAGAAACCACGTCCCAACTATGGCAGCTATCAAAATGCCTACTCCAAGAATTCCAAAACCCATCCCTTCAAAGCCTCTCACTTTGAACAATCCGTATAGCACGATGAACACAGCAATTAAAAATGTCACAATCGGAGACAAGTGGAACTTTCCTGTTTTTTTCAAAGCAATTAAAGTGAAAAGGAAGATACATGCCCCAATAATGAAACCAACTAAACTTATCATTACCAATTTATTCACCCCCAACATATTAATGTATTAATTGAAAATTGACATAAATGTGTCTAAAAAAAATATGATTCCCAAATCAAAAAGAATTGAGAGTATAGTCCACCTTTTGGTAAAAAAGGTCATCGTGAATACTGATAAAAAAATAGCTGCTGGGAAATAGAACATGAAAGTGACACTTTTGATATATTCAATGGCCGCATCGGCAGACAGTTCCCAGTTATAAAAGTGAAAAGAAGAATATATGATATAAAATAAAATGAAGGCTCTAACGGAAATAAACAACCATTTAAGGCCATGATTAAACTGAACTAATTTCTTTAATGGCTTTATTTCTACTTCCGCACTTCGTTCTAACATCGGATAATTTCCCTCAGCTAATTCATTAAATAATTGCCTACACTCATTACAGTCTTGAATATGTTCCAAAACCACTTCTTTTGTTTCCTGTTCTAGCTCATCAAATACAGAGATTAACTCCCGTGAAAGAATATGAATCTTTTGGGAATCCTCCATCTTTTTCACCTCTTTCTAGCCATCTGCTTTCTCATCCTAAATATCTTGGATTTTAATGTAGGGATAGGTATATCCAAAAGTGTACTTATTTCTTGATAATCATAACCATAATGAAACTTAGCTAAAAAAATAGCCTTATCATGCGTAGATAGATAACCTAAGGTAGTTATAATTTGGGAATTTATAATTGCCTTTGATTCTCAATTAATAAGCTTTCAATTACACTTTCATCATGAAACAGCGCTGGTTTTCTTTTTTTGTAATGATCGAGGAGTGTATTTTTAGCTGCTTTCACTAACCAACTTTTCATATAAGTAACTTGTTGAACTCTTGATGGATCTGTTAAGATTTTTGCAAATAACTCTTGAATGATGTCATCGGCTATGTCATAACTTTTAGTTAATCCAATTAAAAAGTTCCGTAAATATGTGTAATGCTCCTCATAAATCTCTTCAATCACCTCAAATGGATTTTGATTAATCATTTTTATCCTCCGTAAGATATCGCGCACTAAAGAGACGACTCAAATTGGAAAAAGTTTTAACTTTTTTTAGTAATAGTAAAAAAGTTAATACTAGCTAGCAAAAAGGGGAAAACATACGTCAAAGTGGAATTGCCAAACATCTGTATATTGGAATGTTTAATCAAAATACATCACAAACCCATATTTTATGATATATAAAAAGAATCCAATTTGAATAAAATATTAATCAAATTGGATTCTTTTTCATTAAAATTTAGGTTTCTACTTTATATATTCTTAACCGGATTGCCCAACAAATCTTGCTAGATTGTTGAGTAGAATGACTCGCATTCTTTAAACATTTGAATGGGGTATGTTTGAATATCGATGCTTCACGATTAAAACGCCATATAGCTTAACGCAATCAGGAGTATCGTTTGTCTACAGTCTGAGCCTTACCTTTTATTTATTATGAGAGGTAAGGCTTTTTTTGTTAAGGGGATTTTATTTCATTGGGCAAAAGCCACAAGCCATTAATCCAGGTATATCTTTAGAAAAACAACATGATTTTCGTACAGGAACGTTTACTAAATCAGTTGGGCTTTGACCTCCGGTATATTGTGCCCACCACGATTTGTTAGAAAATCGAGCCCAAGTTTTAGGATCTTCCAAAATTTCAATATCCTCCATTGCTTGGTCAGCTAGGCCAGGATTAGATAACAACATATGATAGTGCCAAAGTAGATATCCAAAGAAATTCTCCCAAATAGTAAGGGGGGAAATAGACGTAACTTTGCGAAGTTGTTGAACGATAATATGCCCATCATAGAGGATCTTCTCAATCACTGCTTGACGCTCATCTTCATCGACATAACGCCAATCGTTTGGGTTAACAAACATTGCGACTGTAAAACTGTTGAATTCTTTTGCTGCGTCAAATCGAAGTTCAATGGGTTTACCATCCCACACTTCGTCATAGGCTGCAAGCATGTAAAACTGCATAGCAAAAAACATACCATAGCGGCGTGCAAAATGAGAGATAGCTGCTGATTCCGTTGCTGCGTCAGTAATACCCATCATAAGATTTAAAAAATCAGGATGGTAAAAGTCTTTATGTATATCAGCTAATGTAAATAATGTCCTCTTCGGCTCTGTTGTGTAAATACTATAGGAATTTAATTGTCGAACTTGATCCATCGTTAAAGCTGGCATTGTGATCACCTTTTCTTTCAATCTTCTGCTATATCAATTATAAATTAATCGTTTTGGCTTCACAAATGGTATGCAATATAGTAAAATACATTAAACATATCTGAAAGGTAGGGTTTTAGATGTCACAGTCACATTCAATCCCAAGACCACTTGTTCGACTTAATCAATGGACGATTCTTTTGAGTGTCATTTTGACATGGGTAACAGGAATCACTTGGATAGTAGCAATTCCATTAGTAGCAAATTTACTTGGTGTTATATGTAATTTTAATCCCATTATCCGATTAGGTAAGCTGTTTTTGACAAAAGCTCCTTCTGCTTATATACCAGAGGACGCACAGCAGCAAAAATTTAATGCCAGTATTGCGAGCTTTTGTTTGGCAGGTGGTTTTTTAAGTTACTTGCTGAAATGGCAGGTAGTAGGCTATATATTTACAGGGATGGTTGCTATAGCTTCTTCCATAGCTCTTGCAGGCTTTTGTATAGGATGTTTTTTACATTTCCAGCTAAAGCAATGGCAATATCGCCGCTCGTTGAATAAGGTATTGTAGTTAAAAAATAAAAAATTAATTTTCTGATAAATGTTGACTTTTTAATTGATAATGATTATCATTATCGTATAAAGATTATTCCTCTTCTACAATACAGTGTAGAGAGGATGAACTTTAGCTACTTTTCTCCAGAAGTTTGCTAGTTCATGATAACGCTCCTAAAACCCCCCTCATTTTTTGGGAACGTAAAATCTATAGACGACTCACTCCGTTGTGATTGAGTCGTCTTTTTTTGATAAAAAGAGATAGTTTTTCGATAAAATGGTATTATTTTTCGATAAAAGCTCAAAAAGTTTCGATAAAATGGCATTATTTTTCGATAAAAGCTCAAATTGTTCCGATAAAATGAGTTATGTTATCTCCCCCCAAGGTGTCGCCCAGTCTCCACTCCAATCAACTGATATACTCACCTTGTGCCAAAAATTGCAATCTAATATATAGTATTCCTGAATATATTTGATAGTAGGGTAAAATTTGGTGTGATAATTTGAATGTTTAACAATATTGAAGGAAATTAAAATGGGTTTGAGTTCTTTCAAGAAATGTTATATGAGTCTATGCATATTCCTGTAAATAAACCATCCAAAGCGGTTTTACTTAACTCGCCTCAGACAAGAAAATATCATGAAGGCGGAGAAAGGGAGATAAAGCTTTGATTGCCTTTGACGTAGAAAATCAAACTTGTTGGTGCAGTCTGGTACAGATTGTTTGATGAAAATAATAAAGGCTATGGTTTTATTGATTGCATTACTCCTGAAATAGGGATCGCTGTTTCAAAAGATGCAAAGGGAAAAGAGCTTTACTGATGCGTAAGATAATTTAACAAGCAAAGGATGAAGGATACAATACTATTTCACTTAGTGTAGACCTTGAAAATAGCTCGGCCATTAATATTTATAACAAACTTGGCTTTCAGGGTTATGAAGTAGTAGGTACTTTTACAACAATGATTTACAAATTATAGTGCTCTCTAGAATAAAAAATGTACACTACTAAAACTAAAAGTAAATTTAGTAATGTACATTTTTTTAATATTACAGAGTAGAGCTGTTATGAGAGGAAGATTGTTGAATAGCACTTTTTTTTCCTAATATCATCGTATAGTAGCTATGAAGCAGCATGCCAACAATGATGACTCCGAGGCCTGCTAGAGCAATTGGGTCTGGGAATGCAATGCCGAGTAATAATACCTCACCAATAATAACAAAAAGTATTTCAGTTGATTGTGTTGCTTCAACCGCTGCAAGCTTACCTTGATGATCTCGCACTCTGTCGGTTGCAATAAAAAATAAAGTTGTCGCGATGACACCTGAGCTTATACCTACAAGTAGTGATTGAATCACTTGGTTTATTGAAGGAAGCCCGACCGTTGCAATGGCGTAAATGGCCATAATAATCCATGCGGGCATTGAGGCGATGGTCATCCCTAGAACACGTTGAAATGTATCGATCCGTCCCACGCAGATTTCCATCATTTTGCGGTTACCAAGGGGGTATGCAAATGCTGCAATAACAACAGGGAGGATGCCGAGTACTAAACTATTAAATGAAGCAGACCGTGCCTGTGGTAATTGAATGAGTAAAATACCGATTAGAATGACACATGAAATAAGAAGTGAAATTAACGGTATTTTTTGACGCACCTTTTTCCCAGCTACTACCGAAACAAAGAGGGGAGCTAGTAATACTCCAGCGACAATTGTAAATTGCCATGTTCCAGAAACGAGCCAGCCTGGACCGAATGCTGCTGCGAATGTCAATGGTGCATAAAACAAGACAAATCCGACGAAGCTCCAAAGAAGCCAAGCTGCGGGCTGTGATTTCATTTCACCAGAAAGCTGTGAAAAGCCTTTTCGATAAAGCACAATAGCTAGTAAAAATGGTAGCATGAAAAAATAACGTAAAGAAGCACTCCATAGCCAACTACCACCTTGCATTTCCATTGCGTGATTCAATATAAAAGTAACAGCGAAGAAAAGTGAAGCTAAAATGCCTAACGCAATTTCTTTCATGAAAGTCACCTCAATTTGAGTTTTGAGCCCAAATCCTTTATGTAATATTTGAAAATTCAGTATTATTCTTTGGAAAAATTACGAAGAAAGGAGCAAATCCTTCTTCGTAATTAAAGATATATTGATAAAATTATTTTCCTTGTTGTTCAAATAGCTGTACGATTTCAATAATCACTTGTGTTGCTTTTTCCATAGTTTCCGCAGATACATATTCGAATTTACCGTGCATATTTTCGCCACCTGCAAAAATATTTGGAGTTGGTAAGCCCATGTAAGACAGCTGTGAACCATCAGTGCCGCCACGAATCGGTAATGTAATTGGCGTAATATCTAGCTTTTCCATTGCCGCACGTGCAATGTCGACTATTTCCTTCACTGGCTCGATTTTCTCACCCATATTATAGTATTGATCTTCCATGGTAATGCTTAAAGCATCTTCACCATATTGAGCCTTAATTTTCGCTGCTGCATTAAGCATTAATTGTTTCTTTGCCTCGAACTTTTGGCGGTCATGGTCACGTACAATATAGGAAAGTTCCGTGTGCTCAATTGCCCCTTTAAAGTCCATTAAGTGAATAAAGCCTTCGTAGCCCTCAGTCTTTTCTGGTACAGCATCAGTAGGCATTTCATTTTGGAAGGCAATAGCCATTGTGATAGCATTCACCATTTTATTTTTCGCTGAACCAGGGTGTACACTCGTACCTTTAGTAACAACCTTTGCACCTGCTGCATTAAAGCTTTCGAATTGTAGCTCGCCAAGTGGTCCGCCATCCATGGTATAAGCATAGTCTGCACCAAATGCAGCTACATCAAATTTATGGGGACCTCGGCCAATCTCTTCATCAGGCGTAAAGGCTACACGTAATTTGCCGTGTTTAATGGAAGGATTGTTTACTAGATATTCCATGGCAGTTATAATTTCAGCGATACCAGCTTTATCGTCAGCACCTAATAATGTAGTACCATCCGTCGTAATTAACGTTTGACCTACATAATTTTTAAGTTCAGGGAAATCTGTTGGTGACATACTTAAATTTTCATTCAGTTGAATATCTCCGCCATCATAGTTGTCAATGCGCTGTGGATTAACATTTGTTCCAGTGAAATCTGTTGTAGTGTCTACATGAGCTAAAAAGCCAATTGTTGGCACTTCTTTATCAGTGTTTGCTTCAAGTGTCGCAAATAAGTATCCGTTTTTGTCTAATGTAATGTCAGTTAAGCCAATTGCAGCAAGTTCATCTTTTAGTACATGCAATAAGTCAAATTGTTTTTGTGTTGAAGGAGTTGTTTCGCTTGTGAAATCAGATTGTGTATCAATTTTTGCATAGCGAACTAATCGCTCGATTACTTGTTCTTTCATAAGTATGGCCCCCTAATGTGTTTGTTTGACCAACTTCATGCTGTTGCTGTCGCTACGCTTTCGCACAGACAAAACCATTTTGCTGACGCTTCGCTTTCGCGCAAAAAACATCTGTTGGCTTAAAGCCTACGGACACAATGATGCCGAGGTATAATTGATATTATTGTAACACTTTACTTCGGATTTCGGAATATTGAAGGATGCTTAAAGCAATAAGTAATTGAGCACTGTAATATGTCAACATAATAATCTCATGTGAAAAGGATAATGGCATAACAAATTTGTTAATAGATAAGTATGAATCTGATGCGATAAATAACAAAGCTCCAATCGTTGCAAGCGTGGAACCTGTTCGAATCGCAGTCCAACCCATCGTTAATATTACGGTGATATAGGCCATTACTGCAATACCCAGTACAACCTTCCCTGAGGTAAACACTGAACCCGCAATCCAGATAGCCATGCTTACGCCATAAACAAGTAATACAATCTTCGCCCAAGTTGGCACTTGTCGTTCGTAAGTAGAAGAGAAGGCAAAGATATAAAAAATATGCCCAATTAAGAAGCTTGTTAGCCCAATTAAGAACCATTGCAGTGTATAATCCCCAATCATACAAAATACAAGCCCGATGACTATTAAAAGTTGATACTTTTTAATTCCCGATGTTTTTTGAGTAGCAGCTAAGATAATGATTAAAAGCATCGGAATGACTTTAAAGACGAGTTTCAGACTTTCTGCAATATGGGAAAAGAAAAAAATATAATAAAGGCCAAACAAAATAATGAATGTAATGAAAATCTTTTTTGACAAATCTCTCATCTCCTTTTCTTTGAAATTCTTTATCTATGTTAAAATTTCCTTTAGCCAAATCCCTTTTTTACTAGAAAAATGATATTTTAAATGAAGAAGGGATGCGGCACTATACTCAGCATATGTACGAAACTTTTTTTATATGAAGCCGTAAATATAGATAGCAAGTTAAGAAAGGGTGAACGAAATGACCAAGCTATTAATAGCTTCGACAGTCATTGCATTAATTGCGAGTGTTTTATTAACACCGCTAATAACAAAAAAACGAGAAGACGGAAAATCTAAAAAGGTAATTGGATACTTTTTTGTGGGTGTTTTTGTACTAGGATTTTTAGCTACTGGTATAGCAATATATGTAACAAAAATGGATGTAAACTGGCTTGCTTTTTGGCCTGCTATTATTCTATTAACTTTAGGTGGGGCGTTCCTTGCAAGTGGTGTTGAAAGGAAAATAAAAGGTCTATTATTTTTAGTAAGTTTAGGTGTTGCAGTATATGTATTATCGGCTCCTATATGGAATGCTAACGATAAATTCAAATCAGCTGAGATGAAGGAAGAGGTTGAAATAAAGCCATTTGATGAAACACAAACACCGGCCAGTGTGCCTCCTAAATTTGTACGTAATAAGATGAAAAAAGCATTCGGGCAAGTGCCAAATACAAGCTATTATGAGCTAGGAAACCTGCAAATTCAAAAAGTGAATGGTGAGTATGTTTATATTGCACCAGTTGAGTTTTCAAGCTTCTTTAAATGGATGAACGGTGGTACGACACCTGGATACTTTATCATGAGTGCGACGGATTCAGCAGATAACCCTAAATTTGTTAAGCAAGAAATGAAATATGTGCCTTCTGCTTACTTAAATGATAATTTAGAGCGTCATATACGTTTACAACACCCATTCCTTATTTTTAACGGGGATGTACAGCTTGAAGTAGATGATGATGGTAAGCCGTATTACATTCGTTCATACGGTGAATTCGTTTCAGCACGTAATGGCTTTGACGTTAAGGGGATTGTACTTGTAGACGCACTAACAGGGAAATCTGAAGTTGTTAAGTTGAAGGATGTCCCAGCGTTTATTGATGGAGCGGTATCGCCTGAAACGGTAAGCTTACAAAATAGCTATTTCGGTAATTATATTCACGGATTTTGGAATAGTAAGTTTGGTAAGAAAGATGTAAAACTTCCTTCTGATGAGGGAACAGAATCAAATGTCAGCCCAATTTTTGACGAGAAGGGCGATATGTATTATTTCACTGATTTTACGAGCCCTAAAGAAGGTGTCGATTCAATGCTTGGCTATTCATTAACAAATGCTCGAACAGGTGAAGCAACCTATTATACAGGAAATTTAGATTCTTCATATATGGATTCACAGGGGAATTTACAAATTATTGAGAAGAAATTTATAGAGAAAAAATGGACGGGAGAAATGCCAGTATTGTATAACTTTTATGGTGAAGCTAGTTGGTTAACAGCGGTGCTAGATTCAAATGGTTTCTTGCAACATTATTTCATTGTGTCTGCGGTAAATCCTGAAATATCCGTTTATGCTACAACTCCTAAAGAGGCATTAAAATTATATAAAACTGCCCTAAATCGTGGTGGCAATACGGTCGATGGTAGCTCACATGCAGAAGAAAAAAATGCTAGTGGAAAGGTGCTTCGTGTATACAAAGAACGTCTTGGGGAATATACAGTTGTATCATTTTTACTAAATAACGGAGAAAACTATTTAGTAAGTGCAGAAACAGCGCCGCTTGCAATTTACTTACAAGCAGGTGATGAAGTAATTCTTTCGTATGGTGATACAGGTGAACAGTTCTTACCAGTTCAATCACTGATTATCAAAGGTCTACAATAGAAGCTAAATAAAAAGACGATCTAGTTGCAGCTAATGCACGGAGGTCGTCTTTTTATGTAGGTTGGGAATGTATATAGCGAAGCATTTTTTCCTGATGATTCGTAAAAAGAGTCTTCGCATGATCATTTAACGCATATATTTCATGAATGTAGCCTTGCAGTAAATTCTGTTCATATTCGAAGGAATGAGGGTCTTCATTTTCTAAAATATGTGCTAATAAAAGTGCGTGTAATACTACCACTTCTAAGTTTTGCGTATTTGTAATAAATTTTAAATTAAGGATGGTGGTATGGGCAACGAATCGATTGACATAATCAATAGCGTTCTTATAAACAGTTAAGTCGATATGTGGTTCAAGTCGTTTTCTTAGTGAAGTACACTCACTATTTAAGTCTTGAATTTTTATAAATAAACCTCTCACACTTCGCTTATGTTGTTGTTCTAAGGTACGAGCAAGATCTTTATCGACATAGGCCATGTATATATAACTCCTTTCCACATAATGGTCATCTATTAATATTAATGGAATTATATGAAAAGGAAAGAGTCTTTTTGTTTAATTTATACTTAAATTTAACCTCCCTCCGAAAAAATATCTCTCACTTCTATACGTGAAAAAACAATGTCCTTTCTCTATTAATCACCTTTTGAGTAAAGTTTGATCAAAATGATAGGATATTCCCGTCGCTTAGTATGGTTTAGTTAAATATTTTAGTATGGTTTAGTTAAATATTATATAGGAAGCTTTTCATTGAAATGAAAAAGAATAATTTTTTATTAGAAAAAGTGTTGACCTTTTTGAATTATGAGTGTAGTATTATACAAGTCGCTAAGATAACTACTGATAAACAATTAAATTAAATAAATTAGTTGTTGACACGGAGTTTATGATGTGATATTATATAAGAGTTGCTGCTGAGAAAACGGCGGCGATATGAACCTTGAAAACTGAACAAGCAAAACGTAATCAATAAAGTTTTTAGTAGCTAACCTTGAGTTAGTGAACAAAACAAATTTTGGA
>NZ_JBIWDH010000033.1:0-55652 GCF_044761885.1 Lysinibacillus sp. NPDC097231 | reverse complement strand
ATGTCAATCACCGTTGTTTGTGTGTTTTCTTTTTTCTTCTTAAACAAAAAAGTGAGAAAACAGAAAATTCAATCAAAATTTATGCGACGGTAGTGGTAAGTTTTATATAAAATAAACTTTTTTTCCCCTTCCACACGTCTAGTAGTTGTATACAATTTGAAAATGTTAAAAAGGAGCTTCTTTGGACATGAAAACAAGAAATGCATTTCAACACGAAGAGGTGTTTGTCCAGTTTATTCGCGAACAGAAAGAACGTTTTTATTTGCTCGCGTATAGCTATACGAAAAATGAACAGGATGCACTTGATGTTGTACAAGACAGTATTCAAAAAGCAATGCTTTCTCTCGATCGACTAGAAAATGTCGAAAATATAAAAAGCTGGTTTTATAAAATCGTCGTACGTACATCTATAGATTTTTTACGTAAACATAAACGCTTACAGGTAACAGACGATGATACATTGCAATATTTAACACCTGCTCAAGAAGATGTCTATGAAAACGTCGATTTAGAGCATGCATTAGAGGAGCTACCTCAAATGTATCGTGAAGTTGTCATTTTACATTATTTCGAAGATTTAAAGCTCGCTGATGTTGCCAATATCCTTAACATTAAGCTGAGTACAGCCAAATCGCGCCTTTATAAAGCGTTAAAACTATTGAAAATTCAGTTGCAAGATGTGAAGGGAGAAACTGCACATGGATGAAAAACTAAAAGAATTAGAAAAGCAATATAATGAGGTACCCATTCCAAAGGAGCTTGATTTTGTGGTCGAGAACGCACTTAAAGAAGGTAAAAAGAAAAGAAAAAAACAAGCACCAAAATGGTTACTTGGTTCTGCGGCAGCTGCAATGCTTTTTACAGCTGGTTTAAATGTCAGTCCTGCAATGGCGCGTACACTTTCTGAAATTCCTGTTGTTGGTAGCGTCGTAAAGGTATTAACATGGACTGAATATGAAGTAGCAGAAGACACGTACGATGCTAATATTAAAGTACCTTCTATTGAAAACCTAGAAAATAAAGAATTAGCAAATACATTAAATGAAAAATACCGTTCAGAAGGTAAGGCTCTTTATGATGACTTTATTGCTGAAGTTGGTGATTTAAAGGCAAAAGGTGGCGGTCATTTAGGTGTAGATAGTGGCTATGAAATTAAAACAGATAATGACCAAATCTTATCGATTGGCCGTTATGTCGTTAATACAGTTGGATCTTCATCTACAGTAATGCACTACGATACAATTGATAAACAAAATGAAATTCTAATTACACTACCAATGCTGTTTAATGATGATCGTTATATTAATATAATCAGTGAGAACATTAAGGAACAAATGCGTGAACAGGCGGCATCCGATCAGGAAAAAGTGTATTGGGTAAAAGGAGGAGGCCTTTCTGACGATGAGCTTTTTGACGAATTTAAAGCTATTAAAGCGGATCAACAATTCTATATTTCTGATAAGGGTAAACTTGTTATTTCCTTCGATAAATATGAGGTAGCACCTGGCTATATGGGCGTAGTGGAATTCGAAATCCCAACAGATGTCCTTAAAAAGGATCTTGTAAGTATGGAATACATTCATTAAATAATCCTATATACGAGGTATTTGACGATTAATTCGTTAAATGCCTCGTTTTTTTATTCAATAGAAATTTCTTCAAATCTCCCTTTATGAAGAGTCTGTCATGCTTATAATCCTCTCACTTTTTGTCAAAGCTAAAATGTATCAATAAACGTTAGAGGGTATTCATATGAAGGGTTTAGGAGCAATCAGTATTTTACATGTTATTTTCTTATCCATGACTGTCATTGGCTTAAAAAACCACGTGACAATCATTCCAGTGCTACTGGATGTTGCCAAAAGAGATGGCTGGGTTTCTGTGATAATGGCCGCAGCTATTGTATTCTTCTGGCTATTTCTTTTAGTTTATATTCAAAAAAAGACGAATCAGGAACCTATTAGGGACTGGTTAAATGCAAAAATCGGAAAAATAGGCTCTACAATTGTCATTTATATTATAGCTATTTATTTACTCATTCTCGCTGCTTTTACGATGGTTGAAACATTGCAATGGGTAAACACTACTTTTTTACCTAAAACACCAGTCATAATATTATTACTTATTTATACAATTCTTTGTATTTTTCTTGTTACAACAAGTTTACAAACCATGGTTATTTTAAATGTTTTTGTCCTATTTGGCGTATTAGTCTTTGGTTTTTTTGTAGCCTTTGCAAATATACAGGTTAAAGAATACGAGTTATTACGTCCTTTTTTTGAGCATGGATTCAAACCAGTTATCCAAGGGATGCTTTACCCGGCATCAGGATTTATCGAACTAGTAATGCTTTTATTTTTACAGCATCAATTTAAAGAGCGCATTCGTTGGTATCATTTTGGCATTATGCTTGTCATTTTAATGGGGCTTACTTTAGGACCACTCATGGGCGCAATTGCAGAATTTGGTCCAACCGAAGCTGCAAAGCAAAGATATCCTGCCTACGAGGAATGGGGACTAGTATCAATCGGTCGCTATATAGAGCATCTTGACTTTTTCTCTATTTACCAATGGCTTACTGGAACATTTATACGAGTTAGCTTCATCTTATATGTTATGGCAGATTTATTGAAAATGACTGGGGACCCCAAGCAGATATGGAGAATGCTAGCCCCACCCTTTTTCATACTTTGCTTGCCATTAATTATGATGAATGAAAACATATTTTTAAAGGTGAAAGGGAACTATATATTAATATCTACTCTTATTTTCTTTTTTCTGATATCCATTTTTCTCGTACTAGTCGCTTTCTTATCAGATAAAGCATCTAAAAAGAATAAATCTGAAAAACAAGAAATGGAAAGTGGTGAATCATAATGCCTCAGCAGGAGAAGGCTATAGATCTAAACACCTTAAAAAAGTTATTTCAAAAATCAGCAGATATTCAATTCCAGGAATATACATTTAATCAACATAAGGTATATTTCTTTACCTGTGACGCGATGATAGATCAACAATTGCTCAATGAAGTCATTATCCGGCGAGTCCAATTTCTTTTCGATCATTTAACTGAATCATCCTTCGAAGAAAATATTACAATGCAACTTCATATCCCGACTCTTCAAAAAGTTAAAGACAAAGAAGAAGCCATCACCTTTGTATATACTGGCTTCCTATTGCTTTATTTTGAAGAAGAAGATCTTTTATATGCTAGTAATATTGCGAAAAAGCCTAATCGAAATCCTGAAGAGACGAGAATGGAGGTTCTCGTTAAGGGACCAAGGGATAACTTTATTGAAGATATTCGTGTCAACATTGCACTATTGCGAAAACGTTTACCTACAAATTCATTTTGTGTCGAAAAAGTGGAGTTAGGAAAACGCTCAAAAACAACCGTAGCTATTCTTTATTTTGATGATATTGTCGATATGGACATTTTACATGGTATTAAAAAGCAACTGGCAGCCATAGATACAGATATCGTCTTTAGTGGGGATGTATTAATGGAGCGTATCAATAAGAACTCCATGCTTTTCCCAAAATTCGATTATACTGGCCGGCCTGATTATGCCATTCAATCTCTTATTAGAGGGCGCTTCATTATTTTAGTTGATGGTGTAGCTTATGCTGTCGTAACACCGGTTAATTTATTTTTATTACTAAAATCGGCTGAGGATAATGAATATCCTGTCATTTTTAGTTCTGTTGAACGCTTATTAAGGATATTTGGGATTTTAATTGGTTTATTATTACCTGCATTTTGGCTATCCTTGACAACTTATCACCAAAACCAGTTACCATTGCAGCTTTTAGCAACAGTAGTCCAATCCAAAACGGGTCTACCACTCCCCTCTTCTCTAGAAATGCTACTCATGCTACTCATGTTTGAGCTGTTCCGTGAAGCTGGCTTACGACTACCATCCGTTATTGGCGGTACGATAAGTGTCGTTGGAGGGTTAATTATTGGGGACGCTGCCATCCGCGCTGGTGTAACAAGTCCTGAAATGATTGTTGTTATTGCGATTTCTACCATCGCGTCCTTTACACTTGTTAACCAATCTCTTGTCACAACCATGAGTATATTACGCGTTGCTTTTATTTTTGCTAGCGCATTTTTTGGTTTATTTGGATTTTTCATCTCTCTATACTTTACACTTTTGTACTTATGTAACATTCGAATCTACGGTTACTCTTACATGAATCTTGCAACAGATTTAAATTGGTCGACCATTAAAAAGTCTATTTTCCGGTTATCACAAAAGGAATATACGGAGCGCAATAAGGCACTAGCTCCTCAAGATAACACTCGTACATCTAAAAGGAATAAACAATGAAGAAAAAATTTATATTGCTATCAAGTTTAACTGTACTACTGCTTTCAGGATGTTGGGATATTTCTGAACCACAAAGAATGTACTACGTTCATGGCGTTGGCATAGATTATAAAGATGGTCAATACGAGGTCTATATACAAATTATTAACTTCGCAACTGTTGCAAAATCCGAAGTACCTAATCCACAAGCCGTACAATCAGAAGTAGGACGCGCTAAAGGAAAAACGATGGAAGAAGCCTTTTTTAAATTATATCGGTCTATCGATCAAAAATTATTCTGGGGACATTTGACGTACGTTCTTTTTTCTGAGGAGGCCTTAAAAAGTGAGAATGCCATCTCCGTTATTGACAGTTTATTACGGTATAGAGAAACCAGATATCAAATATGGGTCTACTGTACACAAAATCCAATTGATGAAGTCCTTCTGATAACGCCGATATTGAATAAAACCCTAACTGCATCAAAACTAAGTAATCCTTTAAATACAGAAGAACAAGAAACATTCGTAGAGCCCGTTAATTTAAGAAATTTAGTGATTGGCTTAAATGAACCAAGTCACGAAATTGGCATTCCTTACGTAACCATCAATAAAAACTGGGAAACAACAGATGCACCAGCATCGGATACTGACTTAATAGGGGTGGGTGTGCTTTCAAAGGATGGATTTAAAGGCTTTTTAAAGGATAAAGATGCAAGAGGCATGCAGTGGATGACTAATAAAACGAAAAGAGGCGAATTGACCTTTAATTTTGATGGTGACGATAATTACTTAACCGTTACAGCAAAAAAAATAAAAATAGATATCAAGCCAGTCGTTAAAGGTGATCAAGTAACATTTGATATAGATGTAAAACTAGAAGCGACCGTAAATGGCTTCAGAACTAAAGCTTCAGAAAAAGAAATTCGAAAAAAAATAGAAAAAGATGTAAAAAAAGAAATTAGAGAAACGTATAAAGCTGCATTAGAAAAAGACATTGATATCTATCGCCTTTCAGAACATCTATATCGAAAAAACGTGAAGGATTGGAAAAAATTACAAAAGAGTGGAAAGGTCGAATTAACTCCAGATTCTATTGGTAAATTAGATGTACAGGTAAGAGTAAATTCTGGACGTAAAACCTTTGCAGAGACAGTTAATGAATAGCCAAAGTAGTATTCCCTTTTTTGCTTCACTTAAATTTTGAAGTGGTAGATCAACTGCCCCTTTATGCAGGATAAAAAACATTAAAAAGCGCGAGAAATCAACGTTTCTAAAATTGATTTCTCGCGCTTTTCTGATGTTATTTTTGCTTTTTTTAAATTTACTTATGTCCCCTACCTCTATTTTTTACGTTAATTCTACATGCTCTTGCAAAGATCGTTCCCCTTGCCCCTTACGAAACTGTATATGATGGAGCTTAGCAAAAATGCCGTTTTGGGCAACAAGTTCATCATATGTTCCATCTTCTTCAATTCCATTTGGCGTAACTACTAGGACCCGGTCAGCATTACGAATTGTCGCAAGTCGATGCGCAATCACTAGGGTTGTTCGATTTTCAGCAAGTTCTGTTAATGATTGTTGAATAATCATTTCAGTTTCTGTATCTAAAGCAGAGGTTGCTTCATCTAAAATTAATATCGGTGGGTTTTTGAGGAACATCCGAGCAATGGCAATACGTTGCTTTTGTCCACCAGAAAGCTTTAAGCCACGTTCCCCTATTTGAGTTTCATAGCCTTCTGGAAGCTCTGCAATAAACGCCTCTAAATGTGCCTTTTTAGCTGCCTCTCGAATTTCTCCCTCACTAGCATCTAATTTTCCATAGGCGATATTTTCGCGAATCGTCCCGGTAAATAAGAAAACATCCTGCTGAACGATACCAATTTGTGAGCGTAATGAAGACTGTGTTATATCACGAATATCTATACCATCAATCGTAATAGCACCACTACTAACATCATAAAATCTTGGAATCAAGGAACAAATGGTAGTTTTCCCAGCTCCAGAAGGACCGACAAACGCAATAGTTTGTCCAGCACGAACATCGAACGAAATATCCGTTAAAACCGTTTTGGATGTATCATAATTAAAATGAACATTGGATGTATCATAATTAAAATGAACATTGTTAAATGAAATATCTCCGTAAAGGTTGGTAACAGCCTTGGCTCCTTCAGTATCTTGAATTTCAGGCTCCTGCTCGATTAATTCACGGAAACGTTTAAAACCTGCCATACCTTTTGGATAAAGTTCCAGTAATGCGCTAATTTTATCAATTGGTTTAATAAGAACGTTTGTATATAAAATAAAGCTTACTAATTCTCCAGGAGAAAGCTTGCTATTATAGCTTAGCCATGATCCAACTACAAGCACTACAAGCGTTAACAAACGGGTCATCATATAAATACTTGAATGCGTTCCTGCCATAATTTTATAAGCATACAATTTGGCAGAGCGGAAGAAGCCGTTTTGCTCCTGAAAACGTTCCATTTCAAACTCTTCATTTGTAAAGGATTTTACAACACGAACGCCAGATACACTATCTTCTACTCGACCATTCACATCGGCTATTTTCCCATACATTGTTTTCCATGCTTTGTTCATTTTTATATTGCTATAAGTAACAAGCCATGTTAAAAATGGCACCATGATTGCAGCAATTAACGCGAGTGTTGGATTGACATTAAACATAATAGCAAAGGCACCAACAAAAGTCATGAGGGCAATAAATAAATCCTCTGGCCCATGATGTGCAAACTCGCCTATATCAAATAAATCATTCGTGATGCGGCTCATAATATGGCCTGTTTTCGTATTATCAAAAAATCGGAATGATTGCCGCTGAACATGATTAAATAATTCCTGGCGCATATCAGTTTCGATATTAATACCAAGTTTATGTCCTAAATAATTGACGATAAAATTAAGCACTGTGCTAAGTGCATAGACAAGCAGTAATAACACACTTACTTTGACGATCATACCCCAGTCACCTGTAGGTAAAAGCTCGTCAATAAACCACTGCACAGCTAGCGGAAATGCAAGCTCTAGAATGGCCACTATGATGGCACTCGAAAAGTCGATGACAAACAATCGTTTATGTGGTTTGTAATATGAAAAAAACTTTCTATACATAACTGTCTCCTCTCTAAGTTGCTAAAAAATTTTCACTTATCTCCAATAATACCACTTGCTAGAACAATTCGAAAAAATATTGTTTCACCCTATCTTCACGTTTTCATTTGCAATTTATAATAAACATGCTATAATCCATGTATAAAGAATTGAATAGCTTTTGACAATTATGTCAAAGGGGAGTAGCTAGCAGATGTGAACGATACATCTGATTTCACATTCGTCATTACATGGTCATGTGCCATCGGGTGTGAAGGCATATCTTATCATACAAGATATTTTTCTGTGGAGTTAACAGTTAATTGCTTAGCGAGACCTTTGCCTATTTTTTAGGCAGAGGTCTTTTTATTTTGCCTAAAAATGCAAAGAATAGGTTAAAAGCAAGTCATTCATTTCTATCCCAAGAATAAAGGAGGAAATAAATTTGGAAGCAATTTTACTAGAATACGCATGGGTACTCGTCGTACTAATTGTTCTTGAAGGTTTATTGGCTGCTGATAATGCCGTCGTTATGGCAGTTATGGTGAAACATTTACCAAAGGCACAACAGCAAAAAGCACTATTATATGGTTTAGTGGGAGCATTTATTTTCCGCTTCGCTGCACTATTTCTTATTACAACACTTGTTAACTATTGGCAAATTCAGGCTCTAGGTGCTGCCTATTTATTATTCATGTCTACTAAGCATATTTATGATTCGCGGAAAGCCGCGCAAAATTCAGAAGAGATCCAAGAGTCTAAAAAGGAATCCGGCTTCTGGATGACCGTACTGAAAGTAGAATTTGCGGACATTGCCTTTGCAGTAGATTCAATCTTAGCAGCAGTCGCAATCGCAGTAACGCTGCCACATATCGGAAATTATGACATCGGTGGCATTAATGCAGGTCAATTCGCAGTGATGTTCCTAGGTGGTATTATCGGTGTTGTCATGATGCGATTTGCAGCTCGTTGGTTCGTGCGAATTCTCGATAAATTTCCATCCCTTGAAACTGCAGCCTTCCTCATCGTCGGCTGGGTTGGTGTAAAGCTTGCTGTTCTCACTTTAGCACATGAAAAACTAGGTGTTATTCCACACGAGTTCCCACACTCGACAATTTGGAAGTCTATTTTCTGGATAGTCTTAGTCGGTATCGCCCTTGGTGGTTATTTAGTTGGTGTAAAAAATAGCAAAAAAGATGCGAAATGATCTAAAAAATCGCCTGGATATACATCTTGGCGATTTTTTTAGTTCGATCATATTTGTACAATTTAAGATGGCAGTAATCCCCGACACTTTTGCCAAGGACAAGGCAGTGTCTGTGTAGCCAAATCCTAGGTTAGTTTCAGATATTGATGGCTTTAAATCTTTATTTAGTTTTTATCAATTTATTAATCAATCTTTTAGAAGAAATTTGGCGTTAAAAAATGAATTTGATTAAATCTTCTAATTGAGAACAAATATCAATCATTTTTTGCAACAATTACAATGAAAAATCATTTTTTTGTATGTCTGTCTTTCTTCGCTGTATACTATAAGAGAACCTAAGGTATTTACTGCAAAGGGAGGAAAACTTTTATGTTATCTGAAAAACTACACACAGCACTAAACGAACAAATGAATTTTGAATTTTACTCTGCACATGCCTATATGGCGATGGCCGCGTACTGTACAGATCAAGACTATGATGGCTTTGCCAACTTCTTTTTAGTACAGGCTGAAGAAGAACGCTTCCATGCCATGAAATTTTATAATTTCTTAAGTGATATGGGCTACCGCGCAACAATCCATGGCTTTGACAGCCCAGACAATCATTTCGAGTCTATTTTACATGCCTTCAAAACTGCCCTTTCACATGAAAAAGAAGTGACTCGTCGTATTTATAATCTATCGGATATTGCTTTAGATGAACGCGAGCACGCAACAATGGCATTTTTGAAATGGTTCATTGATGAGCAAGTAGAAGAAGAGTCAACATTCGATACATTAATTCGCAAAATTGAACGCATTGAAAATGACTCAAACGCTATCTTTATGCTTGATGCTGAATTAGCTACACGTTCATTTACACCTGATGCTGAAGCATAAAATTTAATATTAAATTGAGTCATTTTTTATTCCTCCTCAATGTCTTAGTCGTACTTAACATTTACCCAGGAAGAATAAAAATGACTCTTTTTTTACATATTATATGGACTTAATCAAAATGGCCACTATAGCTAAGAAACCCTATTTCTTCGTTTGGTTTTAAAAGTAATAGTTGATCTGTACCCTTTAAGTAAAATAACGGCGCTTCATCATTGACATATGGTTCTCCTAAATCTTTATACCATTTTTCATTCATTTGTATAGGAAAAAATTTAAACGAAATGTCTTCAATCTTATCGCTTATACCTATATAAGAACAATAATGCGTCTCTATATCTTTTCCTGTACTATCTTTCAGGTAATAAATATTACAGTCTATATCACCATATGCACTTTGGAACTGTTTCCTCTTAGCTGGGTTTCCTAACTTATTAACTACATCTTTTCTCGAATTACCTAAAGCAATCCCATTTACCATAAAAACATTCTTTTGTTTATCAATCTTAATCACAAATTTATCTTGCTCAAATAATTCCACCAATGATTTATTATACTTTTCAGCTATCTCTTGTGCTGAGTCCCCATTACTATTAACCGTATTGATATCCGCCTTTTTATTAATTAGTTCTTCAATAGTTTTTTTATCCCCATTTATTATCGCTAAATATAATGGTGTTTGACCTTTTTCATTAAGTCCATTTATATCTGTTCCCTTTTTTATTAATTCTGCTAGAAAAGTCAGATTATCTTTTTTATGATTAAGGAGAACATGGATTGCATTATTTCCAAATTTATCAACCTTATTAAGGTCTAGTCCTTTATCTATAAATATTTGAACTATCTCTTTATTTTGAGTAAGAATAGCCGTTTCGTAAGTATTTTGACCGCCTATATTCACTCTCTTTAAATCAATGTCCAGGTTCAATAATTCCTTGATTAATGCTGTATTGTTTAATTGCTGTAATAAGGCAACTTGTACAATATTGTTTCCTTCATTATCCACTTCCTGAATACCTACTTTAATTTCATTAATAAGGTATTCAATCATTTCTCTATTCCCTTTTCTCATTGCAGAATACAGAACGGTATGTCCCATCTCATTCTTTACGTCCATATCAACTCCGAATTTGTGAAGTTCTTTTAGTATTTCATATTGTTCATTGTTGATGGCAATATGCGCAAGAGTGTCCTTTTCTTTTCCAACTTTGATTCTTCCCATTCCTTTATTCATTAAAGAAATAGCTAATTTTTTATTTGGTAATTTGATGGCTTCACTTATTGAATTTTCGCCATCCTTGTTTACAAAATTAACATTGGCCCCGTTTTCAATCAAAAAATTTATATCATTGATATTTTGGCTTTTTACTGCTTCAATTAAAGAGTTATCCTTATCTTTTAATAAAAGATAATTTTCCCATGAAAATGTAAACTTTGTTATAAAGCCATAACCTGCAATAGCAATAAGCAATAAGAGACTGATCAACATAGAACTATATTTAAAGATCTTCTTTACTTTTTTCTTATATATTTCATGTTGACGTTCTTTTTCTAATAGCTCTTTCTTTTTATTCTCTTCCAACTGTTTTTCATATAATTTGATATGTTCATTAATCGTTTTTTCATTACTATAAATTGAAAGAACATGATCTTTTTCTCTTTTGCACCGCTTACATGTTTCCATATTCTCTAAGTTAAGACGTCCACATACACATGTCCATTTATCATTCATTATTTGTGAATAATATTTTGCATCTTTTCCTTCATTTGTTTTTACAAACGCTAATTGCCTTGGGTTATTAATTTCTTTTAGTTCTACTTTTTCTAGCTCTGTTTCAGTTTTAGTCCATGTAGTTTCATCACTAAAAAGTACTTTCTCAATGACTATATCGATGTTTCTTGCATGTGGAAAATTATCTAATGGAATTTTTTCATTGTCACCAAATGCTTGGTTAGGGCCTATTGATTCAGTTAGATGAAATTTATATTCAAAGCTATTTGATTCCCACCCAACTGGCTCACCAAATTGATCAAAACAATAAATAGTAGTATTAAAGCCTTTAATTCTTTTTTCTGAAATATTATTAAATCTAAATGAACAATAAACCTTGCCAGTATTTTTACTTCTATACAGCTGATACTCAAGCAATTCAATTGGACAATTAATATCAACTAACATACGATTCCTCCGATTAATTTAACAACTCAAATTCTTCTTCTTGAGGCTTTCTATTAACCTTTAAACTTATATCTTGGAGTAAAGAAATAATTTTCGCTATTGCTAGGAAGAATACCCCTGTTAATACTATAGATATTACCGATACTAAAGTCGTAGTAAGATGAGAAGTATAAATATCTTTTAACACATAATATTTTTCTTCTATAAGGTTATTATCATAATGTTTATGAGCCGCTTCTTCCCAATATTTCATATCCTTCCTTTCTTCTTTTAAACTTGAGATTTGAGTTAAAGCAAAAATTATAGCGGTAACAATTAAAATTATACTTGTTATTTGTAGTACAAGTTTCACCAGCATATCCTCCATATATTGAAAATAATTAATATTATATACTAATTACCTATTATTTACTACGTACTCTAGCATACCTTTCGGGAGAATAATCATCTCCGGATTTTGCAGCTTGTTCAATCGAACTGTTTATTATCAAAAAAAGGTTCTAAAAGTTTAAAAAACCTTTTAGAACCTTTTTATCATTTATTCTTCATATTGAATATCTAATTTTCTCGGAATTTCTGGTATATCGTTAGATTTTACATCCGTTTCTGTTAAGGATAACACATGTAATGGATATTTTTCTTGAACTTCGAAAGGAATTTCAATGCTTTGCATTTTATTATTCATCTGGCTACGTGCAAGCAGACCATTATTTGACAAATCAATGTTCATAATACTGTTGATGGTTTCTTTAAGCATGTCAATATCCTTCACTTTAAGTGGCATTTGCTCGTCCATTAAAAATGGTTGAATATTTTCCTTTATAAACCCTTGAGCTTCGATTAAACAAGAAAATTCATTTAATTTCTCTGCATATAATTTTAATTGACGCTTCTCTTTTGCACGCTGTTGATTTAACTCTTGTACTTTATTCACAATACGCGCTAAACGTTTTTTCGATAAATCCATCAGATAATTTTGGATGGGATGAATGGACTGAAGCATCAATGCCTCCGCTTCTTGCACTTTCTCAAATTGCGCAATACAAACCACTTGCTGCTCATTCAACTTGTTAACACGTTCCTTGAAAAATTCATTTTGTGTATGCTGACCAAAGATGGCCTTCATAAGACCTTTTCCGTGAATTTTTTTATGTTGTGCATCCAATCGATCGTATTCACGTTTGTATTCGCTATGCATATTGCGGTAATCCCGTAACATTTGTTGATAAAGAACAGCCTTTTCTGTAAAGTTTTCCACTACTTTATCTTGTAAATAATCATTTTGTGAAATGGTTTGTAGAAGCAGATAAAGCGTTTGAACATTTTTAAATACATCGGCAACCTGTTCGTATTCTTGCTCATATTCAGTCACAATCGCTAGATCGCGTTGATAGCGTGAAAATTCGTATTGTGTATCGCCAGCATACTTTTCAATGTTTTCAACAGCAGATTGGAATGGATCACGTTGTGGAATAACAGTTAATTCGAAGCGGAATCGTTCCAGCCATTGCAAGAAGCGAATTAGAATGGCATACGTTTTCTTATCACTATTTTCTGCAACTCGGTGAATTTGTGCAATTAAATGCTCATAGTTACTTTTTTGCCAAAGCTCATCATTGTTAGTCTGTTTAGATTCAAGTGCATCTGATGCAGAGATAGCAACAAAATCACTCATTAAATGTCCAATCCGTTCTCTTTCAGAGCTGATAAACTCTTTCGTATTGTCATTTGCATCAATACCATTGATCACACAAAGAGGCTCAACACCTTTATTTTTTAATGTTTCCATCAATAATCTTTCTGCATCAATGGCCATTGAGCCGGAGCGTAGTACCCAAAAGATTTCATCAACTCGGTTTATCATTGATTCTGAGAAGTAAGCCATTTCTCCTCCTCCAGCTTCTAACGAAACAGAGTCAATGATTGTCACTGATTTTAATAAATCATTTTTCAAATATACTTCAAGATAATCTAAATGTTCTCGTAATATTTGGGAAGCAAAGGTATCGCCAGTTGTCAGTAATTCCAGCTTACTCATATCGAATACCGCTACAACACCATCTAGAAAATACGCCTTTATTTCCTCATGCTCACCATATCGTAAGAATGTATTCACCCCTGTTGGGCGCTGGTCACTAATAGGCAAAACTTGGCGTCCTAAAAGTCCATTTACAAGCGTTGTTTTTCCAACACGTTCTTTCCCAACAATAAGAATCATCGTTTGGTTGTTAGCATCCTGTATGATACGATTTAAATGCTTAGCTGTATCCTTTACATATGTATTTTGCTCAATGATGCCATGCAATTGTCGTAAACGATCAACAAACTGTGGCAAAATATTATTCGCTGAGGTTGTATTTTCGATTGGCATATTGTCAATGTTCGTCATCCTCAAAACCTCTTTTCGTATGTATCTATAATCTTATTATAAATGAAACTATTCCATTTCTAATACATAGTACTATAAAATAACGACAAAAAAGGACAATATACCCACTTCCTGTTGTCACAATTAGGAAATCACTCTTATTTCACGAAGTATTCTACCCCAGACATTTTCCTCATTCAGAGTATATATATTACAAAGTTAATAGAAGAGTAGACCTCTCTTCCCTGCTCTATCTTCTTAAAGATTCTACCTGCTAACTGAGCATGTAAAAAACCTCTCTACCATTGAATGTAGAGAGGTTAGATATCAATTAAGATTATTTTTTAATTAATTCAAGTTCAACTGGAATACTTGCTTCAACAGTTTCACCCTTTAAATGTTTGATTGCTGTTTCAATTGCAATTGAACCAATTTCATCTGGTTTTTGTGCAACAGTAGCCGCCATTTTACCTGCTTTAACAGCCGCTTTAGCATCGTCTGTTGCATCAAATCCTACAATTTTAATATCTTTTCCAGCTGCTTCAATTGCTTCAAGAGCACCAAGTGCCATTTCGTCATTATGCGCAAATACACCAACAACATCTGGATTTGCTTGTAAGATATTTTCCATAACTGTTAAGCCTTCTGCACGGTTAAAATTAGCTGTTTGTTTTGCTACAACATTCAATTTACCATCAATAGCTTTATTAAAACCTTCGCCACGGTCACGTGCAGCTGATGAACCTGCAACACCTTCAAGCTCTACAACTTTAGCATCTTTACCAACTAGTTCAGTTAAATACTGTCCTGCTAATTCTCCACCTGCAACGTTATCTGATGCGATATGAGAAACAACTTCACCGCCTTCAGAAGAACGGTCAACTGTAATAACTGGAATACCTGCTGCATTTGCTGCTTCAACCGCTGATGCTACAGCAGCTGAGTCAACTGGATTGATAAGAAGTAAATCAACACCTTGTTGAATTAAATCTTCAACGTCGCTAGCTTGTTTTGATGCATTATCTTGAGCATCAGCTACTGTTAATTTTGCACCAAGTTCATCTGCTTTCGCTTGTGCACCTTCATTTAATGTTACAAAGAATGGGTTATTTAATGTTGAAATTGATAACCCAATTGTGAATGAATCTTTCGTTGTTTTATCCCCTTCTTTAGAGGAAGTACCTTCTTTTGAAGAGCTACCATTGTCTAATGAACAAGCAGCAAGTACAAATACTAAGGCTAAAGCTGTAAAAAATAAACTAAACTTTTTCATCCAAAATCCCTCTTTCCTATACAGTTTTTTTACGGTCAATTAACACCGCAATTAATATAACAGCACCCTTCACAACTTGTTGGAAGAATGATGATACCCCAATTAAATTCAAACCATTATTTAGAACACCAATAATTAAAGCACCAACTAATGTACCGAAAATCCAACCGCGCCCACCAGTTAAACTAGTTCCACCAAGTACTACCGCAGCAATAGCATCTAATTCATAGGATGTTCCAGCTGTCGGTTGAGCAGAATTCAGACGTGATGTTAAAATAAGTGCTGACAAAGCAGCAAGTGTACCAGTTAATGAATAGACAGCAATTTTCACGCGGTCCACATTTATACCTGATAAGCGAGATGCATCTTCATTACCACCTACTGCATATACACGTCGACCAAATGTTGTTTTGTGCATAATGAAATATAAGATTCCAAATGCAAATGCGGTTGTTACAACTGGTACAGGTATCCCTAAAAAGTAGCCTTTCCCAAGCATTTGGAATGATAAGGAATTACCCAATCCAGAAATGGGACGACCTTCTGTAAAAACGAGGGTTAACCCCCTATAAATAGTCATTGTTGCTAATGTTGCAATGAACGGTGCCACTTTCCCTTTGGCAATAATAATCCCGTTAATTGCCCCTAGAATTGTTCCTAGGATTAGCGCGACGAACATCGTTAAAATTGGGTCTAAACCACTTGCTAACATACTTGCAGCAATTGCTCCAGTTAGTGCAAGTGTAGAACCAACAGATAAGTCAATTCCACCAGTTAAAATAATAAAAGTCATACCAAAGGCAATAAGGGCACTTATTGATACTTGGCGTAATACGTTCAAAATATTAGAAGCAGTCGCAAAGCTGGGATTTAAAATCGTCACAATAATAACGATTAATAATAATCCTAATAATGGACCAAGCTTGGATAACAGTACTTTAGAATTAGTTTTGAACACCTTTTTCCCCTCCTGTTGCATAATGCATGATTGTTTCTTGCGTCAATTCATCTTTATTTAAAATAGCGGTTTGCTTGCCTTCATGCATAACAAGTACGCGATCTGCCATACCAATGATTTCTGGTAGTTCAGATGAAATCATAATGATTGTTACACCCTGCTCGGCCAACTCATTAATAATTGAATAAATTTCTTTTTTTGCACCAATGTCTACACCACGTGTTGGTTCATCTAAAATAAGAATTTCAGGTTCAGTCCCTAACCATTTGGCAATTACGACCTTTTGCTGATTCCCACCACTAAGTGATTTGGCAGTTTGTTCGCCACCTGATGTGCGGATTCGAAGCTGTTCAATGTAGTTTTGGCAAATTTCTGACTCTTTTGCCCTATTAACAATACCTACTTTCGAAATCTTCTGTAAATTTGTTAGCATCATATTATCTTTAATAGAGAAATCTAACACTAAACCTTCTGATTTTCGGTCTTCTGTCACAAATGCAATGCGATGATTCATGGCTTGAATTGGGTTATTAATTTGAACCTTTTGTCCATCTATGAAAATATCACCAGTACTTTTTTTACGATATCCGAAAATAGCCTGTGCAACTTCTGTCCGACCTGCTCCCATCAAACCCGCGATTGCCATCACTTCACCTTTTCTGACAGTAAAATTGATATCATGACATACATTCTCACAGCTTAAATTTTTCACTTCCATCTTGATGTTGCCAATTGTTGCTTGTCGCTCTGGGAAACGTTCACCTAGTTCACGGCCAACCATCATTTGTACAATCTCATCAAAATTAGTGTCTCGAATAGTACGAACCCCAACATATTGCCCATCACGTAAAATGGTAATGCGATCACAAATCGCAAAAATTTCTTCCATGCGGTGTGAAATATAAACAAAGGAAATACCTTTTTCTTTCAGCTCTCGAATTGTCTCAAAAAGCGTTGTAATTTCACGATCAGTAAGTGCTGCTGTCGGTTCATCCATCACGATATATTTCGCATCACTTGCAATCGCTTTCGCAATTTCAATGATTTGTTGTTTACCTACAGACAACTCACCAGCTAATTGACGCACATCTAAATCCAGACCTAGCTTGGATAATACCCGCGTCGCTTCTTTATTCATCTCACGAGTTTTTAGAATACCTGTTTTTCCATATGTTTTTTCTTTACCTAAAAATAAATTCTCAGCTACGCTTAAATCAGGCAAAATATTTAATTCTTGGTGAATAACAGCTATCCCTAAAGCCTCTGCCTCTTTAGGCGAATGAAACACTACAGGTTGACCATCTACTTTGACTTCGCCTGTATCACGCGTGTAAATCCCCGTTAAAATTTTCATTAGTGTAGATTTACCGGCTCCGTTTTCACCCATTAGCGCATGAATTTCACCATCTGCAATCGAAAATTGCACATCTCGTAATACAACATTTCCGCTAAAAGCTTTTGAAATACCTGACATTTCAATCATGCCTACCACACCTACTTTCTAAAAAATAACACCACTTTGTAAAATTACATTCGCGTATGGCGTGATTTCACCAGTACGAATAATCACTTTTGCATTTTTTGTTTGTTCCTTAAATTGTTCATGAGTAATATAAGTAATATTGGATAATTGCTGTTGTATTGCTGTATGAAGAGCTGGATTTTCGCTTATTACTTCTGTTGCTAAAAATGCTTGTTCAACTTTCAAGTCATCAAGAACAGCTTCTAAAATACTAAAAAAACTTGGTTTTCCTAATGTATAAGACAAATCGATGCAGATGGTATCCTTTGGAATCGGTAAACCACAGTCCGCAATCACAATTTGATCTGTATGACCGAGCTTAGCAAAAATTCCAGCGAGTTCTCGATTCAAAATTCCTAATTTCTTCATTCCTCAAAGCCTCCTAGGCGTGCATACACTGCATTTAGTGTTGGCATGCCTCCTTGCGCACCAAATTTTTCAACAGAAAGTGAACCAGCAATATTCGCAAAATATACAGCCTCATCTAGTGATTGACCGTCCACTAAAGCATGTGCCAATGCACCATTAAAAGTATCACCAGCACCAGTTGTATCAACGGCTGTCGTCATATAACCTGGTACATGGATATGATGTTCTCCATCATAGAATCTTGCACCATCACTTCCGAGCGTAATAATCATTTTATTTGGATATTGCTTGAGTAATTGTTCAAAGTCTTCTCCAAATAATTGAGAACATTCCGTTTCATTCGGTGTAATGTACGAAATATAATCCATCCACTCTTTCTTAAAATTTGTTGCTGGAGCCGGATTGAAAAGTACTGGCACATTGGCAGCTTTACACATTTTCAAAGCATATTCTGTTGTTTCAACAGGTATTTCAAGCTGCATTATAACCATCTGACTATTTTTAATCTGTTCTTTTACCAAATCAATATGGAATGGTTTTAATTCATAGTTTGCTCCTGGAACAACTATAATACGATTATCATTCTCATGAACTAAGATATTCGCTATTCCAGTCGGGACACTGACCTTATTTACTGCGTCAACATTAACTTGCTCCTGCTGTAAAATAGATCGCATTGTGTCACCGAAGCTATCTTCACCAACACAACCTACCATGGTCACTTGACTACCTAAGCGAGCCGCAGCTACTGCTTGATTTGCACCTTTACCACCAGGAATTGTTTTAAATAACTCTCCTAAAACCGTCTCACCTTGAGTCGGAAAAACATTCATTTGTACGGCTAAATCCATATTTAAACTGCCAATGACTGTAATCATTTCGCTATTCCCCTCTTGTTGTCCCGCGCACAACTAATTCTGCGGAAATATTAATATTTTTTTCTAGTAATTCTTGACCTTCAATCATTTTTATAAGCATTTTTGTTGCATAGGCACCCATTTCATAAATATCTTGCGCGACGGTTGTTAAACTAGGTGATACCATTTTTCCCATTTGCACACCATCAAAGCCTACAATTTGTAAGTCATTTGGAACATCTCTACCCATAGCCTGAGCCATTTTTAAAGCAGCAATTGCAGACGTATCACTACTAGCAAAAATCCCGTCTACTTCTGGGAACTCTTTTAAAAATTTCTCAGCAACCTTTTCAGAAGGCTCAAAATAAAATGGACTCTCTATGATATGGGTTTGTATATCTTTACCTTCAGTAGCTTGTAAAAACCCTTTTAAACGATCATCTGCCGGACCTAAACCTACTGGACCACGCATACAAACAATATTAGTAGCACCACAATCTAGTAGATACTGCGTACCAATCCTTGCTCCTTCAACATTATCAGTTGTAACAGTTGGAATTGAAGGATGAATCGCACGGTCAAGCGCTACAATTGGCACATCTATATCATAATGCGGTGATGTTAATTGATTTGAAGAAACAATAAAGCCGGCAATATATTTTTGTGTCAGCATATTAATATATTGTTCTTCTTTCTCTGGATTTTCATCAGAATTACAAAGCACAACCGTATAATCAAACGATAAAGCAATATCTTCAACAGCACGAGCAAGTTCTGGAAAGAATGGGTTCGTTATATCAGGTACAATAAGACCAATTAGATTTGATTGTTTTGTACTTAGTGAACGTGCAACATGATTGGGTCTGTAATTCAGTTCAGCGATAGCCATCTCAATATTTTCCTTTGCTGTTTCACTAACATACCCTTTTTTATTTAAGAATCTAGAAACAGTCGCGACTGAAACACCTGCGTTCTTTGCAACTTCTTTTATATTCGCCATTTTCATCATCCCTCATAATTTATCACGCAATGTGTAATCGGTTACACATCGTTACAATTTCCATTTTATAGATAAAATTAGTATAACTCAATGATGAATAATATATAAAATATTATGTAATCGGTTACACAAAATATAAATGACTATTTTAAAATTGTCAATAAAAAATGATACACATATTTCATTATACAAACTGTTTTATAACAATATGCATATTTATTAGATCAATTTCGCATTGGCGTAATTGCGTCCGGATTTTGAATTGTGCTCGCAATTCAAAATCCGTGACATCCGCCGGAGGATTTGGGCCAACAGATGTTTTTGCGCGAAAGCGAAGCGACAGCAGCATGATGTTGGTCACTCAGTCGTTGCCACAGGACGTGGCGTTCTTAGACTGAGTTCCTCTATTTCAGTAGGTGTATGGACACCCACTGAAAAAGTAATCAAAATCGCATTCACCTCAACCTAAAGAGGTGGGGGTCTTCTGTATCTGCCGCTACGCTTTCGATACAAAAACATTTGTTGCTGTCGCTTTGCTTTCGCACAGTAAAGAATTGCTGAATGAAGATAAATAAAAAGCTATCTATTTAGTCATCACTTGACTAGAAATAGATAGCTTTCTCTATTTAGTATGCTACTCTTTTTGCTTCGTATGCTGCGATTTGCTCTTCGTATTTGAATGTCAAAGCAATCTCATCCCAGCCATTTAGTAATGTTTCCTTATAGTAAGGATCGATATTAAAGCTATACACTTTACCATCCTCACCCGTTACTGTTTGTGCTTCTAGGCTGACTTCCATCGTGTACGGCTTTTCTAAGCCCTTTGCTAAAATCTCATCACATTCTGCTTCTGTTAGCTTGATTGGTAAAATTCCATTTTTGTAGCAGTTATTATGGAAAATGTCCGCAAATGATGGTGCAATTACTACATTGAAACCGTAGTCTAAGATTGCCCAAGGTGCATGTTCACGAGAAGAACCACAGCCGAAGTTATCTTGTGCCACTATAATTTTGGAGTCTTTAAATTCAGGTTTGTTTAATACAAAGTCTTTAATTTCATTACCCTGAGCATCAAAGCGCCAATGGTAAAATAAAAACTGACCAAAGCCTGTGCGTTCAATGCGCTTTAAAAACTCTTTCGAAATAATTTGGTCTGTATCGACATTTTTACGATCAAGTGGTGTGATCACACTATTAACGATATTAATTGGTTCCATTTTCAATCATCCCTTTCGTGTAAATCGACAATCAATTATGCCTCGGCATAATTGCGTCCGGAATCGGCTTTGTGCTTGCACAAAGAACTCCTTTCCGATTCCGTGACATCCGCCGGAGGCTTTAACTTCTTTCAGCGGATGTTTGGACACCCGCTGAAAAGTGACTTAAAACCGCATTCATCTCACCACCTATAGAGGCGGGAGACATTTGCTGAAAGAAGTTACACAGTTTCCTTTACGAATTCACGCACATCTACAAAGTGACCTGCAATTGCTGCTGCTGCTGCCATTGGTGGTGATACTAAGTGTGTACGAGAACCAGCTCCCTGGCGTCCTTCAAAGTTTCGATTAGATGTTGATGCACAGCGTTCACCAGCTGGTACTACATCATCATTCATTGCTAGACACATCGAGCAACCTGACTCACGCCACTCAAAGCCCGCATCCGTAAAGATTTTATCTAATCCTTCAGCTTCCGCTTGTTTTTTCGTCGTATGGGAACCTGGTACAACGATTGCTGTTACATTTTCATGCACCTTACGTCCTTGAATAACACTTGCTGCTGCACGTAAATCACTGATACGTGAGTTTGTGCAAGAGCCGATAAATACGTGTTGGATATCGATTGAAGTTAATGGTTGACCTTCTTCTAAGCCCATGTAAGCCAGTGCTTTACGCAGAGCCGCTTTATCTGATTCATCCTCATAATCTGCTTGAGTTGGTACAATACCTGAGACACCTGTACCCATTGAAGGATTTGTTCCCCAAGTGATGATTGGCTCAATTTCTTCCGCTTTGATGATACGAACTGTATCGTAAGTTGCGTCTTCATCTGAAGCTAAGCTTAACCAATATGCAGCTGCTTCCTCAAATTTTTCTCCTTGTGGTGCATATTTGCGTCCACGGATATAGTCAACAGTCGTTTGATCAGGAGAAATAAGCCCCGCCTTTGCACCTGCTTCAATTGACATGTTACAAATCGTCATTCGTTCTTCCATGGAAAGTTTGTGGATAGCCTCTCCAGTGAATTCCACAATATGTCCTGTACCCACACCAATACCAAATTTAGCAATGATTGCTAAAATAATATCTTTTGCAGCTACGCCTACAGCTAGCTCACCTTCTACACGAATCTCCATTGTTTTAGGCTTGTTTTGCCACAATGATTGTGTTGATAATACATGTTCTACCTCAGATGTACCAATACCAAAGGCAATTGCACCAAATGCACCATGTGTAGAAGTGTGGGAGTCCCCACAGACAATTGTTTTACCTGGCTGTGTTAAGCCAAGTTCTGGTCCGATAACGTGGACAATCCCTTGATCTGGATGACCCATTCCTGCAAGCTTAACGCCAAATTCTGCCGCGTTTTTTGCCAACGTTTCAATTTGGTTTCGTGCAATAGGATCATTTATGGTTGGTAGATTTTTTGTAGGCACATTATGATCCATTGTCGCAAAACTTAAATCTGGACGGCGCACTTTACGCCCGTTCATACGTAGACCTTCAAAAGCTTGCGGAGAAGTTACTTCATGAATTAAATGAAGATCAATATATAACAGGTCCGGTTTGCCCTCTTCCTGATAAACAACATGTTTATCCCAAATCTTTTCAATTATATTTTTGCCCATTATCTTCACCTATTTCTTAAATGTATGTTGTCATAATACTTTGTGAGACAAAGCTTGTATCAATCTCGTTAATTACTTTATCTGTCCATTCATTCGTCGATAGTACACGACTGCCATCATGTGCAAGATCTGCTGTGAAATAACCATCATCAAATACTGCGCTAACAGCACGTTCAATTTCTGCTGCCTCTTCCTTAAGACCAAATGAATATTGTAGCATCATGGCAACCGAAAGAATTGTCGCTGCTGGATTTGCTACACCTTGACCAGCAATTTCTGGAGCGGAGCCATGCACTGGTTCATATAGACCAAAATTATCTCCGCGAATGGATGCAGATGGTAATACACCTAAAGATCCTGTAATAACAGATGCTTCATCACTTAAAATATCTCCAAACATATTTTCAGTTACTACCACATCATAGTGTCCAGGATTTGTAATTAATTTCATCGCGACTGAGTCTACTAAATTGTGCTCCACTTGTACATCTGGATAATCTTTTTTCTTTGCTTCCACAACTTCGCGCCATAATCGACTTGTTTCAAGTACATTTGCTTTATCAACAGAGCATAATTTGCCTCCACGTAAACGTGCTAACTCAAAGGCATTTTCAACGATTCTTTCAACTTCTGCAGTTGAGTATACTGTTGTATCAATCGCGCCATTCTCAGTACGCATACGTGGTTCCCCGAAGTATACGCCGCCTGTTAGCTCACGTACAATCATTAAATCGACGTTTTCGGCTACTTCACGCTTTAATGGTGAAGCATCTAGTAAACTCGGGAACGCCTTTACTGGACGTAGATTTGCGAATAAGTCAAAGTGCTTGCGAATACGTAATAATCCTTTTTCTGGACGTAATTCAGGTGGGTTCTGATCCCATTTCGGACCACCAACGGCTCCAAGTAAAACTGCGTCACTATTTTCACACATCTCAATTGTTTCATCTGGTAGTGGATTATTGTGTTGGTCGATGGCAGCGCCTCCGATTGTTGCATATCCTAAATGGAATGTATGGTTGAATCGCTTACCAATCACTTGTAATACACGTACAGCAGAAGCAACAACCTCTGGCCCAATTCCGTCACCAGGAAGTACTGTAATTTTTTTCTCCATCGTCAAAACACCTTTCTTTATATAGCGTTGACATACGCTATTTTAGTAAAGACCCTTACCTATATTTATAGGTAAGAGTCAACAATTACGCCCTGGCATAATTGCGTATTCCAGAGGCTTGATAATCAATTAACTCACAGGCTGGGCACGAAGGCTTGCTTGAATTAAATGGCGGTTAATTGCATTTAAATAAGCTTTTGCGGATGCTTCTAATACATCCTGTGATGAATTTCTGCCAGTGGTTGATAAACCTTCATAGCGAATATTAATGACGGCTTCACCAAGAGCATCTCGCCCTTTACCGACAGATTTTACGCGGTAATCAATAACATGAATATCTCCTTGAACAAGTTGCTCAAGCGTATTGAAAATTGCTTCCACGGAGCCTGAACCTGTTGCAACAACTGTCTTTTCTAGACCTTCTGGTGTTACAACAATCGCTATTGCAGTTGGAATATTTTCTGTACTATATTGCACCTGCACCGTCTTTAATTCAAAGAGTGGAACATCTTCTATTTGAACTTGTTGTTCAGTTAAAAGCGTTAGTAAATCCTCTTCCGTAATTTCTTTTTTACGGTCAGCTAGTTTTTTAAATTCAGTAAATGCCTTATTAAGCTTGTCATCTGAAAGGTTGAAGCCCATTGTTTCTGCACGATCACGGAATGCTGCACGACCTGAATGTTTACCAAGAACGAGAGGTACTTCCCCTTCACCAATAAGGGCAGGTGAAATAATTTCATACGTTTCTGGATTCTTTAACACACCATCTTGATGGATACCAGATTCGTGTGCAAATGCATTTTTACCAACAATCGCCTTATTCGGTTGAATAACCACATTCGTCAATTTACTGACTAATTGAGATGTACGTTTAATTTCTTGTAGATGAATACCCGTTTCTACAGGGTAAATATCCTTACGAATATGAAGAGCAACTGCAATCTCTTCCAGCGCAACATTTCCTGCACGCTCTCCGATACCATTAATCGTACCCTCTACTTGTGAGGCACCATTTTCAATAGCGGCTATTGTGTTGGCAGTTGCCATCCCTAAGTCATCGTGGCAATGGGCAGAAAATTTTACGTTTTCAGCACCTTTCACATTTTCAAGGAGGAATTTAAATAATGCACCATATTCTTGTGGAGATGCATATCCTACAGTGTCAGGTACGTTAATTGTCGTCGCCCCTGCTGCAACAACTTCATTCATAATACGAACTAAAAATTCACGATCAGAGCGAAATGCATCCTCAGCAGACCATTGCACAAGCGGGAAGAATTTTTTCGCGTATTTTACAGCTTCCACCGCTTGTTCCACCACTTGATCCGGTGATTTTTTTAGCTTGTATTCCATATGAATTGGAGAAGTTGCTAAGAAAATATGAATATGCGGCTGCTCGGCTACTTTAATCGCTTCCCATGTTGTGTCGATATCCTTTTGTACACAGCGAGCTAAACCTGTAACAATGGAATTTTTCACTGTGCCTGCAATGCGATTTACCGCATCAAAGTCACCAGGTGACGAAGCAGGAAAACCTGCTTCAATAATTGTCACCCCTAGGCGCTCTAGTTGCTTGGCAATTTCAATTTTTTCTGCTGTGTTTAGATTAATACCAGCAGATTGCTCACCATCGCGAAGTGTTGTATCGAAAATATCAATTTTTCGCACTTGTAGCCACTTCTCTCACGACTTTTTCTTTACCTTCGTTAATGAATGGCATCATAGCACGTAATTTAGCACCAACTTCTTCGATTTGGTGGTTTGCGCCTGCTTCTTTGAATTTTGTATATTCTGGACGGCCATTTTCGTTTTCTTGAATCCAGCGACGAGCAAATGTACCATCTTGGATATCTGTTAATACTTCTTTCATACGACCTTTTACTGAGTCGTCGATAATACGTGGTCCTGCAACATAGTCACCCCACTCAGCTGTATCTGATACTGAGTAACGCATTGTTGCCATACCACCTTCGAACATAAGGTCAACAATTAGTTTTAATTCGTGAAGTGTTTCAAAGTATGCTAATTCTGGTTGGTAACCAGCTTCAACTAATGTTTCGAAACCTGCTCTTACTAATTGTGTAGCGCCTCCACAAAGTACTGCTTGCTCACCGAATAGGTCCGTTTCAGTTTCTTCTTTAAATGTTGTTTCAAGTAAACCGCCACGTGCTGCGCCGATTCCTTTACCGTATGCAAGTGCTAGATCTTTTGCTTGACCAGTTGCATTTTGATGGATTGCGAATAAACCTGGTACACCAGCCCCTTCTTGGAATTGACGGCGTACTAAATGTCCTGGGCCTTTTGGTGCAACTAAGAACACGTCAACATCTGCTGGTGGTGTAATTTGACCGAAGTGAATGTTGAAGCCATGTGCAAACATTAGTGCTTTACCTGCTTCAAGATGAGGAGCAATTTCAGCCTCGTATACAGCTTTTTGGCGCTCATCTGGAAGTAAAATTTGGATAACATCTGCTTCTTGCGCTGCTTCAGCAACAGTTTTCACGTCTAATCCGTCAGCTTTTGCTGCATCGAATGATCCACCTGGACGAACACCAACTACTACATCATAACCTGATTCTTTAAGGTTTAATGCATGTGCGTGACCTTGTGAGCCGTACCCGATGATTGCGATTTTTTTCCCTTTTAATACTTCCTCGTTGATGTTTTGTTCATAGTACATAGTAGCCATTGTTTGTTTCCTCCTAAATTTGGGTTTGTTTTTTTAATTTTAGATGCATGATACGTAAAAAGTACTTTGCACCTAAAGCTATCAATTTTATATGCAAACTATTTTAAAATAGAGAGCTGCGTATTCGAGATCTTTTGTGTTTCACGAACAGATGCAGTGGCACCTGTGCGCGTTAATTCTTTAATACCATATGGTCGAATGAGTTCAATAAAGGCGTCAATTTTATCTGGATGTCCTACTACTTGATATGTGACAACGTTTTTCGCTGTATCAATAATTTGTGGACGGAATGGTTCAACAATTGAATTCATTTCCAATCGTAAGTTTGGTGGCGAAATGACCTTCACAAGTGCTAATTCACGAAGCACAATCGATTTATCTGTAATATCATTGACCTTTAACACATCAATTTGCTTTGATAATTGCTTCACTAGCTGTTCAATTTTCTGCTCATCCTCTACGTTTACAACGAATGTCATTTTCGAAAAGTTTGGCTGTTCAGTATGACCAACTGTGATTGATTCAATATTGAATTGACGCTTCATCAGTAAGCCTGTTACACGGTTTAACACACCGCTTTGGTTAATCACTGTTACTGTAATTACTCGTTTCAATTCTTTTTCACCCCAATCATTTCATGTAAGCCTTTGCCTGGTGCTACCATTGGGTAAACACATTCAAGCTGTTTAACGCGACAATCAATCAACACTGGATCATCCGAAAGCAATGCCTCCCGGAAAATACTTTCCGCTTCGTCGATTGTGTTAATTCGATAGCCTTTAATGTCATATGCATCGGCTAACTTCACAAAATCTGGTTGGATTGGCATTAGTGAAGATGAATAACGCTCCTCGTAGAATGTTTCTTGCCATTGGCGTACCATACCAAGACAGCTGTTATTTAAAATCACAATTTTTACTGGTAAGTTGAATTCTTGTAGTAGAGAAAGCTCTTGTGCAGTCATTTGGAATCCTGCATCTCCAACAATCGAAACAACTTTTTTGTCTGGCTTCGCAAACTGGGCGCCAATTGCGGCTGGGAAGCCGAAGCCCATCGTACCAAGTCCACCAGACGTTACCCATCCATGATCGTTATTTAGGCGATAATATTGAGCAGACCACATTTGATGCTGACCAACATCTGTAGTGACAATTGCGTTACCTTCTGTAATTTTATGCACTAGCTCTAATGCTTCCTGCGGTAAAATTTCTTTATCGCCAGGCTCCTTGCTGTACCATAATGGATACTCAATTGCATTATTTTTTAAGAATGCTAACCAATCTGTTGTATCTGGACCCTCAAAGTCTTTTTTCAACAATGCTTGTAAAGCTTGCTTTGCATCTGCAACGATTGGAATATCTGTCGGCACATTTTTTCCAATTTCCGCTGGATCAATATCGATGTGTATAATTGTCGCATTTGGAGCAAATGTTGCTAAATTCCCTGTTAAACGGTCATCAAAACGGGCACCGATATTTAACAATAAATCTGATTTTGTAATAGCTGTATTCGCAGTTACAGTGCCATGCATACCAGCCATCCCCATAAATAATTCATGGTCTCCATGGATAGAACCAAGTCCTAGTAATGTGTTTGTTACTGGAATACGATATTTTTCAGCAAATGCTGTTAATTCCTCTTTGGCATCTGCAAAGAGCACTCCAGCACCAGCTAAAATTACTGGATTTTTTGCCAACGAAATTGCCTGAATGGCTTTTTGAACTTGTAAATAGTTCGGTTTGTATGTTGGCTGATATCCCGGTAAATAAATTTCTTCAGGAGCTTTCGGTGGGTTCTCTACATCAAACAACATTTGTGAAACATTTTTCGGGAAATCCACTACAACTGGACCTTTTCGACCAGTGCTTGCGATATGGAAAGCTTCTTGGACGATGCGTGGGATATCATTGACATCCTGCACCTGATAATTGTGTTTCGTAATTGGTGTCGTAATCCCCATAATGTCCGCTTCTTGGAAAGCATCTGTTCCAATCACAGATGTTGCAACTTGACCTGTAAAAATAACTAAAGGAATAGAATCAATCATTGCATCAGCAATACCAGTTACAAGGTTTGTTGCTCCTGGACCACTTGTTGCAATGACAACACCTGGCTTACCAGAAACACGCGCATAACCTTCTGCTGCATGAATTGCGCCTTGCTCATGCCTTGTTAAAATATGACGTAACGGATTCTTATACATTGCATCGTAGATTGGTAGTACTGCCCCACCTGGGTAACCAAAAATAATTTCGACACCTTGATCATGCAATGCCTGCACTAATACGTCAGCACCATCTTTCGCTTGATAGGTTTGTTCAGCTTTTGCTGTTGTAGCTAATTCTTCTCTTTCATTGATAGAAACATTCGCACTCATCAAATATGCCTCCTTTTTATCATTTCATTTCACATTAGTGATGCGCATCAGTGAAGTTTTACTAGCTGGCTCTCCCCTTGAAAAGAGATTAAAAAATAATAAAAAGCCCTTTTCTCCACACGCAAAGAATTACCTTACGTAGGGATGAAAAAGACTTTCCATGGTACCACCCTTTTTTATAGCAAATAACCGCTACCTCGCGAATAAATGAAAGCATTTATGGACCAATGCAAGAAAACTCGCATCCAATACGGCGTCATAAATCATTTATTCATTAATAACGAGCACTTTCGATTATGCCCGGAGCTATCTAATGGCGACTGCGCGTTTAATAGCTCACTCCGAGGGGATGTCGGATCTAGTTGTATCGCCGGCTTCCAGCACGACCGGCTCTCTGGTAGATACAAGGCTCTAGAACCTTTAACCTCATCAACGTTTTAAGTTATTAAATTTTCATAACGCCACCTGTAGAAGCGTTTGTTACTAATTTTGAATATCTTGCTAACCAACCACGTTTGATTTTTGGTTCAAATGCTGGTAGGTTTGCTCGACGCTCAGCTAATACTTCATCTGATACTTCTAAATTAATAGTACGATTTGGTAGATCAATTATGATCGTATCACCATTCTCTACTAAAGCGATTGGACCGCCTTCTGCTGCTTCTGGTGAAATGTGTCCGATTGAAATACCACGAGATGCACCTGAGAAACGACCATCCGTAATTAATGCGACCTTTGTACCGAGACCACGACCTTGAATCGCAGACGTTGGTGCAAGCATTTCAGGCATCCCTGGGCCACCTTTAGGTCCTTCATAGCGAATGACGACTACATGGCCCTCTTTAACAGTTCCATTATCAATATTTTCTTGCGCCGCTTCCTGTGAATCAAAGACAATTGCTTCTCCTTTGAATACTTTAATAGAAGGGTCTACAGCTCCTACTTTAATAACAGAACCATCTGGCGCGATATTACCAAATAAAACGGATAAACCACCAACTGGGCTATATGGATTGTCTTTCGTACGAATAACTTCAGCATTTGTAATATGATAATCCTTTACAAGCTCACCCATTGTGACACCTGCCACTGTTGGACGGTCTGGATGAATTGCTCCTGGAATTGATACTAATTCATTAATGATGGCACTAACGCCACCTGCTTTATTAATATCATCCATCGAAATATCTGACGCAGGCATAATTTTTGCTAGGTATGGAACACGCTCTGCTACTTTATTAATATCTTCAATGTTATAATCAATTTCAGCTTCATTAGCGATTGCTAACGTGTGGAGGACAGTGTTTGTCGAACCACCCATCGCCATATCAAGTGCAAAAGCATCATCAATTGCTTCTTTTGTAATAATGTCACGTGGCTTGATGTCTTCTTTAATCATACGAACTAATTGTTTAGCAGCTTCTTTAATAAGCTTATGACGCTCTTCAGAGGTAGCGACGATTGTGCCATTACCCGGTAATGCTACGCCAAGCATTTCCATTAAGCAGTTCATAGAGTTTGCTGTAAACATTCCTGAACATGAGCCACATGTTGGACATGCATTGTTTTCAATATCTAACAGCTCATCAGCTGACATTTTTCCTGATTTAAGAGCCCCTACACCTTCAAAAACTGAAGTTAATGAAAGTTGCTTACCTGTAGCAGAAGTACCAGCCTCCATTGGACCTCCAGAAACGAAGATTGATGGTACGTTAGTACGAACTGCTGCCATTAACATTCCAGGTGTAATTTTGTCACAGTTTGGAATGTAGAATACACCGTCAAACCAATGTGCGTTAATAACAGTCTCAGCAGAGTCTGCAATAATTTCGCGACTTGGTAATGAATAACGCATACCAATATGACCCATTGCAATACCATCATCTACACCGATTGTATTAAATTCGAATGGAATACCACCCGCTTCAATAATGGCTTCTTTGACAACATCAGCAAATGTACGTAAATGAACGTGACCTGGTATTATGTCGATATAAGAATTACAAACCCCTATAAATGGCTTGCCTAAATCTTTTGCTTTTACTTTGCCTGTTGCATATAAAAGACTTCGATGTGGCGCACGATCTACGCCTACTTTAATCATGTCACTTCTCATTTTAAACGCCCCTCATTTATTGCTATGTTCGTTGCTATATACAAAATGTTCTGTCTATTTTAATTTTGTGTATATGTTAATTGCCTGTAAGACAACTAACTGCTGTAACGAACGTGTTAAATTGTTGTTATCATAGTACGAAAAAAAGGTCACGTCAACAGTATTTTTTGAATTGTTTAAACAATTTAAATAATTCGTCAAATTTGAAATCGTTTTCATGCTGATTAAGCATCACTTTTATCTCGTTTCGTTAAATATTTTGACATTTCGTTCAAATTTAAATTTTTCAACTATTTTTTGCGTAATTTTTCTAAAACCTTTAAAAGTGAGTGGATAGTATTACAGTGAGATAGCACTTACAATGAAAATAATTTTCTTAAATATCCTGTAAAAAATACATTATCGGGATCATATTGACTACGAATGGCTAAAAATTTTTCAATATCAGGATATAGCTCATACACATATTTAGCAGTTAAATGGCTTTGTTTGCCCCAATGTGGTCGTCCCTTATATTTTTTCATCAAGGTATGGACCCATTCAAAATAAGGTTCTTCTGGCATTCCTTTATACATATGAAACGCAATAAATGCTGATTCTTGCCCCTGTGTAGGACTTAAATAACCTGCTTCTCCTGCCGTTGACCGGCATTCTAATGGGAAATGCACATTAAAAGTTTCTTTTTTAAAGGTTGCATGTATTTCTTCCATACATGCTTCAAATTGCGTTAATGGAATAGCATATTCACTTTCTTGGAACTTCACGCTACGTGGAGAAGGATAAATTTCATAACTTATCCCTGTTTTCTCACCTTCTACAACATTGGCTGCTGCCAATTTACTCATAGCCCCACTTAACGACGGCTTCCATTTACAAAGCTCTGACATAGCATAAAAAGCACCATTCTCTACTATTTGAAGTTTCAATGTTTCTATTCTCTTGCTCCAATTACTCTGATATACAGGCTCTACCGCGTTCATGCGTTTTACTTGAATCGTCTCACTTCCGGGGAAATAAAACCATTCAACATGTCGATGCTGGCGAATATCCTCAGCAAATATTGTCAGTCCATTTGCTAAAGTATCTCTTGTGCCTACATAATGTAAACTGTACAGAGGCATTACCTTAATCGTTACTTTCACAAGCACTCCGAGCATACCAAGTGAAACATGTAAAGCTTCGGATAAATCATCCAATCCTCTAGTATGCTCTCGATAAGTACCTGTGCCATCAACAAATCCCCATCTCATGACAGTTGACGACAACGAGCCAAGTGTTACACCTGTTCCATGGGTGCCTGTGGAGACAGCTCCTGCGATCGTTTGCTCCTGAATATCCCCCATATTGATAAGAGCAAAGCCATGTTTCGCAAGCAGTGGCCCTATTTCATATAAATACGTTCCAGCCCAAAGTGTCGCTTCTTGCTTTTCCTCATTCACTGCTATAAGCCCACGCATATTATGTAAAGAAAGTGCAATATGCTCAGGCATTGCAACTGCGCTAAAAGAGTGAGCTGCACCTGTTACGCGAATCGTTTTTCTTGTTTCACGTGCATGCATCACGATATTTGCCACCTCTTCAATCGATCGGGGTAAATACATCTCGCTCGGGTAAGAGATTACATTACCAGCCCAATTCGTCCACTTCTCACCATTTTTCCACTTATCTATAGAAAACATTGTCCATCCCCCCTATAGGTTGTATAAGCTCCTACATACTTGTCCCCTCTTATTGCATATAGTACTTGAAATCTTTCACAAAGCTCACCAGCCTTCGCATGTCGAAAATACAACGTGTCTCCTACATTCACTTTTTTACGCTTTACCTTAATGGGTGTCTGAACTTCTCCTGCTCCTTCTAAGCTCAGATATGAAAAAAAAGCGGGCTCATAGAAAACCGGCAATCGATCGGCAGCGATTGCTCCAGAGGCCGTGTAACCGCCACCATGACAAACAACAATATTTTTTTCTGGCTTTCTTGTCACACGTAAAGCAAATCCAGCAGCCTTTTCAAGCTGTAAATGTGTAAACTGATCAAACAATGCTGGTGCATAAAACGCTGAGCCAACCGTTATTTCCGTTACTTCTTTTTGCTGTGCTGTGTATGCCATACTTCCAGTGCCTCCACCATTCACAAAGAGCAAGTTTGGAAAATATGCTTTTATGTGAGCAATTGCTAATCTACGAAACTGGGTAACTTGCTTTTTGGCTTGCAATTGCATCACTTCTATTATCCTTCCTTTAATAGCGTTTGCAGGACGATTACCTACCCCTGCAATTTGAGCCTCATAGCCCATAGCCCCTACCACCTCAATAGATGGCTGTTTTTTAATATATTGTAAAAATGGTGTTAGTGATTCAAGTGAATGAAGCGAAGAGCGTTTAGTTCCGAAATAAAGCACTTTAAAATCATTGGACACATTTATATCAATACATACCTGCACACGAACACCAAGCTCTTGCCCTAACTTTGCCAAAAGTTTGACATGCTCCTGCTTATCCACCATAAAAGTGACGGTTTTTCCTGCTTTGACAAAGTACAATAACTGACGAACAACTTCTTCTTCCATCACTGGGTATCCAAGCAGTACATCGTCAAAATGCTGTTGTAATAGAAAAATTGTTTCGGCGGCTGTAAATGTCATATATCCGGTAATATTGGCAAGATTTTTTTGTAAATAACGTAGTACCTCTACAGAACGAATCGATTTCGTAGCAATACGGATTTTTTTCTCACCACAAGCGTTGTGCACTGTTGCTATATTTTTGTCCAATGCATCAAAGTCCAACCAAGCAAATGGATGTTCTAATCCACGAAACGCCTGATTAAATCTTGTTGTCATCCTATCACTCCTTTGTTTGTACTGTGTATTTGAGATTTATCCCCCAAAATTTTCTATGCAAATCTATCAAGCAAATAAAAAACAACCGTGGACATATTATCTAAAGTCTTCACGGTTGTTTTAGTATTGGACAAGCATTTAACTCACCTTTCTATATTATTTTACGAGAGAGATTACGAGGCGAATAAAAACTCTGCTGCAAAATTCAACATTACTAGCAGATGTAAGCCTGCAATAAGAAGTCCTTGACGGTTTAAACGTTTCATAGCTGTCATATTCATATAGAACACTCTCCTTTTTTTCACATTATACTCGCAGAAAAATCAATTTTCAAACTATTCATAATATTAAAATGTATTCATTTTTCTGACAAACAGGCCCAAATATGGCATGATAAAAGTGAGAATATGCCTATAGGGAGAGTGGAAAAATTGAAAAAAGCTTTATTAGTAATTGATTACACGTATGATTTTGTAGCTTCTGACGGAAAACTAACATGTGGCGAGCCAGGTCAAGCATTAGATATAAAAATTTCATCTTTGATTAACGAATTTATTGCTGATCAAGAGTTTGTTGTTTTTGCAAATGATTTACATGAGGAAAATGATCCATTCCATCCTGAAACAAAGCTATTTCCTCCTCATAATATTCGCGGTACTAAGGGACGCCAATTATATGGGCAAGTTGGTGAAATGTATAACCTTCATAAAGAAGAAGTATTGTGGCTTGATAAAACGCGTTATAGTGCATTTGCCGGAACAAATTTATCGATTTTACTGAACGAACGGGGTATCACAGAAATTCATTTAGTTGGCGTTTGTACTGATATTTGCATTTTACATACCGCAGTTGATGCTTATAATTTGGGCATTTCAACGGTCATTTATGCAGATGGTGTAGCAAGCTTTGATGCTGCAGGACATGAATGGGCATTGCGTCATTTTGAACATACATTAGGCGCAACAGTTATGAAGTAATCATCCTTTAAGTAAGCGAGAATTTGTAATAATTACTAAAGAAGCTAGATGCGTTTAATATGTTCCTTTCAGGGTATAACTAAGTAATCGCCATTATATCTTAAGTTTAAGGAGATGAAAAAATGATTAGTTTCATTTGGTATTTAATCATCGGCGGGATTTTAGGTTGGTTAGCTGGCGTCATTTTAGGTAAAGATGTACCTGGTGGCATCATTGGAAATATTGTTGCAGGGATTGTCGGTTCTTGGATTGGTAGTATGGTTCTTGGCAACTGGGGTTGGCGAGTTAGTAATTTTTACGTATTCCCAGCATTAATTGGTGCTGTCGTGCTGATCTTCATTGTCAGCATTATTTTAAAAAGTATGCGTAAAGCAACCTAAATATGTAAAGAAAGAGCCATCAAAAAAAGATGGCTTTTTCTTTACTTTTCCATATTTAAAAGAACTGCTTTCTTTAACTCATCATGATAGTCATTATATAAGTTGAAATAATATAACACCTTTTCCACATATTCATCACTATGATTGTATTTAAAAACAGCTTGTTTGATATCACCTTGTGCTGCACCATTTTTGGATAAATAATTCGCTGCACTAAATACAGCATCCTCAATATCATATGGATCCGCTATGCCATCTCCATTTGCATCTACGCCATATCCACCATATTTTTTTATCACTTCTAGATTCATTAATTCTGCCTTTGATATATTCCCTTTTCCTAATCCTGTACAAGAGGGATGTTGCCAGCCTACGAACGTACAGGGCATAAAGTAGAGTAAGAACCCAGCGCCTTGGCATATTTCTATGCTAGGTTTCCAAGAACTCCTCCCCGAACCGTACGTACACCTCTCAGCGTATACGGCTCTCCACCTATCAGTCTAATTTACCGTTGTGTAAATCAACGTGGCATTTCTTGCATAGTGCCATCGTTTTACGGTTTCTTTCAATCATACGCTTTTCCCATCGTTTTTTGCCTTCGAGGTCTTTTAACTTCTTAATGTGATGAATTTCTAAATCCACATCTGTGGCATGACACCATTCACATTCCTTTGCTACGAGCCTTTCAATGAGACCTGTTCGGTTGTAAATAATGTTTCTAGTCTTAGAAATAACATCAATATCGGCATACGAAGATGGTAATAATTTCTTTTTAAATCCATCTTTATAGAAGAATGCGATTTTACTACCATTTGCAGTTTCATATCTCACCGCAAAATCTCCGTTGATACTGTATTTTCTGTGGATTTTTCTTACGCTTGATTTATATTTGTTTGCGAATGTTTTATACATGCTATATTCCATGATGAATTTAAATCCATCTAGTTTATAGACATTATTCGCTAATTTGTAATAATTATATAAACCTCTGATTTCTGCATTGTAAATCATCAATATTTCAAGGTCATCGTTTTGCAGAAGATGCGCCCGATGAATAGACTTCCATTTTTGTGTTTTTTCGTCTATTTCTAACGCTTTGTATTCGATTAATTTATTTCGCCATACTTCATGTGGCAAAAGAAGTTCACAGCTCATTGTGCGTGTACGTTGTTTATGTCCGCTTGCTGTGTATTTTGTCGTCTTATTATCATGACTAATTTTAATATCATATCCAAGAAATCTTGCCCTCTTGCTAGAATGCGTTATGAGCGTCTTTTCTTGTGATAATTCAATTTTCAATTCTTCGCTTAAGAAAGTGCTGATGTCATGTTTTATTTGCTGACAATCTTCTTTACTACCAATTACACCGATTAGGAAATCGTCGGCATATCGCACATACTGTATTCGCTTGTAGTTATCGTCCATAGGGTCTTTAAAGGGTAATTCCATCATGTGATTTTTCAACTCGTCCAAGTGTTGAAGTGCTTGTTCTTTTTCTTCCTCGTTCATTTCTTCCCATTTTTCCTTATACCTTGCGTTTGCTCGGTGTAGTCTAGATTCTCTAGTACGGTATTCCGTTAGGCGTTTTCGTCCTTTTCCTTTATCAAATTTATCTTTGTAAGCTAATACAAAGTTATCTAACTCATTTAGATAGATATTTGAAAGGATGGGACTGATGATTCCACCTTGGGGTGTACCACTATATGTTTTGTGATATTGCCAGTCCTCTAGGAAACCTGCTTTAAGAAATTTCCAAATTAAGTCGATGAATTTATCATCATTAATTCTTCTTTTCAAAATCTCAATTAGTTTGTGATGATCAATGTTATCAAAGAATCCTTTAATATCACCTTCCACAAACCATTTAGCTCCAGTAAATCTGTCTTTTACTTGCATAAGTGCAGTATGACAGCTTTTTTCTGGTCTGAATCCATGAGAGTGTATCGAGAAAGTTTTTTCGTACATAGCTTCAAATAAACTTCTTACTACCTCTTGAACTAATTTATCTTCGAAAGATGGTATACCTAGTGGTCTTTTACCACCGTTCTTTTTTGGAATGTAAACCCTTTTGGACGGTCTTGGTTGATAACTACAATCTTTTAGGCTTTCAATTAATCTTTCAATACGTTGTAGACTCATACCATCAATGGTTTGTCCATCAACACCTTGTGTCATATTGCCTTCTTTCGCATAAATCTTAGCGTAAGCCATTAAATAGAATTCCACATTATACAAGTTTCGATAGATTCGTTCGAATTTGTAATTTTCGCGTGTTGATTGTTTCGTTAGACTGTCTAACACAGTGTTTGGACTTCTCATAGAGCCTCACGCTCCTTTCCAATTTTAGTTAGACTTGATAAGCTGTTCCCCTTCGCCATGTGATGGGCTTTCCCCACCTCAGACTACTACGAGAACTCCGTTACCATATCAGATATTCAGATACATTTTATCATAGCTTTTTATTTAAGCGTTCTGACGTAGGTAATCACCATTTAGCACATATAAGAACAAGCACGATGTAATGTCGGATATGACGTTCGCCCTTTACTATTTACTATAGTTGGTCAGCGATAGACTACGCACTTTTGACACGCAATTCATCAAAGTGTATTCAGAGATGGCTTCCAATTAACCATTCTGTTTCGCTGTATGACGTAAATAATCATCTTCCGTCATAGGTGGACCAATAACCCCCTCGGACTGTCATTCAGGCAGTTTAGCTTTTATCCTCGTTTACATCTTTTCATTTTGCTACTCAGTCGTATCGTGATGATTCGATAACTTATAGCTTTCCCAACATGCTACACTCCCCTATATTGGTTTCCCTCACGGATAAGTTGGGTAATGATAGGCATTGTAGTCTTGCCTACTCCTTGCTAGTGGAGATTTCTTACATGACCTTATGGTCGCACTTGCAAATGTCCTTCAGCCCCAGCTGGTGAAACGAGTGATTTCATCGAAGAAAAACGAGTTTCTATTCGATGATGGGCTGCAAGTAAAGTCCAAGGCACGCCGTATTTCTCTTCTGCTGCCACATAAATAGGAATATATTGCTCTGGAATGTTCATATCAAAATTTTGTTGAATTTCCTCTATCGCCTTTTGTTGTGCTAGCTTCTCAAAAATCGGTAATGTTTGTAGTTCTCTCCACGCAAAAAAAGCGAGTACATACACCGTTATTGCTATTGGTATTAATAAAGCTATCAGGCCCAATTGAACAGAAGGTGATAGAACTGGTTTTTTCTTCTTTTTATTTGCCATATGTCACACCTATCTTTTATTCTCTTTCCATTTTACCAAATTTGTCGTTTTTTGTAGTATTTTTTTCAGCATTTAATTACCACTACCATAACAGTTGAAAATATAGGGAAAAATATAGTAAAATATAATTCGATTAATTTTTATGGATAAAAATAGGAGGAATTTGTTTTGTGGAAAGACTTTAAAGAGTTTGCTATGAAAGGCAATATTGTCGATCTAGCAGTGGCAGTAGTAATTGGTGGTGCTTTCGGTAAAATTGTTACCTCCTTAGTTGCAAATATCATCATGCCATTAGTCGGCGTATTAACTGGTGGTATTGATTTAACAGAAAGCTTTGTGTTTGGCTCAGGTGATGCGAAAGTTAAATTAGGTGAATTTTTACAGTCGATTATAGACTTTTTAATAATTGCATTTGCAATATTCATGGCATTAAGACTTATGACAAAGCTAACTCGTAAAAAAGAAGAGGCTGTTGTAGAGGAACCAACACCAGAATTGGATGCTAAAGAAGAGCTATTGAAGGAAATTCGAGATTTATTAAAAAAAGAACAAGCCTAATAGCAAACAGGAATCTGTCTAATTTCCTTGGTCAAACTAAGGAAACAGGCAGATTCTTTTTTTTGTAGATTAAAGCCAGCAGCTATTTTAAACCAGTCTTTATGGGCGCAAGTTCCATGGCTCAAATACACCCACATGTTTTTCTGTAAGTCCTTGGTTAATCGCTTCAATAATTCCCTGTGCAATTTCATCATTCGTCAGCCATCTAGAAGAGTTATTAGCTTCTACGACAAACCCTAGTTTAACCTCGTGATAAATGATATTTGTAGGCATAAAATTTCTAGTCTGATCATCCTGTAAATAAGAACTACTTCCCTTGATATGGTACAAAATCACATTTTTTGTGTTAGGAGTTGCTTGTATAAGGGACTCCCAAACTCTTTTATCGGAGCCATGAATCCAAGCGATAATGCAATCAAAAGATCCATTAGTTTGCTGAGACTCTATTAGTGCCGTTGTAAAACGAGAATAATTTGTATAATCAACTATTAAAGGTGTTAATTGTGAAATATTATCAGCATTATTCATCAATACCTGCATTTTCTCCTGTTGTCTTCCAATAACGGAAACATGATATCTTTGCTTTATTAGCCATAAGGAAACATCCTTTAGCATACCTGTCCCTCCAATTATGAGACAATGCTTCATTTGATTCCCCCTCCTTTATTTCTCTAAAGTTTTAGCATATCCTACTATTCCTAGGTGATTTATCTTAAATAATCTAGCTAATTTTCTGAAATCATCTTGTTCTTCTTTCATATACATGTTAAATTGGTAACAATTATTAAGAATATGGTAAAAAGAGAGTCTAGTTTTTCAGATATTTTGGCTCTTTCCATGATTATGACAAGAAAAGAGTGACGACATGACAAACAACAGAAGTATTGAAACGAAACTTGTACAACTTGGGAATTTAAGTGATCCTAGCACAGGCGCTGTTAGCCCTCCTATTCATTTATCGACAGCTTATAAACATACAGGTATCGGTGAATCCACTGGTTTTGACTATACACGTACAAAAAATCCAACTCGTGCCCTATTAGAAGCAGGAATCGCTGATTTAGAGGGTGGAGACATGGGCTTTGCCTGTAGCTCTGGTATGGCAGCCATTCAACTAATTCTATCATTATTTAAACCTGGTGATGAATTAGTGGTACCAGATGATCTATATGGAGGTACATATAGACTTTTTAATTTCTTTGAAGAGACATATAACATTAAACCTGTATACTCAAAGTTCGAATCCATTGAACAGGTAGAAACTTTAATCAATGACAATACGCGTGCCCTATTCATTGAAACTCCGACAAATCCACTAATGCAGGAATTTGATTTACAAGTGTATGCTGAATTAGCCCATAAGCATGGTGCCTGGTTAATTGTTGATAACACGTTTTATACACCGTACTTCCAACGCCCAATCGAATTAGGTGCAGATATTGTCATTCATTCGGCTACTAAATATATTGGCGGACATAATGATGTGTTAGCTGGTTTAGTTGTTGCAAAAGGTGCAGATTTAGTAGAACGTATCGGCTTTATTCATAATGGTAGCGGTATGGTGTTAGGTGCGATGGATTCGTGGTTGCTTATTCGCGGCTTAAAAACAATGCATCTTCGCTTAAAGCAGCATGATGCGAATGCCAAAGCAATTGCTGCCTATTTAGAGGAAGAAGAACTGGTAACAGATGTGCTATATACAGGAAAAGGTGGTATGCTGTCCTTCCGCTTGAAGCAGGCGGAGTGGGTTGATCCATTCCTTCGTAACTTAAAATTAATTACGTTTGCTGAAAGCCTTGGTGGAGTTGAAAGTTTTATTACATATCCTGCTACGCAAACACATGCAGATATGCCTTATGAGGAACGTATTGAACGTGGTGTATGTGACAGATTACTACGCTTCTCAGTTGGCGTTGAAGAGGCTGAAGATTTAATTGCTGATTTAAAGCAAGTATTCGATATCCTTAGAAAAGAGGCTTAAACATGAAACAACATATTGAAACAAGCCTAATCCACGCTGGCGTTCGTGACGGCTATGAAAATAAAAAAGGTGCAGTCAATGTACCAATGTATCTCTCCTCAACTTTCCATCAGGAGAGTATCGATGAATTCGGCGAATATGATTATGCACGTTCTGGTAATCCGACACGTGATGCATTAGAAAAGGCAATTGCAGAGCTTGAAGGTGGTGTTCGCGCCCACGCATTTTCTTCTGGCATTGCCGCTGTTTCAGCAGCACTAATGTTATTATCTCAGGGCGACCATATGGTGATTACAGAGGATGTTTATGGTGGAACATACCGTTTTGTTTCCAAGGTTTTACCTCGTTTCGGTATCACTCATTCTTTCGTTGATTTCACAGATTTAGCAGCAGTAGAGGCAGCTATTACACCCGCTACTAAACTGTTATATATGGAAACACCGTCGAATCCAACACTTGGTATCACGGATATTCGTAGCGTAGTTACCCTAGCCAAACAACATAATTGCTTAACGTTTTTAGACAATACATTTATGACACCTTTACACCAACGTCCACTCGAGCTAGGTGTCGATGTTGTCATTCATAGTGCTACAAAGTTTTTATCTGGGCACTCTGATATTATTGCAGGATTGACAGTCACTGCGGACGAAAAACTAGGTCAGGAGCTATACTTTATCCAAAATTCATTTGGCAATATACTAGGTGTTCAGGATTCCTTTACACTATTGCAAAATATCAAGACGACTGATGTACGCTTTAGTCGTTCAGCTGAATCGGCACAAAAGATTGCTGAGTTTTTAGCCGCAAATCCACTTGTCGAGCAAGTATATTACCCAGGTCTTGAATCCCATCCTGGCTTCGATATTCATCGTAATCAGTGCACGAGTGCAGGTGCCGTTCTATCCTTCCGCCTGCCAAGCTATAAAGCTGCCAAAGCGCTTGTAGAAGCGATGAAAATCCCAGTTTTCGCTGTTTCTCTTGGTGGCGTAGAATCGATTTTATCCTATCCTGCCAAAATGAGTCATGCAGCAATGGAGCCTGAGGAACGCGCAAAACGCGGTATTACCGACGGACTATTACGTTTCTCAGTAGGACTAGAGCATGTTGAGGATTTAATTGCTGATTTCGCCCAAGCCTTAGAAATTGCTGCGAAGGCTTAAAGATATTTTACAAAACAACCGCGTTTCTAAATTATAGAAACGCGGTTGTTTTCAAATAAATGTAACTTTTAATTGTTGACTCGAACCAGCACTCGATATAAATAATCTCCATGCCCATGTGCTAATGTCACTTCCTGCTCATCAGTTATCCAGTAAAACGAGAATACTAGATCTGACTCGTTTAAACCTGTAGGATGATGCTGCCATGTATCTCGTTTTTCATTTGTCGTTAAATGATAAAAATAACGTTTTTGTAAAACCCCAGAATGATGATTAAAATAATCTTGGGCAATTAACCCTTTAACTATTAAATAGGATAAGCCTGTCTCCTCAAACATCTCTCGGGTCACAGCTTCTAGTGGTGTTTCCCCTTCCTCTACCGTGCCTTTAGGAATTTGTATGCCTGCTCCTTCTGTATTTTGCTCAAATACAAGCACTTGTAACTGTCCCTCATGCTCTCTCGTAATATAACCAAATGCCTTTTCAACAACTTGCATGAAGTCATCCCCTCTCGTATGAATTAATGTTACAATAAATAGAAAAATTGGAATTGCTGGTGAAAAGTGTTGTCATTAATTATACGATAGATGCAAGAGAATGACATCATTTTCGTACAAGAAATTGCCAAGAGAAGCTGACATCATACATACGAAAGTATCATCCCACTGATGTTCAGGATCATTTTCTACAAGTTGCTTATAGTAGGGATTGCTTAAAAGAACCTCTAGAAAACAGTCTATTTTTAGTTGCAGCAATTGATGAGGTAATAATAGGCTTTGGTAGATGGTGAGGCAGAACTTTTCCAATATACTTACTTCCTGAAACTCAAGGTAATGGTATTGGCACAGGCCTTATTACAGGAAAGAATCAACATGCTTCCTTCTCTACACTTATAGTTTGCGTAGAGAAGGAAAATGCGATTGGCATGAACTTATATCAAGCGAAGGGTTTTAAAGTGCTGTAATTATAAAATATTAGTATAGTACAGTTTTTAAAAATTATTTATATTCTACAATCATTCGACTACCGAATACAGTGAATCCGTCCATACCAGTATCTTGCATTAGGATAGTTCCTTCTATTTGGATAAACCATAAACTACTAGCTTCTTCACCTGCAAAAGCTGTTGTTTTGCTTGTAGATGTAGGTGTATTAGTTTTTTGGAATTTAACAGTAGCTGTAGAGCCAGCGCCATTTTTAACAAGGTAATTGTCAATGCTTGTATATTTTGATTGTGTCACAGATACATCAGTTGGACAATAAATAGTAACACTAACAACTTTTGAATCTTTAGGAATTACTTTGCTTAAATCAATATATTGTCCAACAGACTTAATTTTACCTGTTTGTCCTGTAGATGTAGCAAAATCCTTAGTTAGTGTACTTGTTGTAGATTGATTAATTGCATACGTTGAGAAATCTTCTAATACATTTACTAAAGGTACTTCAACAGTTTTTAATTCTACTGTACCATCTGTTGGAATATTTTCTTTCGCAAGAGTAGCAGGAGTACCCGTGGATAATACCATAGCTGCTGTTAATCCAGCGTATAAAAGTTTTTTCAAATTCAATCCCACCTTTGTTAATTTTCAAATATTTTACAATTTACATATTATCATATTAGGGATATTTTTTAAAATAGATTCAAGTATATAAATTACCAAAAATGTATTGTTACTGTTGGTCAGATAAGTTTTTTAACTCAATCTTCGCTTGGTCCACAAACGACCAATATAGATTATAAAATTCATCCTTTTTTTGTTTTTCTACAGGTGTTAAACCGTAATTCCACTCTCCATTAATGCTTGCTAATAATGTATCTCCACCAACAACAACCTCATAGTCATACCCCCCCAGAGAATTTGTCGCTGGTTTGATGATGCCATTAGAAGATATAGCTATATTAGTTTCTATCCCTAAATCTATTTTATTTAGATACGTTACTAGTGACAGTTCTCCTAGAGGTGCTGCTTTCTCTTTTTCTTGGGCTTCAAATTGTTTAATGGCTTTCATTGCCTGCTTATGCAGTGCTTGGCGGTCAGGTGATACAGGTGAAATATATTGTGCACGTAATATGGCAATTTGTCGATTAATGGCATAACTGTCATCACTATTTCCATGTGTAGCATTTGCCGCTTTTGCCGTTCTCATAGCTAGAGCTTTAATTTGCTCTATTAATTCATTCTGTGATGGTACTTGCTTTCCCTTTGTTGGTATTACATCCCAATTAGGTGTTGCTAAATTATTTAGATACATAGAACTCACCTTATTATTAGCTTGTTTACCAACTTCATGTGGTGTGTAGTTCCATAGCGAATTATCAATTTGAGAGCTTTTTGTAGTAGAAGAATATGTTTCAGTTAAATGAGCTGAACTATCTTTTTTCTTATTATCATTTTTCGTTGTATAGACAGGATTAGATTGTATTTGTGAGAAATTTGTAATTTTCATGATTGAACTCTACCGCCTTCGATATAATTGATTTTTTATAAAAGTAACGCTCAATAGATAGAAGAGTTTGATGAGTTGTTTGATGGCCATTTATTGAAAACAGTTAAACTAGGCGCAAAACTAACATAGTGAAACAGAGCTAAACTTACTCCGTTACACATTTTATATGTATCTATGCAAGATTGATTTGGTCGGATTGGATGACAAGTGCTGTTAAGCCTGAATCACTTCCAGATTCATGTGCCTCTCCAGTTTGCCAAAGAACACCTTCCCCTGTCTTTATGATTACTTTTTCTTGATCCTCACCGCAAACCCATCCTTCACCCTGAATCACAATAAATAACTGTGGTACAGGTGCCTCATGCATCCCAACAACACCACCAGGCTCTATATAAATAAAGCCAATATTTGCAGGCTCCACCGTTTTCATGATTTTCCTATAAAAAGCATCTATCGATTGAAAATTATTTATTTGATTGCCCAATTCTTGTGTAAAATTATATATTTTCATGTCTGCATATTTTCCTTTCAAATTTTCACTACCATCTTATACATTAAAACATCGTCTACATAGTCGTTGTCATGTAACTTAATTTCCTTGACTTTTCTGCCTTCCTCAACAAATCCCATCTTTTTATAGAGCGTAATGGCCCTTTCATTTGTTGAAAATACTCCAAGACTAATCTTTTCAATATATGGGTTGCGCTCTGCCCACTTTAGTAGTTCCTCAAGTAAAAGTTTACCAATCCCCATACCACGATATTCATTTAATACCATTATGCCAAAGGAACCTGTATGTGCTAGTCGCTTTCGAGGCGGTGATTGAAACACTAGCCAGCCAACCCTTTTTTCTTGATATTGTGCAATAAAGATTGTTTCCCGTTCATTTGCTATTTTTGCTTGTATCCATTCTTTTTCCTCATCAATCGTTTGCTGTAATTCCTCTATTGTTGTGATTAGGTAATTTTCTTCAGCTAAAACTTCTTTCTGTATTGCCAGTATGTCTTCAGCGTCTTCTTCAATGGCAGCCCTAATTTTGATTTGTTCTGTCAATAAATCCCTCTCCCTTCCTGCACAAAAAGTCCCCTCGGATGGCTATAACATCAAGGAGACTAATTATTTTAATGATTTCTAGTTAAATATCTTTGGAAATCTTTTAAATCCTTTGCTAAAAACTCATTGGATAGCCACTCATTTGACGTCATGATATCATCGATAAAATTGGAGAGAGATGTTTTATCTAATTGACTAAAATGCTTTGAAATCTCTGTATTACTAATGGATTCTTGCCATTTAGCATAGTCTTTTACTTTATTTTGCACGAGATTTGGTTGATTTGTATAAATTGACTTAACCAGTTGATTATATTCCTTGAATGCTTCAACCAGCGCGTCTTTATCCTGATTTTCAGTAGCAGCTAATATTTTATCTCTAAAGCTTTGCCATTTTTCAGGGAAGGCTTCTTTCACTAAATCATCTATATGAATATAATCGTCAGGTGCATGTACTAATGGACCCTTCTCAATTGCATATAAAACAATACCATTGTCATTTTTCACGCCATTAACTGCAAATTTTGCAATCGTTGTCATAGCATCCATGTAATCTTTCGCCTGTTGTCCCTCTAAGTAATTATCTGCAATAAATTGCGCTTTTTCTAAACCAAGTGAAATCATCGCTTGACGTTGTTCCTCCGTCATATTGCCAACGTTATGCACTAAAAAGTTTTGAGATATTGTTGAATATGTAGCATCCAGTACTTGCTGACTTGCTCCCTTTAAGCTATTGACAAGTTTATCATTTGTTTGGATATGTGGGATAATTATAGCAAGAACATTATGTTCAATCTCCTCATCAAGTCGCGCCTGCTGTTCCGCACGAATGGCCAACTGCTCTTCACTTTCGACGAAGTTTAATTTCCCGCCATCCTTAAACATAGATGCTATTTTTTGAGCAATCTCCTCTGGCACATCTTGTAGTTCAATTTGGCTATCGAATAACCTACGCGCTTCCGCTCCAATTGTGACAGCATCCTGATCTTTTTTTAAGGCTTGAGGATTCCCTCCATCCTTAGACTGGGTATTCATAGTTTGAAGAAAATTTACCGTATTCGTATAAGACGTTATCTTCATCATAAGTCCTCTCCCTTTTGTAAGTTAGAGTTTATATCGGATAAATTACAAATAATTGAAGATAGCATAATAATTGGATTCACTTTATAACGTCTAGCCAAATAAAAAAACCCAGAATAATTTCTGGGCTTGATGACACTTACTTTTCTAACATGATTAAAACTGACGGGCTTTTGCTTCACTTCTCAAGAGCCGGTTATGGAGCGTAATCTCCGTTTCACCATTAACTTGAGATTTTGAGCGTTTAATCCTTGACCAGTTGCGGTGGATCTTTTGAGATTTCGGGTCTAATTGTTCAAACCTACTCATTTTACATCCTCCTTATCATTATAGATTTCATAAGTGAAATCTGCTTTAGTATGACCTTGCAATTAAATATTATTCAGTTCTCCTTCACTATTAACCCCAAACTTCTTGCTATGTACTTCTAAATAACATTTTTAATTTTGGGGTAGCTAACATGAAGATTTTTATAGTATGTTGTAAAATGCTTTATTTCTTTATCTAAATACTCATTAATACTTTCAATTCGCGGCTCCATACTTAGTTCTTCATCAGTCATTTTTCTTGTTTTTAAAGGGCATCAGAAATTATTTCATTTAACAATTCCTAAAAATCAATTGGTGGAACCTTTGTTTATACTTTATCCGTTTACATGCTAAAATCGGTCTGAGGACATAGAAATATTTTTTATTTTTACTTCTAATTCCAGTAAATACTCAAGATAATTGTTTTTAGCCATACTCAAATAGTGAATTAAGTTTACATTTGGATAAAACACCCCTCTTTCCAACAATCGTACATTGTCAATAAATGAATATAGTTGGTCATAAACGATATTGCCTCGTTACCATTCTAAAAGAGGTGGCTTACTTTTGCGAAAGAGTCTTAATGCTTTTGTTATTTCTCAGCCACTAATATCCAACAAATCATTAATAGGCACTTTAAGAACATCTCTCTTAGCACCAATTCCTTGAGGGTCGATTGAAAGGTACCAATTGAAGCGTACTTCACAATCACTATCCTTACACGTACATTCATAATTCATGTCTTTCTATTTATATTTTATCCTCTACTTTGAGCCAGCCTTTTATTATAAGTATTGTAGTCGTAGGAACGAGTATGTTCTCCTTCATTCACCTGGATTTTGATAGACACTCCATCTCCTACATTGGTTTTGATAGAAAACTTCCCATTAAAGGCCTGTACCCTCTCTTGCATTCCCCTGATCCCCATTGAATCAGCATGAATAATTTCATCCATATTACATCCTACACCATCGTCAGAATAGTTGATTTCAAAGCCATCTTCTTTTTCTAACAGATGAATTTCTACAGTATCGGCATACGAATGTTTTAAGGCATTGTTTAATAACTCTTGAAAAAGCCGATAAATCATCAAGTTTAAACGCTCATCCTCTAAATATAGACGATCGATTGTGTAGATTAAAACAAATTCAGCGCGTTTATGAACCTTTTGAATAAGTTTCTCAAGCGCTGCATTTAATCCTAATGTATCTAATAATGGAGGTTTTAAATTTTCACAGTAACCTCTTAAATCATTCAACGATGCAACCATATGGTCATGAACTTTAGAAAGGTTCGTTTGGATATTTGTTGTTTTCTTTGCATGAATAACTACATCCATTTCCCTTGCAATATGTAGCTGTTCTTGTAAAATCGTATCGTGTAACTCTTGTGCCAATTGATATTTTTCTTGTTCAAATCGTAGCCAAAGGAGCTTATTGAGCCACGGTAACTGATTATTATCAGCTTCCTTCATATGCTTTAATTGTTCCAATAGTTCTTCAACCATTTTAGTATTTTCTATAAAATTATTTAAATATAGAAGCAATAATTCAAGCCATAATAATTCCTCATCCTTTAGATAGATAGATTTATTATGATCTACGACTAGTATCCTTTTATAATTTACATCTTGGTGTATAAAAGCAATATAAAAATGCTCTGTTTTCTTTATATCCCCCAAGCGTAGTTCTTCTAGTAAAACTTCATCAATTTGATTTTGTGTATATTCTTTTGATTTGCTTAATGAAGTAACTTGATATGTTTGAAAATCATAAGTTAGTACGTCAATATGATTAATCTCAAGATGTAAAGCTACTTCTATAACAAATTTCTCCAATAAGTCTTCAATCTTTATGACCCTTCCGATACTATCAATGGTCGTATACATTTTATGCATATAATCTCCTTTTGTTGAAAAAAGGATTTTTCGCTTATGATAATCTATTTTTTCTTTAATATAGAAAAGGGCTATTAAAGAGAGGAAGGAAAAAAAGAAAATTTCGGTCATTCTTGATATATCTAGATCAGTTATCCAGTAGAGACCCATTAATAGCCAAACTGTAAAAGCAAATGAAAAATTAAAATAATGACGAAAACGAGTTATATAGTACTCCATATCAAATATACGTTCAGTGAGCTGTGTAAATATAAAACTGTATGGTATGAGCATCAAAAATAAGGAGCATATATCCGCTGAGAGTATATATTTATGAAAAATAATTTGCGGTATGGCAAACAAAAAAAGGAATGGTAAGAAAGGGCTAATAATACTTAATAAAAAAATTTTCAATTGAGGGGTTTTATATTTTGAATAGCCTATCCCTAAAATACCAAAAATTAATAATAATAATATAAAAAATAACCACAAGGTAATAATAGAGAGTAAAGGATTCATAGATGGATCAATAATACTGAAAATACTAAGAAAAGCTATAATTAAAGGAATTATATAGATAAATTTAATGTTTCTAATTAATAACCATTTTAACTTCAAGTATAAAAAGTAATTCCTTAAAAAGTGAATCAGAAGAACAAGACAAAGTATCATACTACTTCGATTCACAATTGTTCCAACACTATCTAATCTTCCTGATGCGCCAATACTAACATAAGCTAACGATACTGTAAGAATAAACAGAATAAGTAGATTTATTAAACTCGAATTCTTTTGTTTCTTATATAAGTAGAGAGAAACAATTAAACTTAATAAATAATAACAAGCTGGTAAAACTAATATATAGAAAAATTGTTCAGGAATGTCAAATGGTGCTATTTGTAAATGAATTAACTGTCCATCTTCTTGGTTCACAAACTTTAACTCTTTCGCTTCTCTAATTACAGGATAATATTTTATATTATTCAATTCATTAATATTGTTACCATCCACTTCTAAAATGATGTCCCCTGCTGAAATCCTTTGCTTATTTGACCATTCCTTATAATATGGCTCAACTATTAACCATTGTCCATTCTCTTCTTCCAGTTTAATTCCCAAATAAGGCTTGCTATAAGTAACATATATCAAATAGCTTCCTAATATAAGATAAGTACTTATAACAAGCCAAAGCCAATTATTTTTTAAAGAGCTTAGAACCAAAATCCAGTTTCTAAACATGTCTCTTCATCATCAAAGGATGTTATGATTGCCCTCTGCTCAAGCTCTGTAACACCAACTAGAGAAGCCCTATTTTCTTTTAACAATGTAAGTAGCGACGGATTTTTTTCCAAATACTGAATCATGTTAATCATAATATCTCCTCATTTCATTAGTTTTAATAGTTACACTTTCTGGAGTAGTCTTTTGAGTTTCAGTCTCTATTTATTAGTTATTCAAAAGGTATTAATAACCATAAATGTAACTACACCTACATTATACATTCAATTGGCAATTTATCAACAGAATTTTCTATAAATTGATAAAATTCAATAGATTAGGAATTATTTTTGCTAAAAACAGACTGTACCTCCTTCATTTTGAAACCATTGAGCGTCATTGAGGTAATAATGGTGTAGATTCCACAAAAACAAAGAATAGTGAGGGTACCATAAAAAAATCGATGAAGTTGTTTTGCAGCAATTGAAAAGTTATCGAACAGCTGTTAAGACGTTGTTATTGTCGCCTGGTCAGAAATTCATGACGATATTACAAAAGATATTCCTTTATTTTGATATCACCTAACACTGCTGACTGAGAGAAATGGAATTTATTGAAAATGGGGCTAAAAGTGGGGCTAGTTCATAACTAACCCCTCTCAAACCGCTTTCTACAGCATATAAAATTTTTACTTGATTCTCATTTTCAATATAATTTCCTTCATGTAAATTTCAAAGCATTTGCTTTGCATCAACTATACTTGTATTATCATATACCCTAAGTTGATTTCTGCCGCTTTCTTTTGCAATGTAAAGGGCTTGATCTGCCTTATCGAGTAGCTCGTAAAACGTTGAAATATCCTTAGCTTGACTGTATTCTGCAATACCAATACTAACTGTGACCTCGATTTTTAAATGATCATTAGTATATGGATTTGCTTCTACATTTTTGCGAACTTTTTCTGCTATTTTTACGGCACTCTCTAGCGGCGCATCTGGGGATAAAATGACGAACTCTTCTCCCCCATACCTTGTAACAAGGTCAATTCCCCGCACAGAATTGGAAATGATGTCTGCAACATGCTTTAGCACTTCATCTCCAACCAAATGTCCATATGTATCATTGACCTTTTTGAAAAAATCGATATCAATCGCGATACATGAGCACGCATTTTCTTCCTCTAAACATTTTTGAAAAACTAGCTCCCCTTGCTCAATTAAATAACGTCGATTAAATAGCTTCGTCAATTGACAGGTAATCGATAATTCTTTCAGTAATATCGTGTCTTCCCGTACTTTTGCACTCATCTCATTAAAAGATGAACAAAGCTCTTGAAACTCCTTCGCATAGGGCGCAAGCTGCTGTTCGTTAATTTGATAATCATAGTATCCTTGTTCTACCTTTCCAACACCTGTAAGAAGCTGCTGGATAGGTTCTTCAATTCTTTTAGAAAGTTGTAATATAATTTTAATGGTAAAAAATGAACCGATAACTATACATAAGGCTATCAATAGAAACCTAATGACTACTGGCTTATAGGCATCTATCAGACCAATTTCTGATACGATAAACCATTTCCCATGATTTATAGATTCACTTTTAGCAAGAACCCAATTATCATTTGTATCTTTATAGATATCGAGGGAGTTAGTCGTATTTTTTAACACAAAATTAAGGAAATACTCAGTTAGGTAATTGTCAGAAATCACGTTTTGTGTATTATCATTTACGGACCGCTTTTTTGAAGTAAATTCAGTGAGCATAGTGCCATCCTGATTCACAATATAGGCATGCCCTAAAAAACCGACTCTTGACTCATGTAGCAGTTGATCGATTGTTTTTAAATTTACTGTTCCAAAAACAACCCCATTAAATTGTTGTTGCTCATTAAGAATTGGTGAGGCAAATACGATAATTGGCTGCTTCGTCACTTTACTGGTTAAAATATCTGTGATATATGGTTGTTTCGTTTCTTTAGCAACTTGAAAATACTCACGACCATTCACGTCTACACCAGTACCATTTGTATTGTACTCCGTCACTGTATCAAATTGTACAATCCCCTCTTTATTGACGAATATTAAGTCTGTGAAATCTGTTTTTTCTTTAAAATCCAGAAAAAAGGCTTGCGATTTTTCATAATTATAGTTTTTTACAAAATCTAAATTAGAAATAGTATGTATATTAGTGGATTGTTCTGATAGCCAACTTTCAAAAAAATAGGCCTGAGCATTTAAATAATTGGTCATCTCTTCGTTTTTATATTGAATGGTTTGCCGGTATTCAATATAAAGTGTAGGAATAAAAATACATAGGCCAATGATAAAAGTAATGAGTACTAGCGCTCTACGAAGTTGACTTTTTATCGTGTTTGGCCGTTTTTTAAAAAACTTCAAAATGTCTACCTCCAAAATAAACTATCCATATATTGACTTGCCGTAGGAAAAAATAAGTACGCTATCATTAAAAATACCACAATCGAATGATTGTGGCAGTGAGAAATTTAATAGTTTATCATGTTTATTGCAATAAAATTTGGAGAATTGTAATAAATACAGCAGTGACGATGGGTAATAGTTTCAAAGAAGTATAGCCGACTAAGGATGAACAAATAGGCTCTAATGGATCCTTCGTAGGAGAGGCTAAATACTGGATAAAACGTTGCCAGCGACTTTTCTTATATGTGATTAGCTGCTTGGGAATCTCCACTTTATCATGATCTAAGCTGTCCTTTAGCCATTGCTCCTTGTTAAATTCATTCTTAAGCATCGAAATCCTCCTTTAGCTCTTCCTTTAAAGTCTTTATCGCATTATGTAATCTCGATTTAACGGTACCAAGTGGGATGGACAAGATTTGTGCAATTTCCTCCTGTGGCAAATCATGATAATACACAAGCAAAATAACAGCTCGTTGCTTTTCGGGTAATTGAAGTATAGCTTCTTGTATCGTTAATTTTTCATCAGTCGATAGACGACGACTTTCTGTTGGTACTAAAAACGGAAAAAGTGTGCGCCACTTTTTACGTCGATTTAATTTATTAACCATTAAGCGATAAGCAATTTGAAATAAATATGTCTTCACCGTTCCCTTTTGTTGATCAAAGTCCTGTTTTATATATTGTAAACGCTCAAAGGCATCTTGCACAATATCAATGCTAAGCTGCTCCTCACGAGTATAGCGAAATAAAAAGCAGTACAGAGGCTCATACAAACGACTATAGAGCTGTTCAAAACCCTCAACATCACCATTTTTATAGGCCTCCATCCACTCCTCATTGCTCATCATCTAGCTCATCCCCCCAATGAGCTTTAATGGACTTTAAAGTTATAGAAAGACGTGAAACTAAGTATCCAACTATGACAATGACCCATGCTGACGATTGATTTGCAAAAAACTGCAAATATGGATTTTCGAATGTTTGAGAGGAGGCCAAAAGAAAGAAAACTGCCTGCACACAAAGTATTGTATAAATGGCTAAAACGAGCGTTAAAGTATCAAATACATTCCAACGTAAATAAATTGTTGTTTTTTTATAATTAATTTTTCTATTTTCGCGTACAATATATTTTTTATCCATCGGGATTGTAATTCCCAAAATAATAATAGTCAAAACTCCATTTGCAATTAAAGATACAATAAATCCAATTCCCATAAAATCACCTACTTACTGGTATATACTTTTTTAGCAATAGCCGCTAACACCAAGCTAATCACTGCTAAAATTATACAATATTGATATTGCGGAAGCCATGTGTCGTTAATTAAATTTAAGTACATTTGCAAGCTATCATTTAAATAAAGCATTGGATTCCAACTTAGAAAAATATAATAATCATGTGGGTTTTTCCCCCCAATTGTTAAAAACATCGTTGTCATCGTTACTGAAAACATGAATAAAATCATTATAGGCACTAACATACTTTGAGCCACTTTCTCGTTTTTAAATAGACCTGCTAATATAAAACTCAGTGGGTATAATGCCAGCAAAACAAAATTACTAATCAAAATAATCATAAAATAAGATGAAAGTGAAATATCAATGATGAATGAATAGCCAATGAGAAGTAACACTAAAAATACATTTAATAATGAAAAGACACCGATTCCCATACCCATATAGTAAGTGTGTGGCTTAATGCCTGTTCGTTGTATCCATTGGAACGTTTTATTAGCCTTCATATCAGCCAAATATATAGTAGCGCTAGAAAATGCAAATGAGAAAATTAACATTAAAATTGAAACTGGTAAAAACTGACCTTTAATCAGATAATCAAATGCTTCTTCGGTCATCATGTTTTTACAAATAACTGACATGATCAAAAAAATAAAGGCAGGCGACAAGTTTCCAATAGACATTCCTGCATTTCGTATACTTTCTAACATATAAATTCGTGCAATTTTTTTAATCATCCCGCTCTTCCTCCTAAAATTTGACCTGTCACTTCATAATAAAGACCTTCAATTCCCGGCAACCTTGCGTCAGTATATTTATGATAGAGCTCATCTTGTGTAGCATTTTCAATGATCTTACCCTCTTTAAGGATTACAACATAATCAAATAATGCTTCTAACCCAGCAACCTCATGACTAATAATGATGATCATTCTGTTACGTTGACGAATTTCATGCTGTAAGTAAAACATCAATTGCTTTTTCTTCGTTAAATCTAAATCTGCAAACGGCTCATCTAGTATGATAATTGGTTTATTTAATATAAAAGAAAGGTAAATCGATACTGCTTTTCGCTGGCCGCCTGAAGCATTTTTCATCAATACATGGTCATAAGTCGGTAGCTCTAATATTTCATATAGCTCTTCCAAATCAACCTTAGTGTTTGCCAATGTAGCAAAAAGAGCAATGACTTCACGAATTTTCAGATGCTGGTAACTCGTAAAAAATTGGTATTGCAGAGCTACTTGATTATATACTTGTAGCGACGAATCACTTAATAGAATGGAACCTCCATCTGTTTTTTCATCTCCAGCAATACATTTTGATAATGTAGATTTTCCCGCTCCGTTCTGACCTAATAATAAATAACAATAGCCCATTTTAAATGTGGCCGACACACCATCCAAAACGTTTTCATTATTATATTTTTTCACAATATCTTTCACAATAAGCTCCAAAAAAATCCCTCCCTATTTGTATGTTCACTGACTATACAAACGGGAAGGGTAGAAGGTTCATTTTATTTTAAAAAAAATGAAATAAAATTATATATTTCCATCACTACCGTCGCATAAATTTTGATTGAATTTTCTGTTTTCTCACTTTTTTGTTTAAGAAGAAAAAAGAAAACACACAAACAACGGTGATTGAC
>NZ_JBIWDH010000032.1:0-56333 GCF_044761885.1 Lysinibacillus sp. NPDC097231 | reverse complement strand
TGCGTTATTCATCTTAATTGAACCGCCGTATACGGATCCGTACGTACGGTGGTGAGAGAGGTCGGGGGTTAGTCACCCCCTCCTACTCGATTGTTGTTGAAAGAGAAGTGACGGATAGAACCAGGGAAGTGACGGAAAGAAGAGTCGAAGCGATGGATAGATGGCCAAATGATGAATAGGAGAGTCAAAGTGACTGATAGCAGGGCTGAAGTGACGGATAGAAGAGCCAAAGCGACGGTTAGAAGGCCAAGTGATGGATAGAATTGTCGGAGTGACGGTTAGAACCAGGGAAGTGACGGAAAGAAGAGTCGAAGCGATGGATAGATGGCCAAATGATGGATAGGAGAGTCAAAGTGACTGATAGCAGGGCTGAAATGATGGATAGAAGAGCCAAAGCGACGGTTAGAACGCCAAGTGATGGATAGAATCGGCGAAGTGACAGAAAGAAGAGTTGGAGTGACGGATAGAACTAGGGAAGTGACGGAAAGAAGAGTCGAAGCGATGGATAGATGGCCAAGTGATGGATAGAATTGTCGGAGTGACGGATAGAAAAGCCAAAGTGACTGATAGCAGGGCTGAAGTGACGGATAGAAGAGCCAAAGCGACGGTTAGAACGCCAAGTGATGGATAGAATTGTCGGAGTGACGGATAGAAAAGCCAAAGTGACTGATAGCAGTGCTGAAGTGATGTATAGAAGGGCCAAAGCGACGGTTAGAACGCCAAGTGATGGATAGAATCGGCGAAGTGACAGAAAGAAGAGTCAAAGCGACGGATAGAACCAGGGAAGTGACGGAAAGAAGAGTCAGAGTGACGGTTAGAAGGCCAAGTGATGGATAGCAGGGCAGAAGCGACGGTAAGAATTACCCTTGCCAAAAAGAAATTAATGAAAGTGAAACCTTTTGCAGGGGTTATTGACTCTAAGTATTGAAAGGAGGGAAGTAGCATGGAACATGATATTTCTATCGTCAAACAGGCTGTTGCAGGGAATAAAGAAGCGTTTGAGCAGCTACTAATCCTAGAGGAAGAAAAGCTATTTTATACGGCGCTTTCTTATGTTGGTCAAAAAGAGGATGCATTGGATGCGATTCAAGAGGCAGCGTGTAAGGCTTATCTAACCGTTCATCAATTAAAGCATCCGGAGTTTTTTTCCACATGGCTGTTTCGCATTTTAATCCATGAATGCTACCGCTTACTAAAAAGAGGACAAAAGATCATTCCTTATGAAGAAAGGGAATTATTGGATCGATTACATGAGCAGGAAAGTGTGATGGGGAATCCTATAGATTTATCGGAAGCTTTGCAACAATTAACTCATTCTCAGCAAATGGCTATCATTTTATTCTATTATCGAGATTTACCAATTAAAGACATTTCGGGAATAATGGAAAAGCCCGTGAGCACTATTAAAACGTATTTACATCGTGGAAAAAAGCAATTAAAGAGAGAATTAGAAAGGAGTGCAACGTTCAATGAAAAAGTCATTTAATGAAAACGGTACCCTTCCTGCATACCCAAGAGATGAGGTACGAGCAGCGATTGCTAATGGTATACAACAGGCAGAGGAGCAAAGTCATCCCTCTAAACAAAAACCAAGAATAAGCATACGTAAACCATTACTATATGTAGCGAGTGCTGCAGCTGCATTTAGTATTATGATAGGTTCCGCAGCATATGTTTCACCAACGTTTGCAAGTACATTATCAAAGTTGCCTATTATCGGTTCAGTATTTAATGACTCTGGCTCACTTGGGCTAAAACAAGCTAGCGAGCAAGGATTAACACGCACTGTTGGAGAAACACAAACGATTAACGGTATTTCCGTAACAGTAGATGAAGTACTATATGATGAATCACGTATAACAGTTGGTATGTCAATTGAATCTGAAAAGGAATTGAGCCAGCTCTATTTTAGAGCAGGAATGAATTTTACGATTAATGGGAAAAACCCAATTGTAAGTGCGGGAGGCTATTCTGAGAAAATTTTAAGTCCTACAGCCAGGACAGGGATTAGTACTTTTGATGTAAAACAGATTGACAATATGCCAGATTCCTTTGAATTGGGTCTAACGTTAGAAGGGGAGAAAGGAGAAAAGTGGGAGTTTACGACACCTATTAAAAAGATTACCGACATTACTTATCTTCCTGTTAATCATCAGCAGACAGTAGATGGCATTCAACTGGATGTGTCTAAAATTTCTTTCAGCCCTGCAGGTATCGCACTTGACTATAAGGCGACTGAAAAGGGCACTATTGATAACCCACGAGTAGGTGCCGCATTTATGGAATTCCGTATGACGGATGGATATGGTAAGGAGATTGCTTCATATTCAGGTGCTGGAAAAGGGGAATTTGAAGATGGTGTATGGAACTTTAGTAGTACGAAGAACTTTGATCCAATTTCAAAAGATGTTCAAAAATTAATCGTGACGCCGTATTTAATGCTTCCTTCAGGTGGGGGTGGCGTTCAAATTGATCATGCCGGTGTAGAAACAAAAATACCATTTGATAAATCATCGCTAAAAGAAGTGAAGTTCCAACCATTCACAGTAGAAGTTCCGTCCCAACAAAAATAATCGTGTGAGCGTCAAATACAACCTTTGTATTTGGCGCTTATTTTATGTTAGCTTATAGGGAGCAACTGAATGAAGGAGCGAAAGTATTGAAAATTTATACATACAAGCAACCCGCAGCCATTGAGTCAACAGAGACTGTAGCCATTTTAAATGAGGCGGGGGAAGTAGCGTCTACTGTTCAACGTGTTTATTCTAATGGATTGAAAAAAACGTTTGATCGTACAATGGATTATCGTTATTTTGTGCGTTTTGATGTCCATGATGTAGCTGGTCAGCCTCTTTTTACCTGTAAGAAGGTGTCGCGTCGTGGGCGAGTGCATTTTGAAGGTAAGGATTTCGTCACAGGTAAAGACTATATGATCGCTTATGATGGCTGGCAAATCATGATTCCAGATTTAATCATCACGCATGGTGTCGAAAAAATAAAATTGAACAAGGAGATGGAGGACTGGTCCGTATTTTCTATAGATGACCAGCCAATTGCACGTTGGCAGGCAGTCTTTCATGAAACGCATTTTGATATTACGCTGGAAATTGAAGACAACAGCCCTATACAGCACGAAGCCTTTTTTATTGCGATTGGACAGGTTGTGCTATTCGTAGGGGCGTAGATGTCGATAAGTGAATAGTCGATAAAATGAAGAAGTTGGGCTATAAATTTGAGAAAGTGTCCGATAAAGTGAAAAAGTTGAGCGATAACTTTATTGTTATATAATATGAGAACAAATCTAAAGAGCATGTTTTGATTCAAAACATGCTCTTAATTACACTCATTTATATATTAAAGCGGGTCTACATTCATTTAAATATCAATCATTTCATTCGCTAATTTCTTACGACTTATCCAGTAACCTTGTAGCGTAAAGACAATGAGCGTGGCCCCTAAAAAGACGAGACTCGTCAAGCCTAATGTAAAGAAGTCATAGGACATAGGAGACCCTTCGTCAATAAAGGCTAGCATTCGCGTTAACACTAAGCCAAGAAATGTACCAACAGTCAGCCCATAGAGCACGAATGATAGCACTTGTGTCAAAATCAGCTTCATTAATCCATTTGGCGAAAGACCAATAAGGCGTTGAATGGCATAATCGCCCCGTTTTACATAAATGGAATGAAGCAATGTTTGCAATACACCAAGGCAAGTAGCCGCTATTAAAATTACAAAGACTCCAACAAAAAGGCTCCAGCGTTGGAAGAACATTTCATCGTTCTGTTCAATAATCGTCTCTCTATCAGTAAATTTCAATGCAGGCCAGCGTTCTTGTAAATAGGCAAGGTCAGCTAAAGCCTGCTCCGTATTGTCAGTTTCCACCATGATGTCTGTAATAATGGTTGAATCTGAAGATACTAGAAAAGAGGTCCAATCTACAAATAAATCTATATATTTATTAAAAGAATCAGGGGCAATATCCACTACTAGTAATTCACCAATCGGCACTTTTTGTTGAAGTGCTTCATCAAAATTCCCAGCTATGATGGTATCACCAACCGCTAATTGATGTTTTCTGGCAAATCGTTCAGTAATAATCACACCATTGTGTAAATCTCCTTTAACAGCATCTAGCTTTCCTAATTGGACGTATTTTTCCACATCAATTGGCTCGAAGTTATTATCTTCCCAGCCAGTGTCATCTTTCAACGCTATCCAAGGTGCGTTACTACGTGCATAGGCATAGGATACACTCGACAATGCTTCAATTTCTTTAACCAAAGCTGGCGTAATGGTTGGGTCATATAATTCATTATCAATTTTAATAGAAGCTTCATATTGAGAATTAATATATTGATAGGAATTTTGTTGAACAGATTTTAATAATGAGCCGCCAAATACCAAAATGACCATCAATCCAATAATACTCAGGACAATTGGCATATTTTTACGTACTTGTGGCATAAGCTGCTGACAAGCTAAATGTGCCTCTTTGCCAAAGGTCGCATGAATCGGCTTCAATGAAACATGTAACAAGGCGCTAAATAAATAGGGCATGATAAACAGCAATATTCCACATAACAGGAGTGTGGCAATTAACATCATCAAGGCGTTTTTACCGCTACTGTCACTCGTAGCTTGGGCATTAAAAAATAAAAAAAGGGCAACGACTGTAACTACACCGACCATTATGGTTTTCCATTTTCTCCATTGTAAACCTAGGTTCTCGTTTTCTGTGGCAATTTGTAAAGGTAATAGTCTTGTGCTTTTACGTACTTGCCACTGCGTAATAAATTGTAAAATTAAAAAACTCGACACGGCTATGATGAGAACAAAAACAAATGGTAGATCTGTTCTTGCACTTGGTAATTTCATTAAGCTAATCAATTGTGGCAGCCAACTTTTAATAATGAGCAAGCTGACTGTAGTACCGAGCAACACACCAAAACTGACAATGGAAGATAGTTGCAATTGTACAATAGTTCGTATTTGTTTTGTGGAGGCACCGAGTGCTCTCAATACCATTAACTGTTCTTTAATTTTGTAAAATAACAGTTGGAACGTTGATAGCAGTAGGACACTTGAAATGAGTAATATAAAGAATGAAAGGACAATCATAAAAATCATTAGGGCCTGGAAATTTTTCTTGAATTCATCATATTCACTCATAATATCGACGCGTAAAGTTTCATCGAACAGTTTTAATTCCATCCCAACATGTGTTGCCATATTATTATCCGTTTTAAATAAGGCAAACATGCCAGCGGTTTGATGGTCACTAAAATCCATCCATGTTTTTAGGACATCATTTTGCAGAAGAATTGCATTAGGACTATCTGTACCTTTCAAAGCTGGAAGAATTTCTTGTATTGTAAAGTTGTCTATATCTCCTTCAATTTCATCTCCAATTGCTTTATTGAAAGTAATGTTTAGCGTATCGCCAACCTCTTTCTTAAAGAGACGTGCCACATTTTCAGTAATGACAACATCTTTCGGACCAAGATCAACATTAAAATGATAACGGCTTTTCACTAAATCGTCGTTTTCAACACCAACCGTATAAAAGCTTTTGCTCTTTTCATTTTCAACGATAGTATGGGCTAGTGACACACTCGACACTTTTGTCACACCAGGCATTGCTTTGAAATTTTCGATTTGGCTATTTGTTAAAAGTTTATGTTGCTCTGGATTATAGCCGACCATCAAATCCATCTCACCAAAAAGCGCTTGAATTTCTTCCTTCATTTGTGTGTTGGCATTAAATATATATACGCTCATTGTCATCACAAGACAAATAGAAATCGTGATAATACTAATACTCGTTAAGACATTTGACCAAGCTGCACGAAATAGCTTCACGGCAATGCTACGCATCGTAAACATTATAGATCACCTCTAGTAATTAGCTTGAACTTCGCTAAAATACAATCCAAATCCTCTGTGGTTTGCTGATTTTGATAGGAGTCCACAATAGTCCCATCATGGAAGAATAACACACGATTCGCGTAGGTTGCGACATAGGGATCATGTGTCACGAGTAAGATCGTTTGATGCGTATTTTTTTGCAAATCTACTAAAAGCTCTAAAATTTCATCCGTCGTATTCACGTCAAGTGCACCAGTCGGCTCATCTGCCAGCAATATGGGAGGATTTGCAATAACGGCACGAGCTATAGCGACTCGTTGCTTTTGCCCACCTGACAGCTCACTTGGTCGATGCTTTGCCCAAGCAGCAATATTGAGCTTTTCCATCATGTGCTGTACGCGTACTTTTATGTCTTTACTTGGTACATCATTGAGGATAAGCGGTAGCGCAATATTATCCTCCACAGATAAATCCTTTAACAGATGGAAGGATTGAAAAATAAAGCCGATATTTTCTTTACGAAATTTCGATGCTTTTGGCTCCTGATAAATATCATGTGCTTCCTTGCCAAATAAAAATAGTGTACCCTCATTCGGCTCATCAATGGCACTAATCATATTCAGTAATGTACTTTTACCAGAACCACTTGTCCCCATAATGGCCACCATTTCGCCTTGATAAATGGTACAATGAATATTTTTCAATGCATGTACCGTATGATGCTTTTGTTGAAAGATTTTGGACATCCCTTCAACACGTAACACTTCTGTTAAACGTCCCTCCGGAATTGGAATTGTATCAATGACTTCTTTCAACGGATTGAACCCATTCATCTAAATATGCCCCCTTTAATTGTTGTCGTAAAGCTTGTAAACCCCGGCGAATATGTGTTTTCACAGTGCCCTCAGGACATTGTAAAATCACCGCAATATCTTTGACTGAGTAGTCCTGATAAAAACGTAATAGTAAAACCGTTTTATATTTTTCCTCTAGCTTGCAAAGAGCTTGCCATAAGTCCAATTCTTCTTCGATATATGTAGGTGATGTGCTTTTCAGATCCACTAATGTTTGTGGCTCTACAAGCTGTACTGTGTTCTTCTTAGCAATATAGGTTTTACAGCAATTGATAATAATGCGTGTTAGCCAAGTAGAAAAATAGTGTGGCTCCTTTAACTGAGGCAGTCCCTCATAGGCACGAATGATCGTTTGCTGAAAAACCTCTACAGCGTCATTTTCATTTTGGACATATACATAAGCCATGCGATAGAGCTTATGCTGCTCCTGCTCAATAAGCTGATAGAATGCTTGTTCATCTCCGTTTTGAGCTAAGGCTACTAATGATTCCTGCGTTATAGTAATGAAAATCGCCTCCTTCCAACTATTAGACTCGGCAAACCGTCATTTAGATTCAAGTTTTTTTGTGAATTGGAAAAACTACTAATTTGTGGTGATAAAAGTGATAGACTTGAGCTAAAAAGCGATGGTGCTGAGCGAAAAAGTAATTGAGCCGAGCAAAACTACAATGGTGCTTGAGCGAAAAAGTGATAGAGTCGAGCGAAAAATGATGAGGCTGAGCGAAAAGCGATGGTGCTGAGCGAAAAAGTAATGGAGCCGAGCAAAACTACAATGGTGCTGAGCGAAAAAGTGATAGACCCGAGCAAAACTACAATGATGCTGAGCGAAAAAGTGATAGAGTCGAGCGAAAAATGATGAGGCTGAGCGAAAAAGTAATGGAGCCGAGCAAAACTGCAATGGGCTGAGCGAAAAAGCGATGGTGCTGAGCGAAAAAGTAATTGAGCCGAGCAAAACTACAATGAGGCTGAGCGAAAAAGTGATAGACCCGAGCGAAACTGCACTAGGGCCGAGCAAAACTGCAATGAAACCAAGCAAAAAGCTATTAACCCTAGCGAACTCCACTTGGACGATGCGTATTGAATTATTTTCAAATAAATGGAATGAATTATGCGGTCACAATTCAAAATCCAGACGCAATTATGCCGAGGCATAATTGATCTATTGGAATTAAAGAACAGAAGGGAACAGCTCATTATTGATGCTGTTCTTTTTTTAGTAAAAAAATCTCATTGAGTGTATTGATAGTAGTTCTCCAGTTCATATATTTTAATATTAATTTATGCTGAAAATTACACAAAAATTGGCTAGTTATTTCTATATATATAGAAAAAAATCTCAAATCAACCTAGTTCATTTGAAAAATGGTAGATTATTAGTAACAATAATAAAGATTTGTCAACAATTAAATAGCATTCAGAAATGAGGAGAATTTGGAGATGAATTTTAAGTCGATTAGTAAAAGAATCGTTTTTTCCTTCAGCATTGTAGTAGCTGTAGTGGTTTTATACATAGGTTACAATTCCTATGCAATTATCCAAAGCAACAGAGCAACGGAACAAATCATTGATGAAGAATTACAATTATTAATTACAGATTATGAGTTATCCTCAACCATTGCTTTAAGAATTGCAGCTGCTAGGGGCTATGTGCTTTCTGGTGATGAAAAATATAAGAAAATTTTTGATGATAATGTAACGCGTGCATTGGACAATGAAAAAATACGTTTAGCAATATCAGAATCAACAGAATTCAATAAATCTGCGGAAATGGCGAAGGAATGGAGCAATTATATTCAAAAAGAAGTTTTTGCAGTTTATGATCAAGGCCAAGTAGAACTTGCAACGAAAAATTTAGCGACTGTGAGTGATAGGGCTACGGAAATACGTGAAAGCTATGAGGGATTAGCCGAGCATCGTAAGCAATCGATTAATACGTTAGGCGCAGACATTATTACAGCAGGAAAGAGTAAGCAGCTTACAGGTATTATCGTTGGAATTGTCATTGTTATCGTTTCGATTATAACTGCGGTGTTAAGTGCTCGCGTTATTTCAAGACCAATCATCACTGTGACAAATCGTATGCAACGAATTACGCAAGGAGATTTAAGTGAGCCAGCACTTTCGGTTACATCAAAAGATGAGGTAGGGAAACTTACGGAAGCGACGAATACGATGTCTGATATTTTGAATCGTTTATTAAAGCAAATCCAAACGGTATCAAACGACGTCGCTGCACATAGTGAAGAGCTTACGCAATCAGCGACAGAGGTAAAGACAGGTACGGAGCAAATTGTCGATACTGTAACTGAAATTGCAAGTGGTACAGAACTACAGGCAAGCAATGCATCAGATGTAGCCACAACTATGACAGATTTCACTTTAAAAATGACAGATGTTAATAACAGCAGTAAGGATGTCCATCAGTATTCCCAAGAAGTTATGGCATTGACAAAAGAGGGGAAAGACTTAATGGACGCCTCTACAGAGCAAATGACAGCCATCCATCATATAGTAAAAGATGCTGTTTATAAAGTGGACGGACTAAGTAAACAAACACAGGAAATTTCAAAAATTGTAGCGGTGATACAGGATATAGCTGCGCAAACGAATTTACTCGCACTAAATGCTGCTATTGAAGCGGCTCGTGCAGGAGAGCATGGTAAAGGCTTTGCCGTTGTTGCAGATGAGGTTCGTAAACTCGCTGAACAAGTAGCCGTCTCGGTTGACGATATTACGGGCATTGTTCAAAAAATTCAACAGGATTCCAGCGTGGTTACAGCTTCACTAGAAAATGGCTATGGAGAGGTTGAAAAAGGTACAACACAAATTACTTCTACAAATGAAACCTTCAGCCAGATTGCCGAAGCTGTTTACTCAATGTCAACAAACATTGAGAATATATCGACTAAGTTAGAGGAAGTCGTAGAAAATACTACTACTATTCATAAATCAGTAGACGAAATTGCAGCTGTCTCAGAACAATCCGCTGCAGGCATTCAAGAAACTTCCGCAACTATCGAACAGACAGCAAGCTCTATGGACGAAATCAAAAATAGTTCAGTAAATTTAGCGGACATGGCAGAGAATTTAAACGAGCTTATTCGAAAATTTAAATTATAAGTAATATTATTATATTTGTAGGGATTTCATACTTTCATCACATTTAGGCTGTATACTATTGTATTGGAGGGTGGAATCATTTTGAGAAAATATTTACTATTAATACTAATGAGTACTTTATTTATGGCCCCTGTAGCCTACGCTCATACGATGGATAAAAGTATGCTTTTTTCTGATGTGCAAGAAACTGCACCGAACATACAGGACATAATGGTGCTGCATAGCATTGGATTACTTGGCTATAATGGTCAAGATATGGCGTTAAACCCGACAGAAAAACTCGCACGAAAAGATTTTGCTGGCTGGGTAGGAGGCTACTTTGGTCTTGAAGGCGCAACTGTCGATGAGCTAGCCCAAGCGGCGAAAAATGAGGATTATGTTTCTTCACTTGAGGGTGACATTACCTATAAAGAAATTAATACAGCACTATTTCATCATAAACTAACTCTTGAAAAGCCAGATGCAACATTAACGAAAGAGGAGTATATTTCCTTCTTATCCGAAAATCTAGACGTGGATATGGGTGGGCACACATTGATTCAAATGGGTGGCTTCACTGAAGGTCCAACAGGTACGATTGAGGATGTAGTGACAGGTGATGAGACGGGAGTAGTCATTGGTGGCATAACGTACATGCTTTCAGGTCACCCACGAATTTTTGCAGATTCAACAGATGCAAAAAGCTGGGTTGGTCAAACACTAGAAAAATCGATTCTAACATCAGATGGTGGCCATCAACATGATCATGACGACCATGGCAATTCTCATCATGAAGAACAGTCATCCAATACGCCAACACTACAATATATTCAAATAAAATCAAATACCCAGGCAACTTCAGATGACACAAAAGTAGTACAATCAGCAAACGCTACACCAAAAGAACAACGGCAATCAGCGGCAGCAACTGACAACACAACATCAAGCACCAGCACAGTATGGATTGTTGCAGTTATTTTACTACTAGTTGTCATTATCGGTTTTGTGTTTATGAAACGAAAAAAATATTGATTGAATGAAACCAGCAATTAACGAGGAATCGTGTCATTGCTGGTTTTTTTTCGTTATAAAACAATTTGATTTTCTATCGGTGTAGTTTGAAGTTGATCACTTAAATCTTGTTTTATAACAAAGGCACACTGTCTATTTGCTGAATAACAATAGTTTTATCTTACTTAAGCAATGAGCATATTTCTTTCTAACAATTATCTCCCCCCACAGTACCAGCTGCAAATTATTTGTACAAAATTGAATAATAGGAAGTTCAATGGGGATATAAATAGATTAAAACCGGCGATTTATTCATGAATTCATGAATAAGCTTCGATAGGAGTGTGGAGATGGCGACACTTGTTGTGAAGAGGAGTATTATGCACCGTTACCAAAGTATTGGGCAGGCGATTGAAGCTGCAGAAGCGGGAGATTTTATTGAAATTCGGGATGGATTATATGAAGAAAGCTTTGAGATTTCCAAAAGGCTTACCCTTTACGGAGTGGGCAATGTGATCATTAAGGGTGGTGTGTTTATTCGCTACCAGACACTTGTAAATATGCGGAATCTACGCTTTTTGCAAGGGCAGGGTATTTATGTAAAAGGGGATTTGCAGCTTGAAAACTGTGTGATTGAACAGCAACTGGTGCAAACACAGGTGACCGTTAGCTTTGGCAGTCTAATGATGAAAAACGTGGATATTATCGCAAGCCCACTAAATCATTATGGTTTGCGCATCGATAATGGTTCAAGTGTGATCCTTGTGGATTCGACATTCCAGCATCATGTGAAGGCTCAAATCATTTTGCAAAATAGTGAAATCGCGATGACTAATTGTATACTGTTGGAAGGGAAGGCGAATGGCATTTTTGCAGTTCGCAATGTCAAAATGGACATTGTGGATTGTGAAATTCATGGGCATCAAAAAGCACAAATGGTTGTAGCCTGCAGTTCAATTTTTATGACAAATACACTCATTCATCAGGGCCAAGATTTAGGCATTCAAATTTTGGATGACTCAAAATTGACGATGGATGGCTGTGAAGTAAAGCAACATGTGGATACAAACTTGGTTGTGCATAAAAGTGAGATAGTCATCACAGATTCTATCTTTTCAGAGGGACAGGGGAATGGCATTTATCTTGGAGAGAAATCTGAGGCGAAATTGTATGATTGTCGTCTTGATCAGCATAGTAAATCCCAACTGCTCATCGAAAATAGTCAGGCAGAGATTCGAAAATGCTCGATTACTAAAGGAAAGGCAACAGGCGTAACGATGGTCAATGAAGCAGATGTTTCCATGGCAGAGTGCGATATCCAGGACCATCAGCAATTTCACTTTATCATTGATGCAAGTGGCTTACAGCTTAATCAGTCCTTGATTCAATGTGGGCAAGCAGGTGGTATTTATGGCAATGATCACGCGAAGATTACACTTCATCAAACAACCATTCGAGAGCTGGAAAGTCATCATATTTATATAAATAATGCTCGTCTTTTTACTGATAACTGTACATTTGATGACATTATTGGAAACGCAATAACTTGTATTGATGCTATTTTTGAAGTTGCGAATAGTACATTTACGAACTGTAGACAAAGTCCCTATGCCATCATTTGGTCCGATAAGTCCATGGGGCGCATTGAGCATTGTTTGATCGAGGAAATGGATCGTACGTTTTTAGCAATGTCTAATCAGTCCTTACTTGAGATGGTGAACACGGATGTAACGGCTGTAAAGACGCCAGCTATTGTGCAGGAGAGGAGTCAATTATATATTCTAGGAAGTACGAAGGGGACTCAATGGAGGAGTGACACGTCATCAAAAATTGTTAGTTTACCTGCAACTATTAGCGACAGAACTAAGCGCATCTTAAACTTGTTCAATCAAGCTGAGCCAATCAATATGCAAAAATTAAATAAACAACTGCAAATATCTGTTGATGTTTTACAACAAGTAAACTCGATTCTCCAAAAAAATAATATTAAAAAAACAATTTGATAACTGAATATAGAAGAAGGGCAAGTAGTTTCAATTATGTTGAAATTACTTTTTTTATGGAAAAAGGCAAAGGGGAGTTTCAACGATTAAAAAAAGGGTAATAGGTATACAGTCTTTTTTCTGAAATATATGGGGATTTTTTAGGATGAATCTTGTGACTGGTTGTAAAATACCCAATATAAAAATAGATGTGCAAAATTATGCGGAAATAATTACTTCAATTAATAGATTGTTTGTTAAAATGACGTAGAATGCTAAAATTCGACAAAGTGCTTCAAAATTCTTATAATTAATTATGTAATATATTTGATTTTGTTAAAATTATAATAAGAATAACAATGATTATTAAGGGTGGTAAAAATATTGTTAATTTAATGAGAGTTTTAGATTGATTAATTTCCATGTTTTATCCTATAATTAGTAAAAATGATTCATTTAATGTAGTGTGAGTGCATTAATTTAGAAATAAGCATAATGATTTTAAAATAATAAATTATGGTAGAACTAGAGGTGAAGAAATGGTTGGGCTTTCGAAAGAAGAAATTATGAGAATGCTAGAGAAGGTGGAGTTGGATGAAAGTGAAAAAAATATTATCGCGGATATCCTTCGTCTCAACAATATGAGAATCGAGCAACAGCTAGCATATATTATCAATTTAGTGATAGACGAGCGCGAACGAAATGTTTCAAACATTACATATTTTAATTAGAAAAATGTCGAAGGAATGAGAAGTTTGACTTTGACACATTGCATAAATAATATTTGAGAACAGGATGTCGCATTTCACATTTTGATAATAGGTGGTAATCACAGGTGTTTCTAAAATTAAATAGTCTAAAGAGGATATTATGTTCAAGATATGAGCATATATCCTCTTTTTTCATACATCTTAGATTTATTAATCGGGATAGTTACTAAGATTAGAAGTATTTACTTGATTGAAAAGAGAAGGCATAACATATTTAACTTTAAATATTTATGCTTCTACCCTCCATTAATTCAAATTAATAATTCCTGACTTTGTTGTAATTTGCATCTTATGACCACCATCACCTAAGAAACTTTATAATCCCTTTTTTGTCTGTAGATTGCTGTATAGAGTAAGTCAATGGATTGTCTACCACTGTTTGTATGGATATCTAATTTAAAATTAGGCTGTTCTTCATCAAAATTTACTGATACATTCCCACTTGTGGTTGTTTTTTACATCAATATTCAATTCCATAAAATGAATTGTACCCGGTCCGTCATCTTTAGCCGTTAAATATGCTTTTATTTCATTAGTTTTGCTTGGCGAAAAAACAACATCTGTACTTGCAAAATTTATCTTTATCGGATTCTTTATTTACTTCTACTTCTTCCTCTCCTTTTGAACAGCCTGCAAACATAATTAGTACTAAAAATAGATAATGGTTATTTGTTTAATCATTTTCCTCCCTCCTTGGCGTAAGGTCAGTTTCAAATTTTATGCAATGTAATGCTTGAAAGTGACCTTACGTCATCTTTTATACTGTTATTAGAGCTTTTACTTAAACACTAATTTAAAAGGAGAATTCTATTATGAAGAAAGACGATATTATTATTTATGCTTTTGTTATTATTGGAGCCGGAGTCGGTTTATTTTTTGATAATGCTTTTCCAGGGGTGCTAATTGGCTTGGGGATTGGTTACGTATTAAAAATCATGTTTTTTAATAATACAGATGAATAAGAAAGTAGGGTATTAGCTTGTATCATATTAACGAATTTAAGAAGTTGAGCGGCGTATCAGTTAGAACTTTGAGATTTTATGACAAAATAGGACTTCTGAAACCTGTATCAAAAACTGAAGGAGGTCACCGATTATACTCAAACAATGAGTTAAAGAAACTTCAGCAAATACAATTCCTAAAAACTATAGGATTTCAATTAAGCGAAATCAAAATTATGTTAGAGTCCGAAGAATGGGATTGGTCTAATAGTCTAATGAAACAACTATCTTATGTGATAAGTGAAAAAGACCGTCTTTCAAAGATAGAACTTAGTTTAAGAGAACTAATAAACGGTATAGCGATTGATGGGGAAGAATTTAGGATTAAAAAAATCATGGATTTATATAACAATAAGGATTCTAAAGAAGTATTAAAATATAATCGAAACGAATTAAATGTTAAAAATACGGAAGTACTAGGAAAGCTTCCAAAAATGGCTAGTAGCGATCCAGACTCTTTAGAGTGGATTGCTTTAGTAGGGCAATTAAAAAAATATATGCACCTTGGTTATAGTAATTCACGAATACAAAATATCATTGAGAGAATGGATGTAAAAAAAGGTGAAGACTTTAATGACGAAGATGCTTTTTTAGATAAACTTTGGGACATTAGAATGTCACCCGAGGAATCAAAAAAATATAACCTATATCCAATGGATCAAGAAATCCTTAACTTTTTGGAAAAGGCGTATATACATTATCTTGATAATAAATCATAGTGATTTGAACACATATGGAGGGGAATATGGGAACAGAGATATTAATTTATTTGGGTGGCTTAGCTCTTGTAGATACATTAAGCCCTACAATTATTGGTGTTACTTTATTTTTGGTTTTAACAGACAATAAAAATTTAACATCAAGATTATTGACATATCTATTTACGATTGTGCTACTGTATTTTTCATTAGGTATCATCATGATGTTAGGTCTAAATTTTATTATGGAAGCATTCTCAACTATTTTTCAAAATAAAATATTTAGCTGGGGAATCTTCATAATAGGGGTGATATTATTTACTGCTAGCTTTTTCATCCCCACAAATAAAAAAAGTAATATTCCAAAGCCTAAAACACAAAGCTTATTCTCCATTATTATTATTGGTGTTACGACTTTTATCATTGAGGCAGGCATGGCTTTACCGTATTTTTCCGCCATTGGTTTATTAACGACAATAGATATACCTTTTTATCAGCGGATTTCAATTATAGCAGTATACAATATTATTATGGTTCTACCAGCTCTGCTTATATTTTTAGGATATAAATTGTTTGGGAGGTTGATAAACCCTACCTTAATTAATCTTCGGAATAAAATATCAAGCAGTTCAGGTTCTGCCTTATCCTGGATTATGTGTATAGTTGGAGTAATATTAATATTTTACACTATAGATTATCTATAATAAGTCTTTGTGAATGTCACGGATACTAAAAGTTATAAGACGAATAAAAACAGAAATTAACATTTGTGGAGGCTTTGAAAGACATGTTTCACAGAATACAATTTTTAGTAAATTATCGAAATGCCTAGAGCTGTTTTTATAAAAGTGATTGATAATTTAAACAAAGTTTGATATAACCCTGTATTAATATAGGGTTTTTCCATTTCTTAACTCCAGCAGTACTGTTCAATTAAAGAGACAGACACCTGTTATTGGATACTTGTGGTAAAATATTAACAGGCTAGTAAAAGGCAGTACTTAAAATATTATGGCAGTTTTAAGGGGGGAACGACATTGAGGAAAATGATTACCTTGTTCTTTATTGTGTGTTTAATCTTGTCAGGCTGCTCAGAAGATGGAAAAGCTGACTGGAAAACGAGCCCGACTTTTACTAAAGATAAGATGACTTTACATGGATTAGAAGGAAAATTCGGTATAATAAAAGTTAATGGGGAAAGCGATGAGCCAGAGTTTCCAGCTGGTGGCCAAGGAAGACTATATCAACTCTATTTTTTAGAAAAAGATTTTAACGGTAAAAATTATAAAATGACAGCAACACATAAGGATACAGGAGAAACTGTAAAACTTTACGAATGGGCAATTGAAAACAAACAGAGTGGGGCAAAGTTTGGACTTGATAAAGAAGGGCTTTGGAAAATTTCTGTTGTAGTTGATGAAAAACCATATATAGATTTTGTTATTGAAGCAGAGAAGAAAGAATAAACTGATTGGATAAATCCCACTTTTAAAGTTAAAAGTTATGACAGACTATAGACAAACTCAAAAATTTTGAGAGTTTGCCTGTAGTCTTTCCTTTTTATCTTATTATTTGTAAAGCACGATAGATTATTTACATTCAAACAATATATATAATGTATCTACGTATTCATTCCAATTTGGTTTAATAACAGCTATAAATTGGCCCTTTCCAATTACTTCTTGATTTGCATTAATAATTTTTTCGACGGGCACATTGCCAATAGATTCAAATGTTAAATCGTATTTGAAAAAAACATCCTTCATAAAAGAAAAGACTCACTTTAAAAGTAAGTCTGTATTTTGCCTACAACTTTGAAGGTTATTTTCCACTTGATGATTGCTCCGACATATAGATACTGTTGATTTATAATAAAGCTGTTTTCTCTAAGCTTGTAGAATAAATGGTGAAAATATGAAACTTATAATGTAAATAAACGTAAATAATAAGAAAATGTTTGGAGGTTCGTACATGAAAAAAGCGTTACTCGTTCTAGATATTCAACAAGATTACTTCAGTGAACATGCCCGAATGCCTGTAGCAAAGCAGCAAATCGTGCCTCTATTAAAGTGCATTAATGACCTCATAGAAAAAGCTATAGGGTTAGATGTACCGGTGATCTATATTAGAAATGAATTTGAATGGACGCAATTATTTTCAAATCTTTTACGAAAATTCACAGCATTAAAGGGAAGTAAGGGAGCAGAGTACGATAAACGCTTATTACAGGTAGAAGGTGTGTCTTTTTCAAAAAATAAAGCGGATGCCTTTAGTAATCCACACCTAGCGACGTATTTAAGCAATAACGATATTCATGAATTAATCGTAACAGGTGTATTTTCTGAAGGTTGTGTTTCTGCAACGGTGAACGGGGCACTTTCCAGAAATTTTACGGTTACCGTAGTAGAAGATGCCGTCGCAGGTGCAACGGATAACAGTAGGAACATGGCCTTATCCAAATTAGCGACACAAGACGTTTTAATCTACACTTCACAGCAGATTTTTGAAAGTAAAAGTCACGAGGGGGGAAACCGAAATGACCATTTTGCAAAGATTAATCCAGCAGGCTAAGAAACCAAAAGGATTCGTAGGGTCCTTGATGTTACGAATTATGAATATGGCACATAGTGGTATGAATAAATGGTTGATCAAGAATGGAAATGTATATGATGGCGATATTGTATTAGATATTGGCTGTGGAGGTGGAAAAACACTTCAAACGTTATCGAAAATTAATCCAAGTGGTAAAATCTATGGTATAGATTTTTCTGAGCAGGCTGTCAAGGATTCCATAAGAACAAATAAAATGGATGTCGCAAATGGTAAAGTCATTGTGACGCAAGCAAGTGTTTCAAGCATACCGTATACGGATCAGTTTTTCGATACGATTACAGCCTTTCAAACACATTATTTTTGGCCAGATTTAGGGAATGATGTGAAAGAAGTATTTAGAGTGTTGAAGAGGGGCGGGAAGTTTATTATTATCTCAGAGCTCTATAAAATTAATTATCATATGAATGCTTATAAAACAAAATCTGAAATTAAGCAGTTATTCGAAAGTGTTGGGTTTCAATCAATTCATATGATTGAAAATAAAGGATGGCTTTGTATTACAGGCACTAAATAATGATACATAGGAAAATGGAGGTTTTATATTGAAAAGATGTGATTGGGTAAAGTTAGATGAGCCTTTATATGTTGACTATCATGACAAAGAATGGGGGGTACCCATCTATGATGATCAGCATTTATTTGAGATGATATGTCTAGAAGGGGCACAGGCTGGGCTTAGCTGGTGGACAATCCTCCAAAAAAGAGAGGGCTACCGAGCTGCTTTCGACCATTTTGATGCTTCGAAAATCGTTCTTTATACGGAGGACAAGCTAGAGGAGCTTCGTCAGGATTCTGGTATTGTTCGAAATAAACTAAAAATTGCGAGTGTTGTTTCGAATGCACAAGCTTTTCTACAAATCCAGGAGAAATATGGCTCCTTTTCTCATTATATTTGGAGTTTTGTGGATCACCAACCGATTATCAATGAGTGGTCGTCTATAGCTGAAGTACCTGTCACGACAGAGATTAGCGATCGAATGAGCAAGCAATTGAAAAAAGACGGCTTTAAATTTGTCGGCAGTACCATTTGTTACTCATTTATGCAGGCAACAGGGATGGTTAATGATCATATAGCAGATTGTTTTTGTCGGAGTAAGGAGCCTGCTAATGAACATTGATGACATCAAGGCACAGCTAGTGAGACAGGCAACGATCTTTACAACAGGTGGCGTTAAACCTACTCATGACCTTCTTGAAAGCTGGATTGGTTGTGTAGGGTGGTCATTGCCCGAGGAACAGTGGCCTAAAGGGTTTCAGCCGCTTGCTACTCTGTTTTTGAAAGAGCTACCATATGTACCAGCGTCATTGCAACATGTGGAGCTGTTGACGTTATTTATCCACGAGGACCTATTTGATCACCTAGTAGAAGATGATCTTAGTCGTTTTTTTGACATAAGAGCCTATGCATCACTAGAAGGCTTGATAGCGCGAAATTGGCAGCATGACCGTATTCGTGCATTCCCACTTATTCCAAGGTTGATTGACAATGATTATCCAGCATGGGATGGGGGAGGGATTCCATCTGATGTGGAGGATGAAATTTTAAGGCTTGAACACGAGGAAGAGGTAGAATACTTTGATGATATCGTGGAGGAAATATACGCCGTTCATAAAATAGGTGGCTATCCAGCTTTTTGTCAAAGTGGTCATGACTTTGGCGAGGAATATCCATTTGTCTTACAAATTGCATCGGATGAGAAGGCTTACTTCAATATTGTCGATAATGGGAATTTCTATTTCTTTTTTAATGAACAGCTAAATGACTGGCGTGTTTATTGTGATTTTTATTAACCGTAATCATCTCTCGTGCATAGCTAATAGCAGCAATCTATAAATGAGAAATACGCCAAGATAAGCACCAGTAATAAGGAAAAAAGGATTCAAAAAGATTGCATGGATTGTTGTCATAAATACAGCATCATCGGCAATAACTTGATAGATAGATGTTGCCGCAATACATCCAAAAATGATTGTCGCAACGACAGCGGCTACATTGAAAAAGAACCGAAATTTCATGCTTTTAGATTGTAGAAATAGCATAACTGTAGGAATGAAAACAGTGGCAAGTATTATGAAGAAACTCATATCATCACGTCCTTTTTTACAATGATGCCCTTGTCGAATCGTTAATAAACATAGATCGAGTTCTCAAACGTTTGTAGGGAGGGTCTGTGGCCAATCTATTTTTGAGGGGGAAGGATCATGAGAAAGCAATCAGAAAAGAGGGTGAGAAAAATGGAAAATAAAACAGTAGTGAAGAATGGGATTGGATTTGGTGCTGTATTAGCCATTACTATTTCTTGGAGTGTCAATCATTCTATATTGTGGGCCATTATTCATGGTTGCTTTAGTTGGTTGTATGTCATCTATTATGCAGCCATAAGATAATGTGAATTTCAATCAATTTCGCCTTGGTGTACAAATTGTTTAGAGAAAAATCGTTGAGGTACATATAAAAGAATGTGATGAATCGTTCATAACTTTTAAGCATCCAGCATAAATAACAAAGTGCTCTTTTTTCATAGAAACAAGCTCACATGGTAAAAGGAAATTTACTTACATCATTGAATGTATCGTAGAAGAAAGGTTGATAGGATGACGCATCAAGTAACCGCCACAAGCAACATTGATTTCAGTGCTAAAGGCGTTGATGAAATATTACAAAATGTAGCTTTAATATTATCTACTTTCGTAATATCTTACCCTTTATATAGAGAATTTGGTTTTCGACCTGATTCTCTTACACCTTTTCAGCTTGTAAAAAGACGTAATACCGCACGCCTTATTGACAGCATCCAACGCTTCGTGCCACGTGCTGTCGTGGTAGATGTAGATTATCTTGGAGATACGTATGTAGGAAAATTAGAACCTGTTGTTAAAGTAATTATAAACAAATAATCCTATCATGAAGGATTAACAAAGATTGTGCCAGGCTACTTTGAAGGCCTGGCAAATAAATCAGGTAGATTAATAGTAAATAAACGCAGTAATGATTACTTGTATGAAACCAACTCATAAATTATCCAGTATCTTTTCTAAATTGCATCGATTTTTTGGCACTCTCTTCATGATAGAAGCATTTTTCCACTTTACAATACAGCGTTCGTCATCTTTATAAAATTCCATTATCTTGCATCCAATCAGGTGATAACAAGCGTATGTTAGTAAAAAGATGAATTGGAGAGAAAATATGAGAGGATTAATAAAAAGCTTGCTGACTTTATTTTCCTTGATAATCATCACGATCGTCCTAATCAATACGCATCAGCCTTCATTCAAACAATCCATTGACAATATTCCCGACACAAATTATGCAGAAGAAATTGGCGAAAAATTACAAACTTCAGATTTTACTAAAAAAACAATCGTAGCGCTACGAGCTGCAGGCTATTATCCAGATAGTACGATTGGCTATTTAATTGAATCTCCAAATAATCAAATAATGACCATACAATTACATAATTTAAATAAAATCGAAAGTAGCACAGAAAGCGAAATCCAAAATATCGTGAATAGCATCGCTAAGAATAACAATCTTCATTTCTTTATCGTTTATGTGCAGCTTATAGACATTTGAAAGTGGATGAAAATTATAGACGAGGGCACTCTCTTTGAGACGTGTCCTCTTTATTGTTTCTTTTTTGGTGAGAAACTTTGTATGTTAAAATCTAAATAATGAGGTGAGGTATTATGAGAATTTTAGTTTTAGGTGCCACAGGGCGAGTAGGGAGCCACATAGTTTCTCTTGCGTTACGAGATGGGCACCACGTGACAGCATTAGTTCGTGATCCAAATAAGCTAAAAATAGGTCATGCAAATTTCCATATGATGCAAGGTGATGTCATGGAAAAACAAACTATCGAAAAAGTCATGACAAATATAGATATTGTGATCAGTGCCTTAAACACAGATGGTACAAATACATTAACGAAAAGTATGCCACTAATTCTTGACGCAATGGCAAAAGAACAAGTAACAAGGATTATTACAGTTGGTACGGCAGGTATTTTGCAAAGTCGTGTGACACCAAGTATATTACGTTATCAATCGAGTGAATCAAAAAGAAAATTAACCTTCGCTGCACAGGAGCATCATCAGGTCTATGAATTATTGAAGCAATCTATAGCCAATTGGACCATTGTCTGTCCTACATACTTACCTGATGGTGAATATACTGGCAACTATCGTGTTGAACGAAGCTTTTTACCTGAAGGTGGGGCTGAAATATCAGTAGCAGATACAGCAGAATTTACCTATCAGCAAATTGACAGCAAGGATTATTGGAAAGCGCGCGTAGGGATTGCTTACTAATATCTCATAATATTAATAATCTTTCACTAGTCCTTTATAATAAAGAGAGTAAAATGTATTGAATATTTTCCTTTTTATAGAAGGTGAATTATACTTTATATCGAATATATCTTTTAAGAGGTGATGGCTATGAAGAAAGATATATCGTTTGCAGTAAAATATCCCAAACACCTAAAGATACGCGATAGTGAAGATACGGCACAAATATACGTTATTAAAATAACAAAAGAGCAAGTAGACAGGTTAATTGAAGAGATTGATAAAACTTTAAAGGCGTCTTATTGACGTCTTTTTATTTTTCTATAGTAGCGCTACAAAGAGAAGGGTTAGCTTCAACAAAGAAAGTGATAGACTTTTTCCCTCGTATAGTATTTTAGCCTTCAGAGTGAGCTAAATATCGCTTCACAATATGATCGTATTTGACAATTAAAATATCATTACGTTCTTGTACAGAATAAACCTTAGCACCTATTGGTAGATGGTTAGCTGCACCATTTTTAAATTCCTCTGCTTTTGTTGCATGAAACTCAATCTCACCAATTTGTTGATCTTCATGCAGTTCAAGCTCATCTATCCATTCAATATTCGTTTGATAAAAGCTTCCTTCCCATTGAAAAAAATCTGCATCGTTCTGCAAACGTAAAATCTCTGCAGCATCAGGTTTTTTAGAGGTAGAAGTAACAGTTACTGCTTCATTACAACCAACTATCAAAAAACAAAGCAAGGCCGCAAATAATAAAGAGTTTTTAATCTTCAAAATATCACCCATTCCAATCATTAGTAACGTCTGTTATGTAAAGTCTAATGGAAAAAATATGTAAAGTACATAGGATATACTCGTAATTGACAAAATGTATACAATTGTATACACTTTTATTGTAATCAAACGTATACAATTGTATACAAAGAAGGGAGAATGACAATGAGAGAATTTAGAAAAGAAGGACATCACCGTGGGGGGCGTCATAGAGGGAGAGATGGCTCACAACAACATGGACCAAAAACTTTCCGTCGTGGAAGAGCCATTGCTTTTTTAGAGATGATGAATCTTAAACGTACAACGATTAAGCAACAATTAGAGCAGCCGGAGTTTCAATCGATTCAGCCAATTTTAGTAGGGGAATTAAAGGCCATTGATATGGTCATCAATGAATTTACTCAATTGTTTGAAATACATGAAAGTGAAACAATGGAAACTTCCAACATGACAGAAGATGACAATTCAACGATTGACAGTGAGGCAACATTAGGGAATGACGAGGAAGGGAAAGATCTGAATGAAAGTAATTAATAGTTATATCGATACGGTTTTCCATAAACAAGACACAATGTTGGAAAACGTTATTTCGTCTATTGAAGAAAACGGAATGCCCGCCATTTCTGTTTCAGCTTCTTCTGGAAAACTTTTAACAATGCTTGTCTCGATGACAAAAGCTAAAAACGTCCTTGAAATAGGGGCTCTCGGGGGATATAGTGGAATTTGTCTAGCTAGAGGATTCGGTAGTGCTGGAACTTTAACTTCCCTGGAATTAGAGGAACAATATGCACAGTTAGCTAATGCCAATTTAATGAAGGCAGGCTTTGGTGAACAAGTGACCTATATGATTGGGCCTGCATTGCAAAGTCTTGAAAAGCTAGTGCAGCAAAAGCAACAATTCGATTTTTTCTTTATCGATGCGGATAAGGATAATTATGAGAATTACCTTAATTATTGTGTAAAGCTTGCAAGTTCCGACGCTATTATCGTTACTGATAATGTCCTTGCAGCTGGTAGTGTAGCAGATCCAAGTGCCAAGTCAAAGCGCTATACAGAACTAATGAAGAAATTTAATGTAGCAGTAGCAAACCACCCTCAATTAGAGTCTGTTATTATCCCAATTGGTGATGGTATGACACTGTCAAAAGTGAAGAAATAACCATTCATTTCCGAGGCACTGACAGATGATGTATAAGCTTTGTTAGTGCTTTTCTCTTGTCTACATGTATAAATAATAATTGAGTATCCAGCCAGCAATTCCACCGATGATACCTACAATTATTAACACAAGTCCATGCTTTTTCGCATGATAATCTCTTCTTAAAACAATGCCCATACAGATGGCAATAATACCGCAATATAATTGAAAAAAGAAGAATGCAAACAATGCGGAAATCCACCCGATTGTTATGAGTATAGGTTTACTATTTTTCTCATTTTCCATCAAATTACCTCAAATCCATGACTATTTTTTCTTTATCGATGCGAATACAATGTCAGATCCAACAAACGAATATGTAGGTTTTGTCATTGTCTAGATATATAAATAATTCAGTATCCAACCGATAATTCCACCAATAATACCTACAATTATAAGCACAAGTCCATGCTTTTTTGCATAATAATCTTTTCTTAAAACAATGCCCATACAGATGGCAACAATACCGTAAAATAGTTGGAAAAAGACAAATGCAAACAATGCGGAAATCCACCCGATTGTTATGAGTATGGGTTTACTATTCTTTTCATTTTCCATCAGATATCCCTCAAATCTATGTATATTCAATTTACATTTTATTGGAAAATAACTAGGGAGTACATGATATATTTTGGATATTATTAGTAAAATAGCTGGCCAGGGGGGTTTTTATAATTTCAACCATTATGGTGAAGATAATGAATACTGAAAAGGGGTTATTAATAAAATTAATCATATAATTAATTTTATTGATTTTTATCTATAAATAATTTGAATTTATTTATTTGTATTTTCGATTTGCTGTTGTATAATGAAATCAACTAAAAGAAAGGAATTGCATAATGGCTTATAAAGTAATTACGAATTGTCCGGTCTGCAGTAAAACATTGAAAATTACGAAGTTACATTGCTCTCATTGTCACACTACGATTGAAAATGAATTTGAATTATCTAAGTTGGCATCCTTATCAAAGGATCAGCTTCATTTTGTGGAAGTATTTTTAACATGTAGAGGGAATATTAAAGATGTTGAAAAAGAACTAGGGATTTCGTACCCAACGGTTAGGGGCAAGCTAACAGACATTATTTCATCCCTTGGATATGTGCAGAAGAAGAAAAATGAAGTAGACGAGAAAAAAGTTGTCAGCATGTTGGAAAATGGCGAAATCACAGCAGAAGAAGCCATTAAGCTCTTAAAAGAGGTATAGGGAGGAATTTATCATGAAAGAGGAAATTACAAGAGTGTTAGCAATGGTTCAAGAGGGGAAGATTGATGCAGAAAAGGGATCAGAATTGATTCAAGTATTACAGGAGAAAGAAGAAACAAGTGAAAAACCGACTCAATACTTAGATAAAATATTGAAAGTTCGTGTTGAATCAGCCGAAAATGATAACGTCAAGGTCAATTTGCCTATCAAACTAGTTAAGGCTGTATTACTAGCGGGACACAGCATCGCAGCGAGTATTCCTCAATCGGAAAAGTACGCTAAAGATATAGATATCAATCTTATTATTGAAGCAATTGAAAACGAATTAGATGGTCAAATTGTTGATATTCAATCGGCAAACGGGGACACCGTTTCGATCATCATTGAATAGTTGTTTATGATGCATGTAAAAGTGAAAGCAAAAGACGTTTGGTTTTCCATCCCAATTCCATATGCTATGTTAAACATTGTTATTTCAATTTTGTCTTCAAAATTTTTTCAACAAAGTGCAAACAAATGGACAAAAGGGCACTTCGAAAGAAAAAAACTGGACTTTACCTTTCCGCTAATAGACAAAAAAACGCTAAAGCCTATCGTCAAGGAACTGAAAAATTATAAGGGCATCGTGCTAGTAGATGTTAAAGCTAAGGACGGTACTGAAGTAAAGGTTAGACTATAATAAATACACCTGACGAGAAAGCCTATTCTTCGCATACAATAAAAAATTTTAAAAGATCAAACAAATGTAACCCCGTTCTAAATGTAGGACGGGGTTAAAAATATAGTTGTTTAAAATGATGCTTCAACCTTCAAGAAATTGTAAAAGGGCCACATGGTGACCCTTAGTGTCAAGTTAGGAGGTATAAGGCTACATTGCTTTATACTATTATAACTATGATTGAGTAGCTATATTATTTAGTTATACGTCCACAAAATATTAAATAAAAATATTTCAGTTGAAACGACAAAAGTCTCTTACATTTAGCAAAAAGACTTTACGTTTCTTTAACTAATTTTAGTTCCATTTGGCACAGGCTGGTCAAGGGTTAATAGAATGACATCACCTTCAACAGGAACTCCACCTATCACTAAAACCTCAGATTTAAAACCTGCTACACGGCGAGGTGGAAAATTGACAATAGCTACTACTTGCTTCCCAACAATACCTTCTGTCGTATAGCGTTTAGTAATTTGCGCAGATGATTGCTTAATTCCGATAGTTTCTCCAAAATCTATTTTCATTTTAATGGCAGGAACTCTTGCTTTCGGAAGCTCTTGTGCCTCGATAACTGTTCCAACTCTTATATCCAGATTCATAAAGTCCTCTATAGTTGCCATAAACATACTCCTTAAGTGTAATGGATTTTGACTAATCTTCAAGTTGCACAAATTCTTGTAAGTTCTTTTCAATTTATTGCTTCAATTGTAATCGGATAAATATTGTAAAATTCTTCATAAAGTGATGCTATGGATGCTTGGAGCTCCGTATTTTGACTTAAGCCATCACGAGTAATTGAAAAATTCTCTAATGTACTAGGGTGATTATGCTGTTTAAGGATCTCCTCAATTTTCTCAAGGAGTAAAAGAAAAGGTTCATCATGAAAATACTTGAACGTTGCTTTAAGTGCTAACCAGCTTTTAGGCTGTGCCATAAAATAAGCATTCCACCAATAAAATTCGATAACCGATTTACTAACATGATTAGCATAAACATAAAACATAAACAGAGCACTTTGGCCTTGAGTCAGTTCTTCGTAAAATTGTTCTTTCATTTGTTCAATACTAAGATTTGTTTCTTCTGCTGCTCGGCTCTTATAAATATCGATTAATGGCTGAAAGCAGCTTTGGCTAATAGTGGTGCTTGTCAAATCTTGTTTTTTAACCTTTACTAACAATTAATCACACTCCTCCCTAATACTATAACATTTGGAAGCGAATTATGTAGAACAATAAATGGCTTTTTATACAGTTAATAATCCAAAAATTAAAGCATTTTTTACTTTAAACCTCAAATAATAAGGAATAGATATTATTTGCAGGAGGTGAAAACTTGAGGAAATATTATCTGTTGATTTCAGTATGTGTATTGGGATTATTAATATTTGTTGTCACTGAAAAATCTTATGCAGACAAAGGACGGAGGTATTACGAAGAAGCAGGACAAATTTTATGGGATATAAAAACGGATGAAAAAGTGATTGCCTTAACCTTTGATGATGGTCCTCATAAGAAGTATACACCTGAGATTTTAGATATATTATCCAAATACAATGCTAAGGCTACATTTTTTATTGTGGGCGAAAATGCAGAAAAAAACCCTGAGCTTGCTTTACGCGTACACGAAGAAGGACACGAACTTGCCATTCACACCTATACACATCCTTTCAGAACGAATGTGGCCAATTTAATAAAAGAAATAAAACAAACGCATGCCACAATTTATGGTATAACTGGATATTCTCCTGTTTTATTTAGACCAGTTGAAGGCCAATACACGGATGCCATGATCGATGCCATCGTTAAAGAAGGATATAAAGTCGTAATGTGGTCATGGCATTTAGATACATTTGATTGGAAAAGTCCTGGCGAAAGAAAGATCATCAATACCGTTTTAAAGGGTGCAAAGCCTGGAAGTGTAGTGTTATTTCATGACGGTGGTGGAAATCGGGAACAAACAGTGAAAGCCATGAAAAAAATCATACCAGAACTTGAAAAACAGGGCTATAAATTTGTAACCATTTCTGAGCTTATTGAAATCCAAAAATCAAATCATACAGATGAGAAATAAAACACGATTTTGCTGAAAAAAATTGATTCCATCAGCACTAAAATCTACATGGCTAAATGCAATTTTAGTGCTGTAATTTTTGATCAAATATTTAGAAGGAGGTATATGTTTTTTTTAACCAAGGCTAACTATATTTAATAATCAATAGAATTGGCGATGTCGACTAAGATTTCAGGAGTGACTTTATCTGAAACGCGTTGGTCAATACTTAACATATACTGCAAATCACCTCTCTCGAAAACAAGCACATTAAAACCTGCAATTGTTATATAAGTAGCGATAATTCCATTTTTTAATTCAAATGTTGATAATACATATTTTTCTCTTATGGGCACTTTATATTTGCGAATGTCGATTTTATAATGATTTTCAGGAGATTGATCATTAATATATTTCACTTCAAATGCATCATTGTCTTCATATTTCGAGTCGGAAAATCGTCCGAAATGATGTGTAAAGCTTATTGGAGGTACTCTAAGCGGTAGCTTTATTTTTTGATTTAAATGTTGCTCAAAATCATCCAATGCTTCTTCTACTGATTTATATCCTGTTTGGGGATAAATGTCTTCATAAGGACTGGGTTTATCCTTTGCATTTGCATCCACCGTTAATAAACAAAATGAAACTAAGAAAAGAGCAATAGACCTGTTCATGTTGGGATCACCTCGAAGTATCTTTAGAAGTAATATTCCCAAATGCATGAGAATTATCAAATTACAATTTGCAAAATTGAAACAAAACCTGGTAATTGACCGTAGAATAAAGAGGGGGTGTTAGAGTGAGATATTTATTAATTGGTGTTCTCGTATCACTAGTCGGTGTGTTATTATCGATGATTTTGTGGGGAATGGAAAAGATTTATGTCATTCCAGGAACGATTGGCTTTATCTTCATTGGCATTTCCATTATACTTTCAGGCTCTATGGTTAGTGGGGATAGGATGAGAGCAAACTTAGCTACCGAAACAACTGAAAATAGGGACGAACGCAATAGCGTAACAAAAAATTCATTACTAATTGCTTTACCAAATATTATTGTTATGGTTTTCTTTTATTATTTAAATAAATGAAATTGGATTGGATGCCTCGAAGATTGAAGCAAGCTCTCGGAAAGCGCTCTGAGTGAAAATAATTGATGCACATTAATTTATAAATTTTACAAGGGTAATGCTTGATACGACAAAAAGGTCACTTGGCAATAGTGACCTTTTTGTATTAGGAGTGGGTAGGGCTGGTGCGATAGCCTACTTTTCCTTTGTTTGTATGGCGTCTACTAGGTTTATAAAAATATATTGATTGTGACAATGATGAAAGGCACTATATCTTTTTCCATTATGATAATCAGAATAGAAACTAAAGCATATTCAGATACATATCATAGGGAATACTAAAGATTAGTATAAGAAAGTAGCACCGACAATGATTAAAAGAATGAATAGAACAACAATTAAGGCAAATGCTGAACCATTACGATAGCCGCCACCGTAATAGCAACATCCATTATTTATGCCACCAACATTTCCTTGCCAGTATCCCATAAAATATCCCTCCTTTCTACAATCTATAATATGTATAGTGATGGAAAGCAAAGATGTTATTCATCTAGAAGTGTAAAAGAAATATTAAAATATTAAAGTCATGACAGATGAGGAGGAAATAGACAATTAAAAGGGGACACTCACACAAAAGTGCCTCCTAGTAACAAATTTTTAACGAGGAAAGCAAAATTAGCTTTATACTACTATCATTTTGTATAGCGAATTTCCTGCGAGTTTTAATGAATAAAAGTATTATTTGAACTTTTGAATGGGGAAATGATAACTGATTATACTTTTTGTAGTTTCATTGTATAAAACGTGACGAGTTCATTTTAATTTGCGTCTAAGTGTATAGAAAAGGGGGAGCAGTTTTGGAACAAGAGGAATTACCTAAATGGTTTGATGAATATGGAGAATCGGTTCTAACCTACATATTTTTAATGGTACGAAACTATCAACAAGCAGAGGATTTAACACAGGAAACTTTTATAAAAGCATTTAGACATCAAGAGCAATTTGAACATAAATCAGCCGTGAAAACATGGTTATTTTCAATTGCACATAATGTGACAAAGGACTATTTTCGAAAAAACACCCGTTCCAACATTATTTTGGCTTAACAATGGAAGAGAAAGACTACAAGCCGATACCTGAGCAAATCGTAGAAATGAATTTTCAAACTGAACAATTATATAGAGCCATTCAACAATTAAAACCTTCTTATAGGCATGTCATCATTTTGCGGAAGTTAAAAGAATTTTCAACAGCAGAAACAAGTCTTATTTTAAACTGGTCAGAAAGTAAAGTGAAAATGACTTTAAAAAGAGCTTTAGTTGAACTGAAAAATGAATTGATGAGGGGAGGGGTTACGAATGAAATTCTTAGATGAAAAATTTAGGGAATTAGAAGAAGAACTAAAAATAACAGAAACATCCAAATACCAACTTAGGAATAAAATTTTGGAGAATGCACATGAAAATAAAAAGCGAAATTTTAAAGGGTTGATTGTTGTAGCGTGTATGTTATTTATCATCGCTTCACCGTTCTACTCATCGACAATGGCAAGTATGGCAGATAAAATTTTACCGATCTCTATTACTCCTAGTTTTTCAGGTGGCCAGCATAATCCCGATTTAACATCTCAACTTGCTAAATTAGTCGAAAAGGAAGGGTACACTGTTAATTTTGTTGGGATAAATCCATCTCCATATACAATTGAAATTTCACTAATTTTGAAAGATTCTACATTAAAACAAGCAACAGATGATCTTGAATCAAAGATAACGAATTATCTATATGAAAATGGCTATGACAAATATGAATTAAAGATTTCAGAAGTAACTGAAGCACCTTCGAAGATCAAAGGGATGACAAAAGCAATCTTTATAACAAGGTAAGAGAAATTGTGAAGGGAGTATTCGCATCCTATGGGTATGCTGAAGAAGCAGATTATGAATTAGCAGGTCTTAAAAAAACATGGTTTTCTAACATTGTCCTAATTGATATGCCTGACCATATTCAAGAGTCATCGAAAATTATTGCAGATATTGAGAAAGAAATAGATTCACAAAATTTAGATGTAAAAGACATTGAAGTGAATACTTTCAACTTTGAACATCGTCAACAAGATAATCGTTGGGCGTATATTGCTTCAGATATTTATGATGGAATGGCAGGAAAATCGACTTATCAACTGACAGAAGTTTCTTATAAAGTAAAGAAAGGACATTCATATGTTTCATTTAAAACGGATTCGGATAAACCACCTTCTGAAGAAATAGTTCAAGAAATTGAATTGGCTATACAAAAATATTTAACTTTACCAGAAACGAAAGAGCTAATTAAAAATGACAATTATACGATTCAATTCTTGTTAAAGAATGAAAAATCATTTGTTAAAATAACAAACTAAATAGAAGCCAAACACTTACTTGTGGTGTTTGGCGTTTTAGTTATTTATTTGTATTTAGCACTTGAAAGGTAAACTAGTTCACATTTAAATCGGCTGCGCTCCACATCAGACTGAAAACTATAGGAAAGAGTTTATGAAGGATTGTACTTAAATGAACCGGTTCTTTAGTAGAATAAACTAAAAAGGTTTCTAATCAAAAGCCTCGATTTTTCCTTGTTTGATTGAAGAAATTTACTTGCTTCTTTCAAGTTCTTCGATGCGTTTTTATAAATCTTTTATTTTAGTTCCTTTTGAAGCAATCATTGCCCAAGCTATCGCAAAGGCAATAACTATTATAGTAAAACAAATAATAAGAAGCGCAAAAATTATCATAGGAAATCCCCTTCATATTCACTACAAAAATTGTGACATATAAAATTATTTGTAGCGATAAAGGAAGATAATAAGGGTCACTCGAACCAAAGTGACCCTGAACCACAAAACTAGGAGGTGCAAAGCTAAATTAGCTTTACACTACTATTACTATGATTTGATAGCTATGTTTGTATAGTGATTTGCCTGTAAAATAGATTATTTTAACTTATTTCAGCAGGTGTCCAAACACCCGCTGAAATAAAGGACTCAGTCAAAAAACGCCACATCTTACGAAACAACCTAAAAAATTTTAAAAAGGGTCACATCTAACCAGATGTGGCTTTTTCTTTTGCATTTTATGAAGTGAGGCGAATCATAATTAATGTGCGTTTGAACTCGATGAGAGCAATCCGAAGTGAGGTGGTAGTATGCAATTTACAGATGGCACATGGACATTTGATACAGAAGTGATAGAGGTAGTTGTAAAAAATCCACAAAGAGATGAGCAGGAACGAGAAATGCTGAATGCACTTGCTCGTTATGCGTATAATCGATACAAGCAGATCAGAGATTGTGTGAACCCGCGGAAGTGTAAATACATGAGAGTCGATCAAGTGCGTGAACAATTAAAATCACCTGCAAAGCTACGAAAAGTATGTAATCTATTTAATATGTCTGAGGAAGAAGTGCAGTACATTGTAGATTTTGTGAAAAAGCATTTAAAGTATGTGAAATAAAAAGCTCAAAAGCTAAAAATCACAAAAACAGGACTCGTAGACGGAGTACCTGTTTTTAGTGTTTCTTTTGCTGTATTTGTAGTTGTAAAACTCTAATTCCTACAAATAATACGATCGCTCCAAAAACTTTATAAAGAATGTTCCTTACTACAAAGGTTTCACTCGTAATGCTCATCAATCCACTTCCCAAAAAAATAATTAAAACACCAAAACAACCTAATAAATATCTCAAGGCTTTACCTCCGGACTTTAGCTCACAGTGGAGAATCTTTGTGTAACAAGGCTTCTTGCAAAACTAAACGTGAAAGCGCATGGTCATTGGTTACATAGGGTACTTCGTCTGGCTCAACCCAAATCCTCGACATCGTTTCATGCTCGCGAAGAAATGGGAGACACTCTTGGATATTCATGAAATAAAACATTTGATAACCAATTAAAGGATATTTACCGCCAGCATTAAACAAAGGATTCTCTTCGTGACTGACTTCGATTGCTCCTAAATACTTAATAGGTCCCTTTACATAGCCTTCTTCAATTGCCTCTCTATGCAAGGCTTCTTCTGGTGTTTCGCCATCTTCTATATGACCCCCAGGAAAATTAAATCCTCTCCCATTTACCAGGACCAACAAAACATTTCCGTTATAAAAACAAACGCCATGTACACTTGTTACTTTGCTGTAATCATCAATTTTTTTAATTGGACACCATGTCAATTTAAGATGATGTCCGCTCCAATTGACATAAATCTGGTTGTTCATATACTTCTTTCCCTTTGTTTTAATCTTTATATTTCCATTTTAGTTAATTCTAAGATGAAAGTATAGATATAAAGCCTTCTGAATCCGATCTTGAATCAAATTCAGAAGGTCGGTCAATAGATAGCAGAGATATTATTTCAATAAATGGCCCCATGAAAAGGTACAGAAAACTACCTTGACTCAACTAACGGATGATTTAGTGCAACAAAAGTTGTAACCAGGAGATTACCATTTTACATAAAAACTATACGCTTTGCATTAACCAATTAGTCATTACTATCATTGGCTTTGGCGGATGGTTTCACGAGTTAGCAAATGAGTTTCTTCCGTAAATAATTCTAAAAAATTCATTGCGTGCTTTGCTAAATAGCGATCTTTTGGCCAAATAATGTTTGCCTTGGATTGGATATTACAATTAGCAAACCTAATGATTTTAACACCTTTTATTGGAAATTTATCGAGACTCGTTTTTGGTAATATCGTTATACCCAAGCCTTCACTTATTAAGGAAATAACCATCGCAATATCAATGCACTCACAAATAATATTAGGTTCAAAACCGTGATTTTTAAATTCATCGATTATAATGCGAAACGTACTACAACTAGGATGACGATAAAACGAAAGAAACGGTAAATCTTTTAAGTCTTCCATTCGAATTGGGTTCGGTAGATTCCATTGGGCAGGTGTGGCAAGTACAAATTCCTCGAACTCCAATCCTATCGAAAAAAATTTTTTATCTTCTATTGGTTGTTGCAGTATAGCTAAATCGATTTCTTTATTTAAAAGACTTTTCGTTAAGAAAAATGTATCTCCTTCAATAATTTTAAAACATAAATTAGGGTACCTCTCACGCATTAACTTAATTTTTTCAGGTAGGTAAGATAAACAAGTTTGATCTGAACCGATTGATAATACCCCCTTAAGCCCTTCTCCAACTTCTTTTATTTCCGAAATCGTATCTTTGAAATTAGCTAATAATGCTTTGCCTTTTTCATATAACACCTTTCCTGGTTCAGTAAGCTCCAATGTTCTGCCATTTCGATCCAATAGTTTACAATTTAATTCTTCCTCCATAATTTTTAATTGATTGCTTAGTGGCGGTTGTGCCATATGAAGTCTTTTGGCAGCCTTTGTAATTTGTTTTTCTTCAACAATCGTAATGAAATAATTTAATTGTCTTAAATCCATTACTCTCTCTCACCCCTATACTTAAAATTAAATAGTTTCTGCAATTTGTATACTTATTCTGTATAGTAACATTTTTTAGAGTGTTTTCGTTATATTTGTTAGATATTTCTGATTTTTTAGATAAATAATCTGTGAAACTATAGATTTAGCAAGAGTTTTACGGATTATTAAAGTTCATGTTTTATATGGGTCGTATATAACAAATAAAGTACGATTATATCTAAAACGTATATATATTAATTTTTAATATATATTTTTAGTATTTATCATTTCTTAAAATAAATGGTATTCTTTTGAATAACTTAAGTCACAAATTTCTGCTTAATGTAGTGTTTAATCTCCAAAAGATGTTTTTATCTTTTTTGCTTTTGGTATTTTCGAAAAATAAAGTATTACAAGAAATATCAAATGTATTTATTTTTGTTACACTTTTTTATCGGAGGCTATACATACCGTCATTTAAAAGGGGATGCGGTTTTATAGGTATAAAAATTATTAAGGGGTGTAGTATTTATGAAAAAGACTTTATTGTCTCTTTTCCTATTGGTGGGGGCACTATTGATGGTAGCATGTAGTTCGTCTTCGGATTCGGAAAAAGGTGATGCATCTTCCTCTAGTTCTGGTACTGAAGCATCAGCAGATTCAATCAAAATAGCTGGAATCTTCTCTGCATCTGGTGGGGCAGCTGCTCTAGGGGAGCCAGAAATGCAAACGCTTAAAATGTTAGTAGATCAAAAAAATGCGGATGGAGGCATTAACGGTCGAAAAATTGACTTAGTAACTTATGATGATAAATCTGACCAAAATGAAGCCATACTTTCGATGAAAAAAGCTTTAACACAAGACAAGGCATCGATTGTTATCGGAGGGACAACAAGTGGTAACTCATTAGCGATGTTACCTTTGGCGGAGCAAAATCAAGTGCCTTACATTTCAGTTGCTGCTAGTAAACAAATTTATATGAATGAAGATGGACAAGCACGAAAATGGGTATTCAAAATGCCGCAAGATGATCAACAAGCTGTGGAGCGGATTTTACAATATTTAAAAGATAATAACTTAACAAAAGTTGCTTGGTTAAACGTTGCGAATTCTTTTGGAACTGGTGGCCATGAAGAATTTGTTCAACACATGGAAAAATACGGTGTGGAATCAGTAATTGAAGATGAATTTGAAGCGACAGTTACAGATGCAAAACCACTATTAACTCGTGTAAAAAAAGCAAATCCAGATGCAATAATTGTATGGGGCACCGTACAAGAGTCAGCAGTTGTCATTAAAAATATTCGTGAATTAGCGCTAGATATACCAGTTCTTGCAAGTCATGGTGTTGCAACGGACCAATTTATCGAAGTAGCTGGTGCTGCAGCAAACGATGTGGTGTTGCCAACTGGTAAATTACTAATTTCGGATAAATTAGAAGATTCAAATCCACAAAAAGAATTATTAATAGCGTATAACGATGCTTTTACAGCAAAATACAATAAGCCAGCAAGTACATTCGGTGCATATGCAGCAGATGCTTTCTCCATTGCTATGAAAGCGATTGAAGCAAAAGGTAGTGATAGCGCGGCTCTTCGAGATTACATTGAGCAAGATCTAGGTGAATATGTAGGCTTGACAGGAACATTTAACATTACCGCGGATAATCATATGGGATTGAGCTCGGATAGCTTTGCGATGGTACGAATTATAGACGGTAAATGGACTTTAGAAGATAAATAAAAATAATATAAATTCAATGAACAGTGGTGTCTTTCCATCACTGTTCATTCATTATCAGCTTAGTAACCTCGAAATGAAATGGAGTGAACGGAATTATGGAAACGTATTCTCAAATATTGCAATTATTATTTTCAGGTTTAACCATAGGAGCCATTTATGCGTTGATTGCGGTTGGATTTGTCATTATCTATAACGTGACAGGCATCCTTAATTTTGCACAAGGCGAATTTGCTATGTTTGGTGCATTAATCAGTATTTCACTGGTGAAAGCTAATCTACCATTATGGTTAGCCATTATTTTAAGTATCGTCATGGTGGCGGCAATTGGTGCTGTATTTGAACGGACAGCCATTCATACAGCCCGTAAATCATCCATGACAACACTCATAATCATTACAATCGGTGTATCAATTGCATTTCGAGGTATTGCGATTTTAATTTGGGGAACGCAGGCCCAATCATTACCGCCGTTTACGGATAATACACCTATCAAATTTTTTGAAGCTGTGTTACTTCCGCAAAATCTGTGGGCGATTGGACTTTCAATCGTCATTTTAATCGTAATGATGTACTTCTTTAACTATACATTTACAGGGAAATCGTTAACAGCCTGTGTTGTAAATCCTTTTGCTGCGCGCTTGATGGGCATCAATCCAAATAAAATGTCATTGCTTGCTGTTGTTGTAAGTGCTGGTGTGGGGGCTTTAGCAGGTACAGTTATCGCACCAATTTCCGGGGCATCCTACGATATGGGGATGATGCTTGGCATAAAAGCGTTTGTAGCTGCGGTTGTTGGTGGTTTAACAAATGCACCAGCCGCAATTGCTGGCGCCTTTCTCATTGGAATTATTGAAGCGTTTACTGAAGGGTTATGGTCATCTGGTTTAAAAGATGTAGTGAGTTTTTCTTTATTGCTATTAATTTTATTTGTAAAACCAGAAGGTCTGTTTGCAAAAGCTTCTGGAAAACGTGTATAGGGAGGTTACAACTATGAACAAAAAAAGCTTAAAGCTAATCTATAATAACAGCTTAGTTGGGCCAAGTATTTTTTTCGCTCTACTATTTTGTATCCCGCTAGTTGGATCTAATTATACACTCGCTATTTTTACGATGATTGGGTTTTATGCATTAGTATGTATAGGTTTAACGATGCTAACGGGCTATGCTGGACAAATTTCGCTAGGACATGCGGCCTTTTATGGAATTGGTGCCTACACGTCTGCTTATATGACAGCTACATTAGGGTTATCTCCTTGGCTGGCGATAGTGGTAGGAGCACTCATTTCTGCCCTTGTTGCATTATTAATTGGCATTCCCACATTTAAGTTGAAAGGCTATTATTTGGCGTTAGCAACACTAGGGTTTGGCATTATTGTTTACACAGCATTTAAGGAATTAACATTTATTACAGGGGGCTCGAATGGCTTCTTTGGTATACCTTCTATATCGTTATTCGGCTTTGAATTTGTTACGGATCAAAGTTACTTCTATCTTATTTGGCTATTTGTTTTTATGGCACTCATTTTCTCACGGAATATTATTCACTCAAGAATTGGGCGTGGCTTACGTTCGATAGAGGGGAGTGAGATTGCGGCAGATGCCGTTGGTGTAAATTTAATGAAATACAAATTACAAATTTTTGTGACAAGTGCTATTTTCACATCTATTTCTGGTTCACTATTAGCGCATTATGTATCATTTATTAATCCAAATTTATTTACAGCCAATACCTCGATTTATTTATTAATAATGGTGATTATCGGTGGATTAAATAATATTTGGGGTGCGATTGTCGGCTCAGCTACTTACGTTCTACTGGGTGAACTATTAAAACACTATGTACCAGTAATCTTCCCTAACATTGGAGGGGAATTTGAAATCGTTTTCTTCGGTTTATTGCTAGTTTTAACGTTAATTTATATGCCTAATGGCTTAGTTCCTCAATTTATGAAAATTGTTGGGAAGTTTAAGAAGAAAGAACGTCCTGCACCAATAGCGTTCACAATCGATACACGAGCTACAGGAGGTAAAACAAATGACTAACAAAGAGCTTATCTTAAGTGTAGAAAACTTAACGAAAGTATTTGGAGGAGTTGTTGCTGTAGACAATGTATCCTTCACTATTAATAAAGGTGAAATATTCGCAGTTATTGGTCCTAATGGTGCAGGGAAAACAACACTTTTCAATATGATAACAGGGGTATTGCCAAGTTCATCGGGGAATGTCTATTTCCAAGGTAAGCGGTTAACAAGAAAAAAGCCTTATCAAATTGCACAAGCAGGTGTAACAAGAACATTTCAGAACTTAGAAGTTTTCCATAATATGACCGTCATCGAGAATGTGATGACCGGTGCACATATTGCGATGAAAACAAATATTTTAACAGCCGGATTACGTTTACCCACTGTCTTGAAAGAAGAAGTTTATACGATGGAGAGAGCATTACAAAGTTTAAAAGATGTAGGGATTGCTGAGTTTGCCTATGAAATGGCCGATAAATTACCTTATGGCAGCCAACGACTTCTTGAAATTGCACGTGCAGCGATTTCAAAGCCTCAACTCATTTTATTAGATGAACCAATGGCAGGCCTAAACGCTGAGGAATCAAGGCAATTAGTCGAGGTCATTTTAAAAATGCGCGCAGAGGGAATGACTTTTTTATTCGTCGAGCATGATATGGAAACTGTTATGTCTATTTCAGATCGTTTAGTTGTTGTAGATAATGGGGTCAAGATTGGGGAAGGTACACCCGAAGAGATTTATAAAAATCCTAAGGTTGTGGCAGCATACTTAGGCGATGATGAAGCGGAAGAAGGTGTTGTCTATGCTTAAAGTCGAAAATTTACATACTTATCATGGGCATTTACATGTTCTTGAAGGTATTGATTTTGAACTAGTAGAAGGGGAGTTATTATCGATTGTCGGATCAAATGGTGCAGGGAAAAGTACGCTCCTTGGAACGCTAGCGGGTGTGTATTCACCGAGTGAAGGAAAAATTGAATACAAAGGATTAGAAATTACGAAAGATGGCGTGCAAAAGACAGTTTCCAATGGGATATGTTTAGTCCCAGAACGAAGACAGATTTTTTCTTCATTGTCTGTAAAGGACAATCTGATGCTTGGTGCCTATCATCGCTATAGTAGAGATAAGAAAACTGTTCATCGAGATTACGAGGAAATTGTAGAATTATTTCCACGCTTAAAGCAAATGCTTAATCGCCCAGGTGGTTTACTTTCAGGTGGAGAACAGCAAATGGTGGCAATTGGACGAGGCTTAATGGCCAATCCGAAAGTCTTAATGCTTGATGAACCATCATTAGGACTAGCCCCTCTAATCGTCAAAGACATTATGACTATTTTACGTAGATTATGTGATGAACGAGGTGTCACGATCATTTTGGTTGAACAGAATGTGAAAGCTGCATTGAAGGTGGCTGATCGTGCCTGTGTTTTAGCCCATGGCAAGATGGCTATTTCAGGTTCGGCGCAAGAGTTATTGAATGACCCGAAAATTCAAGAAGCGTACTTCGGCAAACCGCAAACAAAATCGAAAGATATCATACAGGTATAAAATAACTTCATAAAGATTCCTCCTAGTTACATGTAGTGTATCACCACCCACGTACTAGTGAGGGATTTTAGCGTGCCAAAAAAGATGTGAGAAACCTTTTTAACGCTAAAAAGGCCACTCACATCTTCCTCTTATTCGATGAAATTTTCATTTTTACGATAAACCATTGCCTCCATTGTTGCGCATAATTCATTGTTGCTCCAAACATTAATGCGATACCAGGCTAAACGATTTGTTTTTTTAATTTCTTCTGCGATTGCTGTTAGTTGGTGTTCTTTCATGCCTGCGCTCATGTAATGTATTGTATTCGTTACACCAACAGCTGTCTTACCATAAGAATTACTAGCTGCCGCAAAAGCGTAGTCTGCTAAAGAGAAGATGATACCTCCATGTACTGTACCATGTGTATTTAGCATATGAGGTGTGGGAGAAAGTGTCACCTTTGCAAACCCTGCTTTTAATTCTACTAATTCTATGCCTAAATAATTTGCGTAGGGTTCCTTTTTTAATGCTTTAAAAATATCGTCATAATATTCTTCGTGTTGTTGAATCTCTGTTAACGTCATGTAAACTCCCCTTTACTTTTAAAATTAATTTCTACCATTCGCGTAAATGTAACATACAAAAAATAATACAAAATACAAACGAATGAAAATAAAATGAAATATAAAACAAATTTAACACCTATTATTTAAAAAGTAAACGTATTAATGTAGTTTTGTAGAATTATTATGCATTTACGTTTAATTTATTGTAAGTGAATTTAATTAACCTTTGTAAATAGCGGCTTTGAAAGGTTATTTCATTAAATTGTTTTTTATATTTATAGGTATATAGCATTTGAGAGAAAATGCTCAATAACGAATTAATTAATAACTATAAGTAGATAAAATAAAAAATATTGACAATTCAGACAAATACGTTTATCTTAAAATTAATTACGGAATATTAACTTCCGTTTTTAATTTGTTACATAAAGAAGGGGCTTTGTGTGACAGGTTGTAATAACATAAGGGGGCTAGGAAATGTATCATCTAGAAATAGAAACAGCTTCAAGGGGAGAAATGGAAAAGATTCAACTAGAGCGTTTACAAGCAACGGTTGAAAAAGTTTATAACAACACGCCTTTCTACAAGGAACAGTTTGATCAGCTTGGGGTTAAACCGGTTGATATTCAAAGTTTAGAAGATATTCGTAAATTGCCATTTACTAAAAAAGTAAATTTGCGTGAGCAATATCCATTTGGACTTTTTGCCGTTCCGATGGACGATGTAGTCCGCATTCACGGTTCTTCAGGAACTAGTGGAAAACCAACAATTGTCGGTTATACAAAAAATGATATCGATGTATGGTCGGGACTTTTAGCTCGCGCTATTGTTACCGCAGGGGGACGCAAATCAGATATTTTTCATAATGCATATGGGTATGGTCTATTCACTGGTGGAATGGGTTTACACTATGGAGCCGAAACATTAGGCGCGGCAGTTGTACCAATCTCAGGTGGAAATACTGAACGTCAAATTACATTAATTGAAGATTTTAAACCACGAGGCATTGCTGGAACACCTTCTTATATTCTAAACATCGCTGAAAAGATGGAGGAAATGGGGATCGATCCAGCAACGAATGGGATTGAATATGGGATCTTTGGTGCAGAACCTTGGTCAGAGGAAATGCGCCGTGCCATAGAGGATAAATTAAAAATTCGCGCAATGGATATTTATGGTTTAAGTGAAGTGATGGGCCCTGGAGTATCGATTGAATGCTATGAAGCACAAGATGGTTTACATATTGCAGAAGACCATTTCTTCGTTGAAGTTATCGATCCGGATACATTAGAGCCCGTAGCTGATGGTGAAGATGGTGAATTGGTTATTACGAGTTTAACGAAGGAAGCGTTACCAATTATTCGTTATCGTACTGGTGATATTACATCGATAACACGTGAAAAATGTAAATGTGGTCGTACAACAATGCGTATGGCACGTGTTAAGGGACGAACGGATGATATGTTAATTATTCGTGGAGTCAATGTTTTCCCATCTGAAATCGAGCGCGCGTTGTTGCAAATTGAAGGTTTGGCACCACACTATCAAATCCATTTATTGAAAAAAGGAAATATGGATGCAATCGAACTACATGTTGAATTAACACCAAAATTATATGAAAAAGTAGGAGGTGATCTAAGCCATCCGCTTATTCATTTACTAACAAAGGAAATTAAGCACGATTTGAAAAATGCATGCTTAATTTCCGTTAGTCTTGTCATTGAAAATATTGGCTCTATTCCACGCTCTGAAGGAAAAGCAATTCGTGTAATAGATAGAAGGAAGGAACAGAAGGAGGTTTTTCAATGATCGATCCTAAGCGAATAAAAGACGTGACAATTATAGGAGGGGGTCCTGTTGGGATGTTTGCAGCCTTCTATGGTGGTATGCGAGGCATGAGCGTCAAAATTATCGAAAGCCTTCCTCAATTAGGTGGTCAATTAGCTGCTCTTTATCCAGAAAAATATATTTATGATATTGCGGGTTTTCCAAAGATTCGCGCACAAGATCTTATCTGTAATTTAAAAGAGCAAATGAATACTTTCCCAGTAGATGTCTGTACGAATGAATCTGTACAAACAATCGAAAAAGATGAAAACGGTATTTTCAAGATTAAAACTACAATGGATATTCATTATTCTCGTACAATACTGATTACTGCTGGAAACGGTGCTTTTAAAGTTCGTAAGCTTGAATTAGATAAGGATGAAAAGTACGCACAAAGTAATTTACATTACTTCATTAATGATCTCAATGCTTTTAAAAATCGAAACGTGATGGTTTTTGGTGGTGGTGATTCAGCAGTCGATTGGGCAATGATGCTAGAACCAATTGCTAAAAAAGTTTCTATTGTCCACAGACGTGATAAATTTCGTGCACATGAACATAGTGTAGAAAATTTAATGCAATCTTCTGTTGAGGTGATTACACCTTATGTACCCGAAGAACTCATAGGGGAAGGGCACGTTACACATGTCAAATTAAAGCATGCAAAAGATGAAACACTCCAACCGATTTACGGAGTCGATGATATTATCGTGAACTTTGGTTTTGTTTCGTCGTTAGGTACCATAAAAGACTGGGGCTTAGAAATTAGTAAAAACTCCATCGTTGTTAATTCGCGTATGGAAACGAACATTCCAGGTATGTATGCGGCAGGTGACATTTGCACATATGATGGGAAAGTAAAATTAATTGTCAGTGGTTTTGGAGAGGCGCCTACTGCTATTAGTAACGCCAAAGTATACATTGACCCAACATCTAAAGTGCAACCGTTGCATAGTACCAGTCTAATGGAAGAAAAAAAGAAACAACTTACCTGACGCTGTAGGTTTTTGAAAGGAATAAGTATATGGCGAAATTCACAAGAGTAGACCAACATACATGCATTGCATGTGGGGCCTGTGGCGCATCGGCTCCGGATATTTTTGACTATAATGATGAAGGATTAGCATTTGTTATTTTAGACAATAACCAAGGTTGTGAAGAAATTCCGATAGATTTATATGATGATTTAGAGGATGCAATGGAAGGCTGCCCAACAGAATCCATTAAAGTAGCGAATAATATGGAGGTCCTGTTGGAGAAGTAATTTTTTTGCCCTCTAACATAACATAATAATAACGTTTGTTAGAAAATAGTTATATGAGGAGGCTTTTACTATGAGTGTAGCTACACAATTATCTGAACAAGAATTACAAGAGCAATTTGAGGCGCGTATTGCTGCAGGTGAAAAGATTGAAGTAGATGATTGGATGCCAGAAGAATATCGCTTAGCACTAATCAAATTAATTTCGATGCATGGTATTAGTGAAATTATGGGCGCTCTTCCTGAAAAAGAATGGGTTCCTAAAGCACCTACTTTATATCGCAAGCTAGGGATTATGGCAAAGGTTCAAGATGAGATGGGCCATGGTCAATTATTATTGCGCGTAGCAGAAGATTTGTTAAAACCATATGGTAAAAATCGTGGAGATTTAATGATTGATTTATTCGAAGGACGTCTTAAGTTCCACAATGTATTCCATATGGAAACGAAATCGTGGGGAGACGCAGGTTTAATTGGCTGGCTTGTAGATGGTTCGGCCATTATTTCACAAACAAACATGTTAGGTTCTTCATACGGACCTTATGCGCGTGCTTTACAACGTATTTGTGCAGAAGAAGTATTCCATGCCCAACACGGTGAAGCCATTATTATGGCATTAGCAGAAGGTACACCAGAGCAACGAGCACTAGTGCAAGACGCGTTAAATCGTTGGTGGGAATCACTCTTATTTTTCTTTGGCCCAGCATCAAAAGACACAACAGGTTCGAGTAAGCAAGATGTAACAATAAAATATAAAATTCGTGTCTTAACGAATGAAGAATTACGTCAAAGCTTTTTAACAAAATACATTCCACGTATTCAATCGCTGGGCTTAACTGTGCCAGACCCAACTTTGCACTTTGATGAAGCTCAAAATAAATGGATTTACCAACAGCCAAACTGGGAATATTTCAAAAAAATCCAACGCAATGAAGGTCCATGTTCACAAGAACGCTTAGCACTTCGTCGTTCATCTTACGAAAAGAACGCTTGGGTACGAGAAGCCTTAACGGCATTAGCAAATTAACTTTTTAGAGAAAGGGGTATTATCGTGGAAAAACAATCTTTCTATCAAGAATTTGAAGTCTTTAGTAAACGAACATCCACATCACATTTTCAGCATCAATTTAGTCTTTTAGCTCCAAATGGAGAGATGGCGCTAGTGATGGCACAGGAAAACTTTATGCGCCGCGAGCCCGTGGTAGACATTTGGGTAGTTAATCGTAAACATTTACACGGTCTAACACAAGACAGCAAACAAGCACTGCAGCGCTTAGACAATAAAGATTACCGTACAACAAAAGGTTATGGCTATTTAAAGAAAAAATGGCGTCATTATGAACAAGTCATGCTAGATGAAAAAGAAATCCTATCTTGGGCTGGAGGAGGGAAGAAAGATGAATAAAGAAGTAACGCCTGAATATAAAAAAGCAGTTATTACATTACTTTATCAATTAGCGGATGATGATTACTTATTTTCTTATCGCGGCTCTGAATGGCTTGGGCTGGCGCCGCATATTGAGGAAGACGTAGCGTTCTCATCTATTACACAAGATACAATGGGGCATGCAAAATTATATTACACACTTTTAGAAGAACTTGGCGAAGGCGTATCTGATTCATTAGCCCAGCTTCGACCAAAAGAAGAACGTTGTAATTGCCTACTTGTAGAACGTCCAAATGGAGAAGGTTACTACAAAGAAGCGCCGGATTATGACTGGGGATATGCAGTAGCACGTAATTTTGTCTATACAACGGCGAAAAAAGCGAAAATTGATGCACTAAAAGCAAGCAGTTATGCGCCTCTCCAAGAAGTTGCTGTGAAAATTAGTGCCGAACTGTATTATCATCAGATGCATTGGACAGCATGGTTTACTCAATTATCTACAGCAACAGAAGAATCACGATCACGCATGATGACAGCTTTACAAGAAGTGATAAAAGATGCTGGTGATTTATTGTCATTTGGCAAATCAGCTACTCATATAGCAGCGTTTGAATTAATCGTGTCAGAAGCGGCCATAAAAGAACGTTGGTTGGCCATTGTAACATCAACTTTTGAAGCAGTAGAAATCGCTATACCTGTATTACCAGAAACAATCATCAATGGTCGCAACGGACAACATACAGATGATCTAACATCGGCAATCGAAACGATGTCAGAGGTGTATCGTTCTAATTTAGCGGCAAGCTGGTAAGGAGGATAACGATGACAACTACTGATCTGCACGAAGCGCGCATCTATGAGGTACTTGATACAGTGAAGGACCCTGAAATTGATACGGTGAGTATTATTGACCTTGGTATGATTGAGCGTGTGCAAGTGAATGATGGTCATCTACGTATTGAAGTGTTACCAACATTTTCAGGATGTCCTGCGCTGACAATTATTCAGCAAAATATAAAAAAGGCCGTCGAACAACTAGAAGACATTCGTGAAGTGAGTGTCGTGTTTATAAATAATCCTATTTGGACTTCTGATCGTGTAACAGAGAAGGGACGAGAAGGACTAAAACAATTCGGTATCGCCCCACCACCTCGTTTTTTAAAAGAAGATGGCTCTTGGCATGTAGACTGCCCGTACTGTGGCTCTACATATGTCACGCTTGAAAATATTTTTGGTCCAACAGCGTGCCGCAGTATTTTATATTGCAAAAGCTGTAAGAATCCATTTGAGGCAATGAAATTAATTTCTACTTCGATGTAGACAAAGGAGCGTATTTTACTATGGCAAAATTAATCGCGTTATATAAACATCCTGTTGATAAAGCGGCATTTGATGAGCATTACGAAAAAGTTCATACACCAATAACTGCAAAAATCCCAGGCTTACGTGAAATGAATGTAACAAAATTTAATTCCACTCCGATGGGGACAGAAACGCCATATTACTTAATGTGTGAAATGATATATGATAGCGCGGAAGATTTAAAGAATGGACTACGATCACCAGAAGGGAAAGCATCAGGTAAAGATCTAATGAGCTTTGCGAGCGATATCGTCACATTAATAATTGGTGAAGATGCGAAATGACAGCATTCACATTTATTGAAGTAACGATTGACAGTGGGATAGGGTATATCAACTTAAACCGTCCTCGCCAATACAATTCATTAAATCGCGCAATGGTTAATGAAATTGTGCAGGCGATGGAATTGTTTGATCGTAACGAAGATGTACAAGTCATTGTTTTAGCCGGAAATGGAAAAGCGTTTTCATCCGGTGCAGATATTGACGAAATGGCGGCAGACAATACGATTCGTTTAGAGTTATTAAATCAATTCGCTGATTGGGACCGTCTAGGGCAAATTAAAAAGCCTATTATCGGCAGTGTTAAAGGGTTCGTTTTCGGTGGAGGCTTTGAATTAGCCCTTTGTTGTGATGTATTAATCGCCGCAGAGGGCACAGAATTTAGCTTCCCAGAAATAAACCTTGGCGTTATGCCCGGTGCGGGTGGTACACAGCGCTTAACAAAATTAGTAGGGCGAACGAAAGCATTAGAGTGGATTTGGAGCGCAGCGAGGATTACTGCTGATGAAGCGCTCGCATATGGCATCATCAACAAGGTTGTACAACCAGAGATATTAATAGAAGAAACACATAAAACAGCGATGATGCTCGCACAAAAACCTGCCCTCGCTTTACGTCTTATTAAAGAAGCTGTTAACAAAGCTGTAGACTACTCACTTTATGAAGGCATGCAATTTGAACGAAAAAATTTCTATCTATTATTCTCTTCAGAAGATCAAAAAGAAGGCATGCAAGCATTCGTTGAAAAACGTCAACCGAACTTTAAGGGGAGATAACTATGTTTGAAACCATTCAATACGAACTAAAAGAATCCGTAGCTTATATTTCATTAAATCGTCCTGACACATTAAATGCGTTCACTGCTCAGATGAATCATGAAATTCGTACTGCCATCAAACAAGCATCTGTAGATGATGTAGTACGTTGTATTGTACTTCGTGGTGAAGGACGTGCATTTTGCTCAGGTCAAGATCTTTCAGTTATTGGTGAAAATACAAAACTTGGTGATATTTTAACAGATTATTATGGTCCGATGGTTCAACAGTTACATAGCTGTGAAAAACCGATTATCGCGGCTGTGAATGGTGCGGCTGCAGGTGCTGGCTTTAGTTTAGCGCTTGCTGCGGACTTCCGATTAATGTCGGAAAATTCCTTCTTTATGAATGCCTTTATTCATGTAGGCTTAATTCCGGATTCAGGGAATTTATACTACTTAAAACGATTGGTTGGCGATGCTAAGGCACTTGAAATTTCCGTGCTTGGTCAACGCATTAAAGCAGAGGAAGCCAAACAATTAGGGTTAACAACTGCTGTCTATAGCAATGAAACATTTGAAGAAGACGTGCATACATTTGCTCAACAGATTGTCCAGTTACCGACAAAAGCGATCGGGCTTATTAAACGTAATATCAAGGCAGCAGAACATTTAAAGTTCGATGACTTCCTTGTTTACGAAGCACAAAGTCAAAGTATCGCCGGAGCGACGGATGATCATCAAGAAGGTATGAAAGCATTTACGGAAAAAAGGCAGCCTCAATTTAGCGGACAATAAAAAGGAGTGAATGACAATGACACAGCAAGTACAAGAGAAAGTATCAGTGAAACGCGATTTTTATCATTTAATTATTAATGGTGAAAAAGTGGAGAGTAGTAATGGTGAGACATTCGAAACGATTAATCCTGCGACGGGTGAAGTCGTAGCGACTGTCGCAAAAGCTTCTCGGGAAGACGCAGAGCGTGCGGTGCAAGCAGCTCGCGAAGCGTTTGATTATGGGAAATGGAAGCAATATCCTGTTAATCGTCGTGCACAGGTGCTCCATAAGATTGCTGCTCTTATGCGTTCTCGCTTTAATGAAATCGTAGAGCTTGAGATGCTTGATACAGGGAAATCGCTTGGCACAGCGCAGGGCCAAGTAAACCAAGCGATAGAAGATTTCGAATTTTATGCAGGCGCGATTGTTGGTCATCGTGGAGCAGTTAATAATATGCCAGGCCAATTCCATAATTACACGGAAAAAGAGCCTGTCGGCGTATGTGCACAAATTGTTCCTTGGAATTACCCGCTTATGATGGCCGCTTGGAAGATTGCTCCAGCCATTGCCGTTGGTTGTTCCGTTATTGTTAAACCAGCTTCTTTAACGCCTTTAACAGTGATCGTGTTAGGTGAAATTTGCTTAGAAGCAGGTGTACCAGCAGGGGTCGTTAACATCGTTCCTGGTTCCGGTAAAGATGTAGGAAATTACTTAGTAGAACATCAGCAAGTCGATAAAGTAGCCTTCACAGGTTCAACACCAGTCGGCAAAGGAATTATGGAAAAAGCTTCTCAAACATTAAAACGCGTTACATTAGAGCTAGGCGGGAAATCACCGAATCTAGTGTTCGAAGATGCAGATATCGATGCGGCGGTAGATGGTTCACTATATGGCATTTTCTATAACTCAGGGCAATCTTGTGAGGCACGTTCCCGCTTATACGTACACAAAGACATTTATGATGAGTTTTTAGAGAAATTTGTTGCCAAAACAAAAGCAATTAAACTTGGTGATCCATTCGATAAAGGTACTCACATGGGAGCAATTATCGACCAAGAACAATTGAACACTATCGATGGCTATGTGAAATCTGCTATTGAAGAAGGGGCAACTATTTTAACAGGTGGCAAAGTGGCGGCGGTAGAAGGCTTCGAAAATGGTTTCTGGTATGAACCAACTATTATTACAGACGTAACTCAATCCATGAAAGTTGTTTGTGAAGAAATATTTGGTCCAGTAGTTGTTGTAATGCCATTTAGCGATGAAAAAGAAGCCATTCGACTAGCGAATGATTCAGAGTTTGGTTTAGGCTCAGCGGTTTGGTCTAAAGACGGAGCACGTGCTACTCGTGTAGCCAATCAAATTCAAGCAGGAATCGTGATGGTCAATTGTCCATTCTCCGCAATGCCAGGTACCCCATTTGGCGGATATAAACAATCTGGTTTCGGACGTGAGCTATGTATCGAAACATTAGACTTATATACTGAGACGAAAAGTATCATTTCATATTATGGTAGCCGCCCATTAAATCCACTAGGCGTCTAACCACCACAAAAACCATATGCGATGAGATATCCCCACTCTTCGTATATGGTTTTCACAATAAGGAGGTTCTTTAATGAAAAAAGTTATTGTCATCGGATCCGGGGTTATGGGACGGGGCATTGCCTACGTAAGCGCAGTCAGTGGTTTTGAAACCGCTATTATAGACATTAACGAACAGGCATTACAAAATGCCCAAAATGAAATTATATCTATTTTCGAAAAATCTGTTGTACGCGGAAAATTAACAGCGCAGCAAGCGCAAGAAGCAACGTTACGTCTAACTTATGTGACAGACTTAGCAACTATCGCAAATAAAGCAGATTTAATCATTGAAGCTGTACCCGAAAAAAGGGACATTAAACGAGCTGTCTTTGAGCAAATGGAACAGTTTGCATCCCCCCACTGTTTATTTGCAACAAATACCTCAACAATGAGTCCAACAGAAATTGCTTCTTATGCCAAACGACCTGAACAAACCATTGCGATGCACTTTTTTAATCCTGTGCATAAAATGGAACTTGTTGAGATTATTAGAGGCTTGGAAACAAGTGATGAGACAGTACAGACCATCTGTGAAATTGCTAAACAAATGGGTAAACAAACTGTCGTTATTAATGAGTTTCCAGGTTTTGTGACAAGTCGTATAAGTGCACTCGTTGGTAATGAAGCTTTTTATATGTTACAGGAAGGCTTAGGTAGTCCTGAAGACATCGATAAAGCCATTAAACTTGGCTTGAATTATCCAATGGGGCCATTCGAATTAGTCGATTTAGTCGGCCTTGATGCACGTCTGAATAATTTACGTTATTTACATGAAAAGCTCGGTGAAAAATACCGCCCAGCACCACTGCTCGAACAGTATGTACAAGCCGGACGTTTAGGCCGAAAGAGTGGGAAAGGTGTTTATGACTATAGCGAGCAAAAAGAGGTGGTGAAAAAATGACTGAAGTCGTGATTGTAGATGCTGTGCGAACACCTATTGGTCGTTATAAAGGTGCATTAAAAACTGTTCGGCCGGATGATTTAGCTGCTATTGTCATTAAGGCACTTATAGAACGTAACCCAAAGGTGCCAGTCAAACAAATTGAGGATGTTATTTTCGGAAATGCCAATCAAGCGGGAGAAGATAATAGAAATGTCGCCCGTATGGCTGCATTACTTGCTGAGCTACCAATAGAAGTCGGAGGAACAACCATTAATCGCCTTTGTGGTTCAGGTATGGATGCTATACATTGTGCAGCTCGTGCTATTAAAAGTGGCGAAGGTGATATTTTTATCGCAGGTGGTACGGAAAGTATGACACGTGCACCGTTTGTCATGGGGAAACCGGAAGTGGATTATCCGAGAGGCGATCAAAAAATGTTTGATACAACAATCGGCTGGCGTTTTACAAACCCTAAATTGCAAAGCATGTATGGAGCGGATACTATGCCCCAAACTGCTGAAAACGTAGCTAAACGTTTTAATATTAGTCGCGAGGATCAAGATGCATTTGCATTTGAAAGCCAACAACGTGCGAAAAAAGCGATTGCCACAAACCGTTTCGCAGAAGAAATCGTACCTGTATACGTGAAAGATAAAAAAGGAAATGAGATCATCGTGGATACAGATGAACATCCACGCCCCGATACAACATTAGAAGCACTTGCTAAACTACGACCTATTTTTGAAAATGGGACGGTTACAGCTGGTAATGCTTCTGGTGTAAATGATGGTGCCTCAGCACTATTACTAATGAGTGCGGAAAAAGCAAGAGAGTTAGGTATAACACCTTTAGCACGATATATAACAGGTGCTGTTGCAGGATTAGAGCCTGCTGTTATGGGTTTAGGCCCTATCTATTCTTCAAAAAAAGCATTACAACGAGCTGGCCTAACAACAAATGACATTGGTTTATATGAAATAAATGAAGCATTTGCTTCCCAAGCAATAGAATCCATGAAGCAGCTTGAACTAAATCCTGCACAAGTTAATGTCAATGGAGGCGCTATAGCATTTGGTCATCCACTAGGTGCAAGCGGTGCCCGAATAGTGACCACATTACTTTACGAGATGAAAAAACAAAACGTACAATATGGCCTTGCTTCCATGTGTATTGGTGTTGGGCAAGGTATCGCAACGATTATTGAAAATATGGAATGATAATTAAAAACGGCACAATCAATGTGCCGTTTTTTTCTGAAATAGATTTAACATCTTTCAGCAGGTGTCCAAACACCTGCTGAAAGATGTAAATGCCTCCGGCGGATGTCACGGAATCGGAAAGGAGTTCTTTGTACTAGCACAAAGCCGATTCCAGACGCAATTATGCCGAGGCATAATTGATTAGAAAAGGAGAGTTTGCAAATGAAAAGTATTTCATTTAGAATAGAAAATTATATTGCTTATGTAACAATAAATCGTCCAGAGGTGTTAAATTGTTTCAACTATGATACTTTATCTCAACTGCAACAAGTAGTAGACGAATTACATATAGCTGAGAATGTCCGCGCTGTTATTTTTACAGGTGCGGGCGAAAAGGCATTTAGTGCGGGTGCAGATTTAAAAGAACGAAAAACATTAACAACGCAAGAAGTACGTCGGAACGTTCGAGCCATTCGAGACGTGTTTAATAGTATAGCAAATTTACCGCAACCAACTATTGCAGCAGTTAATGGGCATGCACTAGGCGGGGGATTTGAATGGTTATTAGCATGTGATTTTGCGATTGCAGTTAACGAGGCACTACTCGGATTAACTGAAACAAGTTGGGCAATTATTCCTGGTGCAGGTGGTACGCAGCGATTACCGCGATTAATCGGCGAAATGAAAGCGAAAGAAATGATTTTAACAGCGGCGAAAATTACAGCTACAGAGGCAGCAACACTTGGCATCATTTTAAAATCAGTGCCTCGTGAGGCTTTGTTAGATGAATGTAAATCACTCGCAATGCGGATTATGCAAAATGGCCCTGTCGCTGTGCGTCAAGCAAAATATGCCATTACACAAGGAATGAATACCGATCTACAAACGGGTCTTGCTATCGAATCAAAGGCATATGAGTTAGTCATTCCGACAGAAGATCGTCTTGAAGCTTTACAGGCATTCAGTGAGAAACGGCAACCTGCATTTCAAGGAAAATGAGTTAGAAAGTAGAGGGAGAGAATGGGCGCAAATACACAGTCGATGATTTTTACGCTCTATGGCGATTATATTATGCATTACGGTTCAAAAATTTGGATTGGAAGTCTGATTCGTTTATTGAAGGAATTTGGTCACACAGAGCAAAATGTACGCGTTTCAGTATCTAGAATGGTCAAACAAGGATGGCTGCAATCAGAAAAACGAGGGAACCGAAGTTATTATTTTTTAACAAAACGCGGTGAAAAACGAATGCAAGAGGCAGCAAATCGTATTTTCAAATTAAAGCCGACTAAATGGGATGGAAAATGGAGACTTTTAATGTACTCTATTCCTGAAGACAAGCGTCAAATTCGAGATGAATTACGCAAAGAGCTCTTATGGAGTGGATTTGGCTCCTTTTCGAATGGTTGTTGGATATCTCCAAATAATTTAGAAGAAGAGGTTAATCTCCTCATTCAAAAATATGATATTGCTAATCATGTAGACTTTTTTACAGCCGAATATATCGGCCCTCATGATCATGAAACGTTGATTGAAAAAAGCTGGTCGTTAGCTGAGATTGAAGCACGTTATGAAAAGTTTATGGATCAATATAGTAAGCAATATATTGTACATCAAAGTGCGATCTCAAGAAAAGAAATGTCGGATGCGGAGTGTTTTGTAGAGCGTACAAATCTTGTTCATGAATATCGTAAATTCTTATTTATCGATCCTGGACTGCCACAAGAATTATTACCGCCTATGTGGAGTGGAAATCATGCTGCGCTTTTATTTCAAGAATATTATAATTTATTGGAAGGTCCATCTTGCCGTTTCTTTGAAGACATATTCCATGCAGATAATTAAAAAGCGGAAAAAAGCTTGTCCATTTGGATAAGCTTTTTTCTGTCTACAGGATCATAATAGAAGATGTTATTTTGGCAACGTGCTGTCCGTTTTGGAAAACTGACGCCTCTACATAGCATGTTTTTCGTCCTTTTTTGACTATTGTTGATTCAATCATAGCCGTTCCAATTTGAAGCGGTCGTAAAAATGTTGTTTGCAAATTGATCGACGCGAATCCTTGATTTCTATCTAATATAGAACCCATCGAATAGGCCATTGTAATATCTGCTGCAGATGTGATGAAACCACCCATCACGACTTTATGCCCATTTAAAAAGCGTTCATCAACCTTCCAAGAGCAAACGGCTTCACCTGCATTAGCTGATTTTACTTGGATACCTAACGTTTTATCACACGCTGGTGGTTCAACTTCTCCGTCAATTACTCTTTTTAAATCGATCATGGTCAAGATTGAACACTCCTAACTGAGTCTTTGAAATTATTCAGTAATGCCCGATTTAGACATTGCTGAGCATCTTCCATCATAGTCTCTATAAGAGTAGCAACAGTTGGTAAATCTTGAATGACTCCTGCAATTTGGCCGCTATTCATAAAACCGCCTTGCTCATTACCTTCAATGGCTCCTTTTATATGATATGTTTCAGATGTACGTTCCTGATAGTCAGAAAGTGTTATACCTTTTGCTTCATCAGCAAGAAGTGAAGAGGCGTAAGGTGAACATAACACACGGCGAACCTGTCCAACCGTGCGTCCTAGAATGACTGTTTCTACATCGGTTGCATCAAGTAGCCTTTGTTTATAGGTCGGATGAACTGGCATTTCCTGTGTGGCAATAAAGCGTGTTCCCATCTGTACACCGGCTGCTCCAAGCATTAACACAGCTGCTAATCCGCGTCCATCACCAACACCACCTGCTGCCACAACAGGTACAGAAACCGCATCAACTACTTGAGGAATTAGCGTAAAGGTTGTCAATTCTAGATTGGAGTTAATTCCTGCAGCTTCGTAACCTTCTGCAACGATCACATCCGCCCCGCCTTGCACAGCTTTAATAGCATGTTTCACAGAGGCCACAACAGCAATCACACGGATATGATGAGCATGTAATTTCTCTATATATAATGCTGGATTACCTGCCGATAATGAAACGACCGGTACGTTATGTGTAATAGCCAAATGAAATAATTCTTTTGTATAAGGATTGACATTGATTGGCACATTAAGAGCAAATGGTTTTTGCGTTAATTGCTTCGTCGCTATAATGCGTTCTTCAACTTCCGCTGGTGTCATTGTCCCACAGCCGATTGTCCCTAAGCCACCTGCATTTGATACAGCTGCCACGAGTTTGGGACTGCTGATATTGCCCATTCCTCCTTGGATAATAGGATATTGAATTGCTAATACAGAACATAATTGATTCAAAAATAGCACCTCCGTTTAAAATATGTTATACTAAATTCTAGCAAAATATTCAGATGAATGAAAGGATGATTTTTATGGAGATTACATACGCTTTAAAAAAGCCAAATGTTCATGAATCAGTATTTCAGGCGCCGGGCACGTATATTATTGGAGATGTTACGGTTGGTGAACAATCGTCAATTTGGTTTAACGCCGTACTACGCGGGGATGAAGATAGCATTACCATTGGAAAACGTTGCAGTATTCAAGATAATACAACCATTCATTTATTTGAAGGTGCTCCAGTTGTTGTAGAAGATGAAGTAACTGTAGGTCATCAAGTAGTCTTACATGGATGCAAAATTGGTCGCCGTTCGATCGTTGGTATGGGTTCTGTCATTTTAGATCATGCTGAAATCGGGGAAGAATGCATTATTGGTGCAAACACACTTATTACACAAGGCTCGAAAATACCACCACGATCATTGGTCGTTGGCTCACCAGGTAAAGTCATACGCCAGCTGCAAGATAAAGATATTGAGTTAATTCAGTTATCAATCGACACGTATGTCCAAAAGGGAAAAGAATTTAAAGACATAATGGCAGATTAAAATGTTCAGGCTCTTGTTTTGTTAAAAGTGGGTTATCATTTCTCATCCTATTACTCTATATAGTATTATTATCTTTAGGATGAAGGAGTGTGAAAATATGAGATTCATTAAATTCCTAATAATATTTTTTGTTTTCCTCGGTGTTATTGGTTATGGAGCGTATCATTATGGTACTAAGTTTGTATCTAATAAGTTAGTGGAGACGGTTTCAACAGAATTAGAGAATAGTGGAGAAATCGATGAAATAAAAAATACAATTGAACGTGACCCTGAATTAAAAGCATTTATGGAAGAGGCGAAAACAGCAGATAGCAGCAAATTGCCGTTTACGACAAAAGAAGATGCCACAAAAGTATTAATTCAAAAGGTGGGTGTCTCTGAGCTTAATAATATTCGAGAAAAAGTACAAGACGGTTCAATGACGAAGGAAGAGGTTCTTCAAGAAGTTCAAGGGAAACTTACAGACGAAGAAATTATGGCACTAAAAGTAATCGTCTATAAAGAATTATATAAATAAAACATCTATATCTCATTAGGAGAAATACTGAGGGACTTGCTACAATAGCAAGTCCTCTTTTTATGTGCGCCCGGCATGCGTATGAACTATAGGGTGCAAGTCCCGAACCCCGAAGACAGAAGTAGAGGTTAGCCAAGAGCAAGGGTGT
>NZ_JBIWDH010000031.1:0-58427 GCF_044761885.1 Lysinibacillus sp. NPDC097231 | reverse complement strand
GCGTTCGTCCTGAGCCAGGATCAAACTCTCCATAAAAGAAATTTGATTAGCTCAAATTGTTTTGCTGGCATCTTTATGATGTCCAAAATTTGTTTCGTTCACTAACTCAAGGTTAGCTACTAAAAACTTTATTGATTACGTTTTGCTTGTTCAGTTTTCAAGGTTCATATTTGTTTTGTTGTTTTTTCAACAACTCTCATATCATAACACCTTATGTTTTTGCTGTCAACACCTTTATTCAGCGTTCTTTTTCAAAGAGACAACTCTTAAACTATATCATAACTAGTTGTTAGAGTCAACAACCTTTTTTGTTATCGTCAATGTTGTTTTGTTAAGTCGTTTTAACGACAAGTAATAATTTATCATGATTCTAACACGTTAGCAAGTGTTTTTTGCTATAAAATTATCTTTTTTATAATTAATGAATTAGTAAGCTATTTTGCGTTTTTTCGAGAATAGAATAATGATATATTCATTATTTGTTTAACTATACAGCTCTTTCTCATAAATCACAACTATATAAATCATTTACATTTTGGCGTAATTACCGTTTACCCAGAGAAACAATGCGTCCGAAAATTTGAATTTTGCTTATGTCTGCATGAGGACATACACGATGTTCATCATTTCAATGAACTCCTCTAATTCAATAGATGTTTGGACACCCACCGAAAAGGAACTCAAATCGCATTCATCTCACCACCTGCAGAGGTTGGAGTCTTCTGCGGAAATGGAGATTAACAAATCAATCTATACAAATGAAGTATCTAGTTACACCACCAAAGTGCTCAAATACCTTCTCAAGTTACTTTCATACTTTCAAGCGCCAAAACAGGAGTCAAACTGCTTTTTTGCACCTGACTCCCGCTTATTCATGCTTGGCCCTTATTAATGATGCATTCTCTTTTCTCTAATTCTATTACTATTTTCATTTCGAGCCATACTTTTATGCTCAAAATAGTAAAAAAGAAAAGAAAGTTTGATAGGCTAACTTTATGGATTCCGCATTCAAAATTGAAAGTGTCAATATAAAGTGCCAACAAATAATTAATTATTTTGGGAATCGACTACATTTAGGCACCAAGAGAAATTATCCCATGCTGAATACCAGCCGCTGAAAATTTCAGAAGAATCATCCCAACGAACGTCGAATTTTTTTTGTCCCTCTATGTCCACTAAATATAAAGTAAGGGTCGCATCCATCTTAGAGACCACTAATTTCATCCCATTTTCAAGTTCTTCTTCAGTGAATGGAACATCCGAAACCGAACGAAGTTGCGCCTGTTCAAATACTTGTTTGTTAATGATTTTGTAATTCATCATAAGCCTCCAATTAACTTCTTTTAAAATCTATTCTTTTTATCTGCAAAATATGGAACTCTAAAAGTATACCCTATATTCATTCACGGTTTAAATAGTACTTTAAACTTTTCAAACATAACCCAGTAATACTAATCCTTCAACAGAAACAAACAGGAATTTTACCCTACAATTCTGACGTACTGATTTCTACTTTTCTTTAAATGCAGCCAAAGAATACATTGTCGGATAGTAGAGTTCTATTCTCTGACCTCATGCGATATTAAAGTCGTTGCTCTAGAAACAGTCTGAACTAGTAAAAATCGATGAATAACTGTTCAGCAATAATAGAATCCTATTCCAAAAGACCCTTTCTTCCCACACTCTCCCACAAAAAAACCCTGCTTTTAATCGCCTGACTCTAATAATAATAGTAAATATAAAATGCCATCTCTCATTGCTCTGCCTTTGAAACAATTATTTATTCCGTATCGCCAATATATAATTCCCTCTGGTATATCAAAAGCAAAAATAGGAGCCAAAGTGCTTTCCCTGCACTTAGGCTCCTGCTTATTTAAGAGAATCTACACAACATTGTCGTGTGATAAATCTCATTAAAAATGTATTATTTTGTAGTATGGCGCATTGTTGGGAATAATAATACGTCACGGATTGATGGTGAGTCTGTAAGAAGCATGATCAAACGGTCGATACCAATACCTAAACCACCTGTTGGAGGCATACCGTATTCTAATGCTTCAATGAAGTCATTATCCATTTCATGCGCTTCATCGTTACCTGCTGCTTTTTCGGCCAGTTGAGCTTCAAAGCGCTCGCGTTGGTCAATAGGATCATTTAATTCTGTAAAGGCATTTGCATGCTCACGTCGAACAATAAATAGCTCAAAACGGTCTGTGAAACGCTCGTCCTCTGGGTTTTTCTTTGCTAGAGGTGAAATTTCTACCGGATGACCATAAACAAATGTAGGCTGAACAAGAGTTTCCTCAATCTTTTGCTCGAAGAATTCATTAATAATATGTCCTACTTCATGAGTTTCTTTAACTTCAACTCCATGTTCTTTAGCAAGTGCTTGAGCTTGTTCCTTAGTCATAGGTTGCCAGAAGTCTACACCTGTAGCTTCTTTTACTGCATCTACCATATGAACTCGCTTCCAGCCTACAGCAAGGTCGATTTCATCTTCTCCATATTGAACTGTAGTTGTACCAAGAACATCTTGGGCTACATGAGCAATAAGGTTTTCAGTTAGAGACATAATATCTTTGTAGTCTGCATAAGCTTCATACAGTTCTATCATTGTAAATTCAGGGTTGTGGCGTGTTGAGATACCTTCATTACGGAAAACACGGCCAATTTCATACACTTTCTCTAGTCCACCAACAATTAAACGCTTTAAATGCAGTTCAATAGCAATACGCATATATAATTCCATATCAAGCGCATTGTGGTGTGTAATGAACGGACGAGCTGCTGCACCACCAGCAATTGTATGAAGCATTGGCGTTTCTACTTCTAAATATCCTGCGTTATCTAAATAGTTGCGAATAGCGCGGATAATTTTTGAACGAGTAATGAATGTTATTTTACTGTCCTCATTCGTCATTAAATCTAAGTAACGTTGACGGTAACGTTGCTCTACATCTTGTAAGCCGTGGAATTTTTCTGGCATTGGACGTAGTGCCTTCGTTAGGAAAGTAAATTCTTCAGCCTTAACTGAAAGCTCACCTACTTGTGTTCTGAATACATTACCGCGAATCCCTACGATATCGCCTAGGTCAGCTTGTTTAAATAATTCATATGCTTCTTCGCCAACATGGTCTTGACGAACGTAAATTTGAATTTGGCCACCTAAATCTTGAATATGTGCAAAGCCAGCTTTCCCCTTACCACGTTTCGTCATAATACGTCCCGCGATAATTACCTCTTGTAGGTTTTCCTCTAGCTGCTCTTTTGATTGATCTGCAAATTGTTCTCGTACTTCTGTTGATAAATGAGTACGTTCAAAACGGCTACCAAATGGATCTTGACCATCTTCTCGAATAGCCGTCATTTTTTGGCGTCTCACCAAAAGCTGATCATTTAATTCTTCTATGTTTGACACTTGTTTCACTCCTTATTAAATTGTCCGTGTTGCGTTTACGTCCATAATATTTCTATTGTACACAATTTTATTGCTGTAATCATCTGTTTCGGTTTAATTTCCATAACAGAAGAGATAATTAATAATTCTAAAAATTAATGTTAGCAGAAAAATAGACGTCTCAAATCGAACAGTGAGACGCCTCTTCAATATAATGTTAACTATGCCTCGACATAATTGCGTCTTGTGGCTTTAGGCCAACAGATGTTTTTTTGTGAGAAAGCAACAACTACATGATGTTGGTTACAAAGTGGTTGCCACAGAATGTGGCGTTCTTAGACGATTCCTCTATTTCAGCAGGTGTCGCGTAGCTGCAGGTACAGATATTTGGACACCCGCTGAAATAAGTTAAATAATTAGTTCTTTTGTTTCTGGTACGATTAATTTAGACTCAAGCTCTTCATAGTCTTGAACAAGTCCATTTAATAGGGTACGGAGCTCTGATGCAGTTTCTGTTTGGTTAATCGCATTACGAGCTTTACCATTTCCGCGAATCCCTTTTAAATACCATGAGGCATGTTTACGCATTTCACGTACCGCTACACCTTCGCCTTTTAATTGGATAAGACGTTCAAAGTGAAGTAAACATACATCGATTTTTTCACGTACACTTGGCTCTTCCTTTAACTCACCAGTTTCAAGATATTGTACTGTACGATAAATCATCCACGGATTACCCAATGCAGCACGACCAATCATTACTGCATCTACCCCTGTAGTATCCAGCATACGCTTTGCATCTTGAGGAGTTTCTACATCACCATTACCAAGCACAGGAATTTTTACATTTTCCTTCACTTGGCGAATGATATCCCAATTGGCTTTTCCTTCGTACATTTGTACCCGCGTACGTCCATGAACAGCTACTGCTGAAGCACCAGCACGTTCTGCAGCCTGTGCATTCTCAACAGCAAAGATATGCTCGTCATCCCAACCAATACGCATTTTTACGCTGACAGGTTTTTTTACTGCATCCACAACAGCCGCTACCATTTCATATAGCTTATTTGGATCTAAAAGTAAACGAGCGCCCGCTTCACACTTAATAATTTTATTGACAGGGCAGCCCATATTTATATCGATAATATTAGCAGTTGTGTTTTCATCAACATATTTAGCCGCTTCCACTAGTGTCGTCTTATCGCCACCGAAAATTTGCAACGAAAGTGGATTTTCACGCTCATCGATATAAAGCATGCCTAGAGTTTTTTCGTTCTTTTGGACAATCCCTTTATCACTAATCATTTCTGCATATACTAGCCCTGCTCCAAATTCCTTAACAGTTAAACGGAAAGCAGAGTTACAAATTCCAGCCATTGGTGCTAATACGACACGGTTGTCCATGACAATATCGCCAATTTGAAAGGGCTTCTCAGTTGTCTGACCCAACGTTGTTTTCCTCCTTCTATAGGTTTTCACCTATTCCCTATATATAAATCTATCGTTAATGCTATGCAATTATAGACAATCAATACATCAATAGTCTTCTGGATTAGAAACTTAATTAACTGACTGCGTAATTTTTAGCCCTGCCGATGCTTGCCATAGCGTTACGCCTTCCTCTTCACAATCCATCTGTTGGATTATATCATGTGCCCTTTGCAATTGTTTTCCAACTGGTGCAGGCGTAATTTCTATCAGTGGTACTAATACGAAAGCTCGCTCATACATTCTTGGGTGTGGAACAATTAAGCTATCTGTTTCAATGTTTTCATGATTGTAAAGCAAGATGTCAAGGTCAATAATTCGGGGACCCCATCGGAACTCACGAACACGCCCTAGTTCACTTTCAATCCATTGGCAAACTTTCAGCATTTCAGAAGATGAATAACTCGTGTTAATATGAACAGCAATATTTAAAAAGTCCGCTTGGTCAGTGTAGCCTACGGCAGCTGTTTCGTAAATAGAAGAAATACTCACAACCTTAACTTCCTCTTTGTTCTTTAAAAGTTCGACAGCATGCTGAAGGTTTTCCAATCGATCGCCCATATTTGTTCCAATCGATAAATACACATCATTCATTAGTAATCACCTCTCGTCACCTCAACTGATACCTCTTTATAATAACCATGAATTGGTGGGTCTGGTTTAATAAGCTCCACGCGAACACCCATAACCTTTTCTGGGTATGTCTCTAATATACTGTTTGCTATTTTTGAGACAAGTGCTTCAATAAGCTTGAAAGGTTCACCTTCCACGATATCACGGCATAGGGCATAAACCTCTGCATAGTTTACTGTATAATTCAAATCATCAGTTGCTTCAGCCTTTGTCATATCTACCGCAAGTGAAACATTGGCACGAAAGCGTTGCCCAAGCGTTGTTTCTGCAGCTAGAACACCGTGATAGCCGTAAAACTGCATATCCTTTAGATGAATATAGTCCATCACGCTTCCCCCTTATAAATACGTTTACCAACTAATACATCAGCCATATAGGTAGCTCGCGCCATTTCCTTTACATCATGCACACGAATCATATGGCAGCCCTTTTCAATACCATAAACAACTGTTGCTCCTGTACCTTCTATACGTTCCTCAACAGGTAGCTTTAAAACATTACCAATCATTGATTTACGTGAAGTCGCTAGTAAAACAGGATAACCCATTGCTACTAATTCCTCTAATTGTTGCATCATTTCTATATTTTGAGCGGTAGTTTTGGCAAAGCCTATACCTGGATCTAAAATAATATGACTATCAGGGACACCTGCACTCAGGGTAATAGCAATACTTTTCTCTATATCGGCCTTTGCCGTCATCCAGAAGTCAGTACCATAATCGGTGTTTTCACGATTATGCATTAAAATAATGGGTACATTTAAATCTGCTGCCACCTGTGCTATCTCAGGTTCGGCCTTTGCTCCCCAAATATCATTAATAATATGCGCACCAGCTTCAATAGCTGCACGTGCTACATTAGCCTTATACGTATCCACTGATATTATGGCTGGTACTTCTTTTGCTAACGCTTGAATAACAGGTACAATACGTGCGATTTCATCTTCATCGGAAATTCGTTCATAACCCGGGCGTGTTGATTCTCCACCAACGTCAATAATTTTAGCACCATCAGCTACCATCTTTCTCGCTTGTTCAACAGCAGCCTCAACGTTATTGTACTTTCCTCCATCTGAAAATGAATCTGGTGTGACATTTAAAATACCCATCACAAAAGTTTCTGCTGTATAGTCTAACACGATACCATTAATAGTTAATGGTGTTTTATATTTTTCCAGCATGTTAACGCTCCTTCTATCCTTGTTCCACTTCATTCACAAATGCTTCATGTAAACACGAATAAACTAGCCCCTTATTGCCTAGTAATTGCTTGTTTTCTAATTGACGAATTGGGACTAACTCTTGTACAGAGTTAGTAATAAAGCATTCTGCGCTTCGTTCTATATCTTCTTTAGCGAAGAGACCTTCCCTTACCTCAATACCTAGAGATTGTGCTCGCTTAATGACCCACGCTCGGATAATTCCAGGTAGAATACCAGTCTCTAAGGAAGGCGTATATAGTATATCATCTTTCACCCAAAAGATATTTGATGTAACACCTTCAGCAACAAAGCCACCTTCCGTTAAAAAGAAGCCTTCTTGTTGCGCCAGAGATGGCATCTCAAAACGCCCAAGTACGTTATTGCCATAATGATGCGATTTCACTCTTAGCCCTTTTTCAGGAGTATTACGCGGTGTTACAAGCCACTGTGCCGTCTTTTCCATCCCACGAGGTGTATCATGTAATTCCTTGCGAAAGACGATTACATTCGGTTGGCTATATTCAGTTGGCTGCAAACCAATACTATGCTCTCCAGCCGATACATTCACACGAAAGTAACCATCCTGTCCATCTGCGTATTCATTTAATTGATGAACCACCTTGAGTAAGTCGTTTTCGGTATATGGCATATAAATACGATATTGTGCAAGCGCTGTATGCAACCTTTCCATATGCGCTTCCCAACAAAACACCTTACCCTTATACGTTCGAAACGTTTCAAAAAAACCTAACCCATATAAAAATCCATGGTCGAATGGCGAAATACGTAAATTCTGCGCCGCTACATAGTCTCCGTTAATCCAGCACAGCATTTACTTCGCTCCCTCTACGTACAATTCTACAAACTGACGTAGAAGCTTTTTACCTTGCTCCGTCATGATTGATTCAGGATGATACTGCACACCCTCAATTGGATAGTCCTTATGACGAATGCCCATGATCTCGCCTTCCTCTGTCCATGCTGTCACTTCAAAACATGCTGGTAATGTCTCTTTTTCTACAATTAATGAGTGATAACGAGTTGCTTGAAACGGATTGGGCATCCCCTTATGCAAACCTATTTCAGCGTGTAGTACAGGTGACGTTTTACCATGCATCAAACGCTCGGCTCGAATGACGTTTCCCCCAAACACTTGAGCAATTGCTTGATGTCCAAGGCAAACCCCTAAAATCGGTATATTTCCCGTGAAATATTTAATGATATTTAGGCTTTCACCCGCTTCATTTGGGCTACATGGCCCTGGAGAAATGATAATCATATCAGGTGCTAGTTGCTCAATATCTCCCACCGTTAGTACATCATTTCTTTTTACCAATAATTCATGGCCAAATTCACCAAAATACTGCACGAGATTATACGTAAAAGAATCGTAGTTATCAATCATTAATATCATTTTGCTCGCTCCTCTGCCATTGCCTTTGCTTGCCACATCGCCTTCGCTTTATTTAAAGACTCTTGGTATTCCCTGTTCGGAACAGAATCAATGACAATACCCGCCCCTGCCTGAATATGTGCCACTCCGTCTTTTACGAATGCTGTGCGTATAACAATATTAAATTCCATGTCTCCTGTATAGCCAAGCCAGCCAATTGAGCCCGTGTATAACCCTCGTCTTACAGGTTCTAGTTCTTCAATGATTTCCATCGTACGAATTTTCGGTGCACCTGTAATGGTACCTCCGGGGAACATTGCACGGATAACATCCGCATTCGTTTTCCCTGCAGCTATTTCTCCTCGTACGTTGGAGACAATATGCATAACATGTGAATAACGTTCAATGACCATAAATTCATCCACTTCAACAGTCCCATATGTAGATACTCGCCCCAGATCATTGCGTTCCAAATCAACAAGCATTACATGCTCAGCACGTTCCTTGTCATTATCAATTAATTCCTGCGCTAATGCTATATCTTCTTCCTCTGATTTTCCCCTTGGTCGTGTACCAGCAATTGGGCGCGTAGACAACTCAATACCGTGACGCTTCACCAAAAGCTCTGGTGATCCGGAAACAACAGCAAAGTCAGGTGCTTCAATATAAGCCATATACGGTGAAGGATTAAATGCTCGTAATGCCTCGTATACATCCATTGCAGTTGCATTTAGTCTTTTTGATTGACGTACTGATAAATTCACTTGGAATACATCACCCTGTGCTATATATGTTTGAATTTTACTTACAGCTTCTTCAAAATCGGTTCCAGCAAACGATACTAACAATTCACTTTCATCGTTTATTATTTCTACAGCACTAGTTTTTTCGAATTTACGTGAAAGTAACCCTTCTTGTACTGCCTCTTGCCATGCATAAGCACGTTCCTCTAAATCTACGTCACAGTTTTCTAGTTTCATAAGCGTTACTGATTTTGTTTTCACATCATGTACTGCCCAGCAATCAAAAATATAGAAAAAGATATCGGGTACATGTAAATCATCTACTGTTGTATTTGGGAGGTTTTCAATTTTACGTGCGTAATCGTATGAAACAAACCCAATAGCTCCACCTTGAAAAACAGGAAGCTCCGTATTATATGTAATATGGTATTTCTCTACTAATTCTTCTAGTAAAGCAAGAGACTCACCATTTAAAATTTCACTCTTCCCATTTCTCCAATTCACAAGCAGACCATCCTCGACCGATTCTGCCGTAGCCAACGGATTCCAAGCGGCTATTGTAAAATTCCCACCTCGTCCACTTTCTAAAAATACGTGTTTTTGTTCTGTTTCTGTCTGCTTTTTATAGCTATAAAAAAACGAATCTGCATCCATCGTTATTGTTTTCGTAAGTATGGTCTTCAAGTTGCTATTCCCCTTTAAGTCATGTGATGTGATTCCATCTTAACTTGAATATGTTATAGAAGCGAATATTTTTAAGTGGCCTCGATAATTTAATTGCTGAAAGTTTCCGCAGCAGGGCCGTATAAAAACCATAAAAAAAGACCCCTCTTAAAGGAGCCTTCTTGTACAAATAATTAGATTAGTCTTCAAATTGATATAAAGGTGTTGATAAATAACGCTCACCATTAGAAGGTACGATTGCAAGTACATTTGAGCCCTTACCTAAACGTTTTGCTGCTTCAATAGCAGCATAGATAGCTGCACCTGAAGAGATACCACATAAGATCCCTTCTTCACGCGCCACTTTACGTGCTACCTCGAATGCAATCTCATTTTCTACGGGGAATACAGAAGAATAAACATCTGTATCTAATACTTCAGGTACGAAGCCAGCGCCGATACCTTGAATTTTATGAGGGCCTGGTTGACCCCCAGAAAGCACTGGTGAGTCTTTTGGTTCAACAGCGATAATTTCGATATTTGGATATTTTTCTTTTAATACAGCACCTGCACCTGTAATTGTACCTCCTGTTCCAACACCAGCTACAAATGCATCTAGTTTTAAACCTTCAAATGCTTCTACAATCTCTGGACCAGTTGTTAAACGGTGAATAACAGCATTAGCTGGGTTCGTGAATTGTTGTGGTAAGAAATAGCCATGTTCAGCAGATAATTCTTCTGCTTTAGCAATTGCACCCTTCATCCCCGCTGGCCCAGGAGTAAGAACAAGCTCCGCACCATATGCACGTAATAAATTGCGACGTTCTAAGCTCATTGTTTCAGGCATTACTAAAATCGCTTTGTAGCCTTTAGCTGCAGCAATCATTGCAAGACCTATACCTGTATTTCCTGAAGTAGGCTCAATAATTGTACCACCCGGCTTTAACGAACCGTCTTTTTCAGCCGCTTCAATCATCGCTAATGCTAAACGGTCTTTTACTGAGCTGCCTGGATTAAAATACTCTAATTTTACATAAACAGTACCTTCGTTTTCACCAGTTGCATGGTTTAACTTTACAATCGGTGTTTTTCCAACTAATTCAGCTACTGATTTCGCTATTCTACTCATATATTATCCCACTCCTAATCCCTACTATTTTTATAGGTTTAACTTATTTTGTATTTTATCAATTTTTCCATTCCATTGTCAATAAATAAAGCTTATATTTTCAGAATATTTATTGAAACATTAACATCCTAAACAAAAAAGAATCCGCCCAATTCCCTTGGGTTGGCCACAACTCTGCTGACGTAAAACGTCTGTAGATATTTTCTGGCTCACTTTTCCCGCAGATACCTTGCAGATTCTTTCTCAAATTCATTCGGAGCAATCTGTTATTTACCTTTTTTCTCTTCTCCGTAATACCAAGTTGCCTTGAATTCAGACCAAAATGCTTCTGGGGTTACAGATTGAGGCAATTGCTCTAATGCAAGCTCACGTTCAATATGTTCTTTCACATCGTCATATGTAAAGGATTGTCCTTCTATTACTTCTTGAACTTGTACAATCCCGTAATGACCGTTATCAAGCTTAAATGCTTTACTAACTTCATTTGCCTTTAAAGCAATAGCTGCCTTTAAAATGGCAGGATCGACATTTGCTTGCTTTTCTGTGAGGAAACCAATATCTCCACCTAAGCTAGCCGAAGCACTGTCTACTGAAATTTCACGTGCTAACACTGGAAAATCAGAGGCATTTTTTAATTCATTTAATGCTTCCTCAGCAGCTTTTTTTGATTCCACTTCAATATAATTTGTACGATAGCTTGTTTTCGTATTGTACAACGCCTGATTATCCTCATAATATTTTTCGATACTGTCTTCTTTTATAACTACATCTTTTGTCAGTACTTTATCTAAAATAAGCTGTGAGCGAATTTTTTGTCGCAATTGCTCTCCAGAAAGATTCTGCATCGCTGTATCAAATTTATCCTGAGCAGAACGCATTAAAGCAAGCTCTAAGTCAATCTCTTTATCCGATACTGCTATTTTATATTTCTTTGCAGCTTTTTCCATGACAGATTCATTCACTAAATTTTGGAGTGTTTCTTTACCATAGCGTTCTTCCATAGCTACCATCCACTCTTGACGTGTGATAATATCCCCGTCAACGGCAGCGACTTGCTCGTCGCTACCAATTTTTTGACCGTCATTCGGGATTAACCAAGCAATAAACCATATAATATTTCCTAATAACAATACTGCAATAACTGTTAAAGCAGGTTTTGTCTTTAAACGGCGTTGCGATAAGGGCGTTTGGTTAGGTGTTGCAGCTAAAGGTCGTCGATTACGCGTTGAGCTCATCGATAAATCCTTCTAGCTCTTCTTTTGAGAAATGATAAGTTTCTAAACAGAAATGACATTGTGCTTCTGCACTACCATCCTCTTCAATCATTTCTCGAATTTCTGCTGTTCCTAATCCTAAAATTGCTGCACCAAATCGCTCTTTTGAACATTGACATTTAAATTCTACCGGCATGGAATCTAAAATTTGAAGATGGCCTTTTCCTAATACAGCTTCTAAAATTTGTTCTGGCGTAAATCCTTTTTCAATCATTTTTGATACTGGCTCTAAAGTAGAAAGATGCTGTTCGATTTCATCAATTGTCTCTTCATCACAGCCTGGCATTAATTGAAGGATGAAACCACCAGCCGCAAGAATCGAGTTATCAGGATTTACCAAAACCCCCAGACCAACTGATGAAGGCACTTGCTCTGAAGTAGCAAAATAGTAAGTAAAATCTTCAGCAATCTCACCTGATACGATTGGCGTTTGTCCCGAGAACATATCTCTTAAGCCAAGATCTTTTACGATTGTTAATGCACCTTCTGTCCCTACACCTGCTCGTACATCAAGCTTACCTTGCTCATTTAAATCAAAATGAACGTGAGGATTTGTTACAAAGCCACGTACTTCACCTTTAGCATTACTATCGATAACCATAGGACCGATTGGACCGTTCCCCTCAATTTTAACAGTAATTTTTTCCTCACCTTTTAACATGGCGCCCATCATCACCGCCGCAGTCATTGAACGACCAAGGGCTGCCGACACAATAGGCCATGTATTATGACGACGCTGCGCTTCTCCTACAGTTGCTGTTGTACAAGCTGCAAATACACGAACCTGTCCGTTAAACCCTAAACCTCGTACTAAATAGTCTTTCATAAATGAAATGTCCCTCATTTCTTATTGATTGCGTTTATATAGCTTATATAAACCTTTTAATGTTAAAAACGGGTCAACTACATCAATAGCTTGTGTCTCCCCAGCAATTAAGTTTGCTAATCCGCCAGTAGCAATCACCAATGGCTCTTCCTTACTTTGTGCTTTCATACGATTAACAATTCCCTCTACTTGTCCAACAAAGCCATAAAAAATACCTGCCTGCATTGCTGAAACGGTTGTTTTCCCTACAATATGCGTAGATCGCAGTATTTCAATACGTGGCAACCTAGCTGCCTGTGTATATAGCGCCTCTGTAGAAATTGAAATACCCGGAGCGATAGCGCCACCCATATAATCCCCTTTTTCATTTAAGTAACAATATGTTGTAGCGGTACCAAAATCAACAATAATTAATGGTGCCTTATAAGCATCAAGTGCTGCAATAGCATTCACTATACGGTCCGAGCCAACTTCGCGTGGGTTTTCATACTTAATATTCAGACCTGTTTTCACACCCGGTCCTACAACAAGCGGCTTTTTACGGAAATACTTTTGACACATCGCTTCTAACGAAAACATTAAAGGTGGTACAACCGAGGATATAATAATGCCAGTAACCTGTTCAAATGAAATGCCTGCATGATTAAAGAAAGACAATACTTGCATTGCGTATTCATCTTCTGTTTTGTGAAGGTCTGTCACCATACGCCAATGGAAGGCTAATTGATCGTTGTCATCATAGACACCTAAAACGATATTTGAATTCCCTGCATCTAAAACTAAAATCACGGTTGACACCTCCCTATTTATTACACCTCACCGTAATTGTAACCGTCGCTATGCATTTGATACAACTATACTATGTAGATGAAATAAAGATCAATTATGCCTCGGCATAATTGCGTCCGGATTCGGCTTTGTGCTTGCACAAAGAACTCCTTTCCGATTCCGTGACATCCGCCGGAGGCTTAGCTTCTTTCAGCAGGTGTTTGGGCACCTGATGAAAAGCAAACTAAACCTGCATTCATCTCACCACCTAAATAGGTGGGAGACGTCTGTAACTGTCGTTTCACTTACGTAACATAAAACTTTTGCTGAAAGAAGTTAAAACACTTTAGAAAATGATACCATACTTTTTATTCTATAAAACAGCATTCATACTCACTTTAAAAAGGGAGCTACCCTCTTATAAAGTAGCTCCTTAGACATTATTTAAAATTGAATTTTTCTGGATCCGGACCACAACGTAATCCATCATTTAGTGCGTCTAGTTGAACCATTTCCTCTTCTGTTAACGCAAAGTTAAAGACATTTAGATTCTCTGTCATACGTGCTGGAGTCATTGTTTTGGGAATCGTTACCACACTGTGCTGAACATCATAGCGTAACACTATTTGAGCAGGCGTTTTGCTATACTTAGAAGCTAGCTGCTGTATCAAAGCTTCTTCCAATAAAGCACCATTCATCAGTGGGGACCACGCTTCTACCTGTATTCCTTTTTCCTTGCAATATGCACGCACTTTTTCTTGAGTTAAGTGTGGATGAAATTCAATTTGATTAATGACAGGAACAACTGTTGCTTCCTTCAATAATTTTTCTAAATGATGCACATGGAAATTACTAACACCGATTGAGCGTACTCGTCCATCCTGATAAATCTTTTCAAGCGCTTTATAAACATCCATATAGTTTGCATCTATACCTGGCCAGTGAACTAAGTATAAATCTAAATATTCTAGTCCTAGTTTTTTTAAACTACTATCATATGCTGCAAGTGTTTCTTCATAGGAAAGTCCATCATTCCAAACCTTTGATGTTACGAATAGTTCTTCTCGTGTTACTAAGCCCTCGTCAATTGCTGTGCGAATTCCTCGTCCAACGCTTTCTTCATTGCGATATACTTGCGCTGTATCAATACTACGGTAACCTTTTGCAATAGCTGTTTTTACCGCTTCTGCTAAGTCATCTCCTTCAGGTACTCGAAAGACACCATAGCCGATAAACGGCATTTCTAGACCATTATTCAATGTTACGTTTCCCATGTTTCAACACTCCTATCTATTTTTACGCAGTTGCATAAGATAATATCTATATCCTAATGCCTGATACTAAAAAAAGGCAAAGAAAAAGACTGTTTACTAAAATCGCAAACAGTCTTTCTCATTTTAATCGCGTTTTTCATCGATACCTTTTGGCATGTCATTTGCCTCTTTACCTTCTCTTGGTAAATCAGCAGTCGTTGGATTTGGTTCATTGTTAAGCAATTCTTTCTTAACAACTGGTTCGCCAACTATATCTAATATAGGCTGTGTTTCAGCTTTTGAAGCTTTTTCTCCAGCCGTTTCAACAGCCTCCGGTTCCGGTAAGACACCATGATCACGTAAATGCTCAATTTCTTGTGCATTCAATGTTTCTTTTTGCATCAATGTATTGGCAATTAAATCAAGTAATTCACGTCTTTCCGTTAGGATTCGTTTCGTACGCTCATATTGAGAATCGATAATTTTTTGCATTTCTTTATCAATTTCATAAGCAATTGAATCAGAATAGTTTTGATCTGAATTAAAGTCACGACCAAGGAATACATTACCACCCTGACTTGAACCAAATTGCATTGCACCGAGATTTTCACTCATACCATACTCTGTGACCATAGCACGTGCAATACTTGTTACCTTTTGGAAGTCATTATGTGCCCCTGTAGAAACTTCGCCAAGCACGATTTCCTCTGCTACACGACCACCAAGAAGTCCTGCAATACGGTCTAGCAGCTCTTGTTTTGTTGTGAAGAAACGTTCTTCCTTCGGTAACATAATCGCATAACCTCCCGCTTGACCACGGGGAACAATTGTTACTTTGTGTACTGTATCCGCCTCATCTAGCTCTAAACCAACAACAACGTGGCCTGCTTCATGGAAGGATACAAGTTTTTTCTCTTTTGCTGAGTACACTCGGCTAGCTTTTGCAGGGCCGGCAATTACTCGGTCAGATGCCTCATCGATATCTGCCATGTTAATCGTACGTTTGCTTTTACGAGCAGCTACAAGTGCCGCTTCATTTAATAGGTTTTCTAAGTCGGCACCTGAGAAACCTGGTGTACGTTGTGCAACAGCTGCTAAATCAACTGTATCTGCTAAAGGTTTGTTGCGAGCATGTACCTTTAGAATAGCTTCACGACCTTTTACATCAGGGTGTCCTACTGTAATTTGTCGGTCAAAACGACCAGGACGTAATAACGCTTTATCTAAAATATCTGGGCGGTTTGTTGCAGCGATAATAATAATACCTTCGTTTGCTCCGAAACCATCCATTTCAACTAACAATTGGTTCAGTGTTTGTTCACGCTCGTCATGGCCACCACCAAGACCTGCGCCACGTTGACGACCTACTGCATCAATCTCGTCGATAAAGATGATACACGGTGCGTTTTTCTTTGCATTTTCAAATAAGTCGCGAACACGAGAGGCACCGACACCGACAAACATTTCTACGAAGTCAGAACCTGAAATCGAGAAGAATGGTACGCCCGCTTCTCCCGCTACTGCACGTGCAAGTAATGTTTTACCTGTACCTGGAGGACCTACAAGTAAGATACCCTTTGGAATACGGGCACCAATTTCAGTGAATTTGCGGTGGTCTTTTAAGAAATCAACAACCTCTACAAGCTCCGCTTTCTCCTCATCAGCACCTGCTACATCTGTAAAACGAACTTTTTTCTTTTGATCATCATAAAGTTTAGCTTTACTTTTACCAAAGCTCATAACTTTATTACCGCCACCTTGAGATTGGCTCATTAGGAAGAAGAATAAGAAAATGATAATGATGAAAGGAATAATCCCTGTAAAGAATTGAATCCATCCACTTGTTTCTGGTGCTGTTAAATATTTTATATTACTATTCTTATCCTTAGCAGCCTCATCGATGCGGTTCATTAAAGATTGGTTATCGCGAGGGATATTGACTGTAAAGCTTTGACCCTTTTCATAACCCTTCAGTGTACCTTCAACGATGTATACTGATTTATCAGGTTGAATTGTAGCACTTGTTATTTCTTTCTTATCTAGAGCTTCTTGAAACTCTGCATAAGTTAAATCTTTCGTTGGTGCATTGCCACCATTGAAAGTACCAAAAATACCGATAATCACTAGGAAAATCAGTAAGTAGAATATGGTATATCGAAATATTCGATTCATCTCCAGCCTCCTCATTACAAACAGAAAAATTATAAGTAAAATCTTAACATATCATGATTTCATCATACAACGAAAAGCCCTACTTAAAAAAAGTTTGGTTCGATTTTTGTCGAAATTTGAAACATAATTTATGACATATCCAAACTACATCCCAGTGTAATTGTACCTGTTACAAGATCTCAGCACAGCTGAACAATGTGTCAAAATTTTGACTTATGTTCGGATAATACTAAAAATCTGGTGTCCTTCACTGGAGGCTTTTCTTTTTATAGCTGGTGTTCTGTCGTTATCTTCTTGCTTGTTAGAAAGAATAGACTTCTGGCTTTAAGATACCGATATATGGTAAATTACGATATTTTTCCGCGTAATCTAAACCATATCCTACAACAAAGCCATCCGGTACTTCAAAACCAACATAGTCAGCTTCTAAGTTAACCTTACGACCTGATGGTTTATCTAACAATGTAACGATTTTGATGGATTTCGCTTTACGGTATTTAAATAGGTCTACTAAATAGCTTAAAGTTAAGCCACTATCAATAATGTCTTCGATAATTAATACGTCACGCCCTTCAACGCTTGTATTTAAATCCTTTAAAATCTTAACTTCGCCAGATGAAACTGTAGCATTACCATAGCTAGAAACATCCATAAAGTCTAACTCAATGAAAGAATCAAAACGCTTCATCAGATCCGTCATAAAAGGCATCGCCCCTTTAAGTACACCAACAGCCAATGGGAACGCATCTTTGTATTCCTCTGTTAATTGTGCCCCTAACTCAGAGATTCTTTCTTGCAATTGCTCTTCTGTAATCATAATTTTCTCGATGTCATTTTGTAACATATCGATTCCTCCTCGTGTGTATCAATAAATCTTCAACCTTTAGGGTGAAATATTTTACAAAGACCTTAGTCTACGATGAGCACTGTATCATCGTTTGGTCGTGGAGTGGTTGAAAAAAACATTCCCATACGCACACCAATTACCGCTACGACCTCTTCAGATTGAGAAATCAGTAACGGCCAGCTATTTCGCTCATTTAAAGGAATCTTTTCATCTATAAAAAGGCGAGATAAGCGTTTTGGCTGATCCATTCCTTTTAACAGCATTCTGTCTCCTTCCTTACGTGTTCTCACACAGAGCGGAAGTTTCAGTTTGTTAGCGTTAAAATAAAAAAGTTGTGCAGTACCCGTCAGCAATTCAGACGATAACTCAGGTAACTTGACTACGCATAAACGTTCACCATTTGTCAGTGTTGTCCACCCATTAGCAGTAGAAATAATTTTTTTCTCAGGAGAAGTTTGACCTTCTAATAGGTCTTTCTTCTGTATCGTTAATTTTCCGTAACGGCGAACTGCTATAAAACCTTCTGGCAAGTGAACTTCAGCATACCCAGCTGTTGTATCACAAAGCTTTGAAATTGAAATCAATAAAGCATAACTTTGTATCGTATTTGAATCTTTGTAAAGATAGTTTAATAGTATTAAAATGAGCCTCCTTTGTAAAGCAAGTGGTATCAATTGAAAAGCCTCAATTTCCAAGCTATATGTATTTCCATCTATTATTTTCACTGTTCTAGAAAATACATCTTCCGCTAATGTCATTAAATAGGCATCGTCTTCTTGCAAGTTTTTTGTAAAATGGGTCACCTGCTCTGTCACTCGTGGATTTTCCGCCTCCAATAAAGGAACTACATGATGTCTCATACGATTGCGTACATAGGTGTCTTTAGAATTGCTGGCATCTTCCCGATAACCCAAACCTTGTTTCAATAAATATTCCCTTATTTCGGACTTTGTAACCGTTAAAAACGGACGAATTAATGTTTTCCCTTCAAAAAAACGTTGTGGGCGTATACCTTGCATACTGTTTATCGTTGCATTTTTTGTTAGGGCCATTAATACTGACTCCAGTTGGTCGTCCGCATGATGTGCAGTTACAAGCTTGCTAGCATTTGTTTTTTGCAAGACCTCTTTAAAATATTGATACCTTTCTCTACGACAAATAAGCTGTGTATTTCCATTTTCTAAAGCCATGATTTCCGGTATCGGAATCGCCTTTGCATGTAAGTATACTCCATGCTCGTCACAATATTTTTGGACAAAGGCTCTATCCTCAGCAGATGCTTCACCTCTTAGCATATGATCAACATGCACTGCTTCGACCTTAATTCCCCAATGCTCTTTCGTTTTAACTAAATAATGGAGTACAGCCATTGAATCTACTCCACCCGAAACGGCGACGAGAAGATGGTCGTCTTGCTGTAATAATTGCTCTTCTTCAATAAATAATTTGACCTTTAATTCAAATGACAAACGCTTCTCCTCCCCTTTTCGTTTACTATTTATGATGATTGGCTCATAGAATATTGAACAGGTCTAAACACTGCCCATGTAGGAACGACGTGGGTAACCTCTAACATTAACACGGTGCAATCGTCCTCGATTTCGTAGTAGGATTGGAAAGACTGCATGATTGTTGTTAGTTTTTCCTGTATGGATTTATTAGTCCCTGCAACCTGTTGCGCGTAGGCTAAAAACGCCTCTTCCTGCTCGTCCCAGTCAGCAACACTTGAAAATAGCCCATCGGAATGCATTAAAATTACATCACCCGCTTTAAGCTTCCTTTTTTCAGCCTCGACTGCCGAAATAGATAAAAATCCAACAGGTGCCGCATTACTTTCAACCTTCAGCACCTCTTTCCCGCGTAAAATATACGTAGACATTCCTCCAGCCTTCCACGACCATAAATCACCGTGTTGTAAATCGACAAGTGCAAAATCAAGCGTTGCATACATATCGTTTTGTTGTTTTAAAGACATGACATAATGCAGTGTATGCATTGCAGTCTCTGGATTCATATTGTAATTTAGGCATTCTCGCATTAAATGTATTAGTTTTCTACTTTCATGTTGTGCTTCTTTATTCTGCCCCATACCATCTGACAATAAAATTGCAAATAAACCCGGATGTAATTGGAATAGTGCATGAGAGTCACCGGAGTATAATGTCGCATCCTTAGACATGCTATATATATCATACTCTACTTCAAAGCTTATAGCTGACCTAAAGCTTACTTGAATGTGACGAAATGGTATATCACTTGCTACTACTTTTTCAATTTCAAATGGTTCTTCAAAAATATCATATAAAATAGGCAATATCATCCTCTCAGCTAATGTCGTATCCTCTTCCCAATTAACACGTGCTGGTGCTAAAGCACACACTATTTTCCGCGCCCCTGGTTTATTACTCAGTACATCTAGTTGAAAGCATTCAATATGTGCATCTTTTAGACGTTGACTAATGTCCTTTTCTACACTGACAAATGAGATAGTCTCCTCTTTCATCTCTGCGATTAACTGATTTAAATGATTACTCATATCCCGCAGTTGGAGAGCAATCATTTTCTTACCATGAAAATACTGTCCATTAATGCGTTCTCTGTATAACTCGGTTTCCAATTCTTCGAAAATTTTTGTTGATTTCACACACTTATAGCGTATTTGTTCTTCGACACGATGAATTGCAGATTCTTTTCCAACACCTTTCATATGAAACCAATCTGTCATGAGCTTGTCCATTCCATTATTTTGCGCCCCCCAACATCGATCATAGCGAAAACAACTTAAACAAGTATTCATAGGTGATACTTCCTTCGTAACCTCTACTGGTGCCGTCATAAAACGCTCAAATACAAGTTCCTTCATGAACTGTACAAAATGTTGAAAATGCTCCAGTTTATACGTAACATGCTCTGTCAACCAATTTTGACGGGCGAGCAAGATCTCCTCTCTCTGAGGAAACAGCTTGTCCCGAACCTTATCGGAGTGTTTTTTCGGAATTGTCAGAAACACAATACTCCCAAAAGCAATTGATGTAAAATAAACGCTATCTAATGGCAATGTTGCATCGTAAAATAGAAAAAATACACTTGGCAATATACTGCCGATTGCTACGCCAAATCTCCCAGCGCGAGCCCCCATACCGGCACATAATCCCGTTAAAGTTGCTACAGATAACATACCTGTAAAAGAAAGCTTTGCAACACCAATGAGAGTTCCAAGCACCGCTCCAATCACTGTTGCTAACGGCACACTTCCAACCAAAGCACCAAAACAAATGAATAGCTGTAATAAAAAAATAGGGAGGGAAAAATAACCAATTACAATTGCTTGCATCCCTGTAAGCATGGCAGCGAATACGACTAATCCAGAGCCAAGCTTTTCATATGTCCAATGGCTCGTAAACCATTCATAGGAATTGACAAACAATACTTGCATAAATAGTGTCATTATTAGCGCTAAAGCTGCTTCACAGCCTACATAAAATTGCACAAGGACTGGTGGTAAGCCCTGATACATGACCCCCTGCCACATTATTTGTACAAGCAGTACTGCCAATGAGACTGCAATACTTTGTGGTAGCCGCCAATAACGGAAGCGCATGATACATTCATACAAAACGATTTGCAACGCTAAAATGAGAACCTGTCCAAAGCCAAGGAAAAAACATCCTATCAAGCTTCCAAACAACACATACTGGGCATATTCTTTATACTTTGTTCGTATTATTGCCCAAAAAGGAACCGAGAAAGGTACGGCCGCTTCAAATACAACAGACTGAGCTAAAAAAAAGGATGTTAGAAAAAATAGAGAGCCTATAAGCAATTGCCTTTTCTTTGCTCCTAATTTTTGGTCGGTTACACTCGCTGTGTCATACCACTCAATACTTGTCATTTCACTATCCCCTTCCTGCACTTTTGGCTATTATAAGAAATTATGTGTGGAAAGATTGTCTGACGATGACAGAAAAAAATATAAACATTTCGACGAATACATATGCATAAATACGAGAAATGGCAGCAATTTCTACAAAACTATAAACGGCACAAGATTAGAAACATCTCTTTCTATGTAATCTGTCTTTAAATTACGTAAAATTCCCACAATTCTATTTTACTTTTGTTACATAAGATGCTTTACGAAAACTATGTCATGAGAGCTCTAGTGCCCTTTCACCCTTTCTTTTTCATGGACTGGTACTCCCTTTTTCGTCATAAATACTATAATCAGTAGTCAGGCTAATTACTTTTCTACTTAAGAACAAAAAGTTTGATAAATTTCCCATCAAGAACGCTCGTCACTAATTCAATTATGCTACAGCATAACTTCTTGGGGATCAGATCACAGCGTCACAGATGAGACCCTGCAACGAAGCAAAAAGGGGAACGGAGGCTAAAAACATTACGTCCTGTGATAACGCCTTCGTGACTAACATCGGGTTTGCCCCCACCCCCAGGAAAGCACCTAGTCAGAAAGGAAAACAACCACACGTTATGGTGATGAGCTATCAAAAGATAATACTCCCTCTTTTTATTAGCAAATCTTTAAACAATTTAAATTTCCTTACTACCACACATTTTTATTATTTTTTTCATAAAACTACTTGACACTAGTAACAATGGCTTGTATTATTTAACTTGTTGTTTAAAACAAGCGGAAGTAGTTCAGTGGTAGAACACCACCTTGCCAAGGTGGGGGTCGCGAGTTCGAACCTCGTCTTCCGCTCCATAAATTTAATGGCGGCCTAGCTCAGCTGGCTAGAGCGTACGGTTCATACCCGTAAGGTCGGGGGTTCGATCCCCTCGGCCGCCACCATAGTAGGCCCCTTGGTCAAGTGGTTAAGACACCGCCCTTTCACGGCGGTAACACGGGTTCGAATCCCGTAGGGGTCATCTCAAATAGGCGTCTCAGAATTGTTTCTGAGGCGCCTATTTTTTGATAGAAAAGGTCATGTACCAGCTTTTTAATCAACTTACATACTAGAACTGAAGTAATTACTCATATTTTTTTACTATGTTTACCTACAAAAAATATGGCATACTAATAATGAAAACAATGTTGTTAACTAGGAGGTTAATCCTGTGGGTTCATTAACAAAAACAGCTTTAATTTGTGGTAGTGGCTCTATGATTATTCTCATATCCATTCTTATTAATTTACCATTCGTTGTACAAATATTTCTACTCCTCACTGGGCTGGTCGTTAGTGTTTATGGTGTGTTTTTACTTGTCAAAATGGTTATTAATCCAGCTGAAAAATCTTCAGAAACAGCTACTGATCAAGCTACTGTATCAGCTCCTAAAAAGAAAAAAAGACCTGCATCCACATTGTAAGAGGATCAGTATTCTTCAATTTATCGTGTATGGATGCCCTTCAGGAGTTGCAATAGAGGATATTGAATCCTCCTGTAGTTGCCCTGTCGTTTTACCCCAAACTAACTACTCTGCTAGATGAAACGTTTGGTATCTTTTTTTGAATCATCGAGAGTTGTATTATTTAACTAATTTAAAAAGGGATTAGCTTTATTTAAAAGCTAATCCCAACTCTATTTCATACACTTTTTCTACAATTAAAACAGTCAGCAAACTACCCTCTTCTAGCACCGCGACCACCGCGTTTTGATTCTGTAGCACGTTTAAGCGTTGTTAGACGTTCATCACTATCTTTTAAGAAACGTGCCATTTTTTGCTCAAAATTCTCTTTTGGCTGATGGCGCTCGTTTCGATCATTAGAACGATTGTCACGACGTGGACGCGCTGGACGCTCTGGTCTCTCAGCTTGAGGCTTTGCTTTACGGATTGAAAGACCAATCTTTCCGTCCGCTTCAACATTCATCACTTTTACTTCAACTTCATCTCCAACTTTTAGATGCTCATTGATATCTTTTACATAATTGTCAGCAACTTCACTGATGTGTACTAAGCCTGTTTTACCATCTGGTAGCTCAACGAATGCTCCAAAATTTGTGATCCCTGTTACTTTACCTTGTACCTTGCTGCCTACTTCAATTGACATAAAAAAAATGCTCCTCCTTAAAAATTAAGCAACTCATTTGAGTCATGTAATCAATTTAATCAAACTTTTTACTGCAATAAGTTTCTCTTTTAATTATATATAACAAAAAAAGAGTGTCAACAATACATAGCTTTTCAGTCGTCTTTTTTATCTTTTTTATCTTTCTTATCCGGTATAATGAAAATAATTTCACCTTCTTCAGATAAGAAGTATTCTTTGCGTAATAGCTTTGCGATGTATTCATCATCTTCTAATTGTTTAATTTTAAGTTTTAATGAATCGTGCTCTTCTTTTAATACAGATAGATGCTGATTTGCTTCGTCCATTTTCTTCTCTTTTGCAGCTAGTGTTTCATTTTGATGCAAAAGAATATTCAACAGAAAAGCGATAATAACGACTGGCATAATCGCAAAAAAGACAATACGGCGCATTTTCCGTTTCCGCGATTGTATTTTATGATTTATAGCTTTATCCGTGTTACGGACATAGTCATTATCAAGTTTAGTAAAGTTTTGTTGGCCATCATTTGATGAATGACGTCTACTCATGCCCGCACCTCCGAAAATTATTGTTGTCTTTTATTATACTTGATATATCGAAGTTTTTTTAGAAAAGTGTAGGACAAATACGAATAAATTTTGACAAAAGGTCTTAAAATAAATGCCCCGATATTTATTAATATTTGCAAAATTTGTCGAATTATAGCAACTATTAATCCTACGATGAACCAGAAGGGTCTCCATGTTATATTTACCACAATCTTTGCGACGAAACGTAAAAAAGTTTGAAAAAATGTTTGATACAAAAAAATCCCGGCAATTTGCGCTAGCGGGTCATAAGCCCGCCAAGCGCCATCTTTCAGCCAAAATAATAAACAGTATGTTAGTCCTCCAAGTAGAATCCAAGTGAATAATTCAAATACCATCATCCACCTTCGAAGGCTTGATCTTTTTGGGGTTGAATAAACAATAAGCCTTACACTATCAATAATGAAACCAACTGCTATACCGCTCAAAACCATGACTAATAGCTGAACAAATTGTTCACTAACAATCATCCAAATAACTTATGAAGGAAACCTTTCGAGAAGCCACTTTCCTCTTCGTCATACTGCAAGGTTTTTACAGTTCCTTCAAGTGTCAATAACCCTTTGTCAACATCTAAATGAACGATATGCAGTTCCTCTCCGCGGATTAACAAATGCCCTTGGGACGTCTTAATGAAAAACTCTTCCTGATCAAAGCGTTCAATTGATTTTACAGAAGTCATGTCCATTCTTTTACGATTACGAATCGTTAAAATATGCTCTCCAGATGGAATTGTGTAACGATTACTTTCTTGATGTAGCGTCATTTTTTTCCTCCTTTAGTCGTCCTATCTTCTGTTCACTTTATGCGGACAACCTTAAAAGCATGACAACTTTATAAAAAGTTGCCGTACTTTTATCTTTCATCAGCACTTGTCACGGAAGTTAAGTGATAACTTCAGAAGACTCCGAGACTATTGTTAGAGAGACTTAAAGACGTACATGCAATTCCAAAAATCAATTATGCCTCGGCATAATTGCGTCCGGAATCGGCTTTGTGGTTGCACTGAAAGAAGTTAAATTAGTCCTCGTCATCGATAAATTCAGGCTCAATTTTATCCAAACGTTCTTCTTTCAAAATTGTAAACATTTTTGCTGCATCTTCTTTTTTCACAGTATCACGTAATTCTTCAACACGTGCTGTTACGATTTTTTGCCCAAAACGAATGGCAAGCTCGTCACTAGCTTTAACAGAACTACTAGCTTTTGCTACCTTACCGTTTATTGTAATACGACCTTGGTCTGCCACTTCTTTTGCTAATGTACGACGCTTAATTAAACGTGATACCTTTAAAAACTTATCTAATCGCATATTTTTACTCCTTTTCTAACAGCTTCGCTTCATTCCAGAAAGCATCTAATTGTTCTAACGTATAAGTAGAAAAAAGCTTTCCACTTTCTTTTACCTTTGCTTCCACATAACCAAAGCGTCTCGCAAATTTCTCATTTGCATGTAACATCGCCTCTTCTGGAGATAGTTTATAGAAACGTGCTAAATTAACAAGTGTGAACAATACATCTCCAAATTCATCAAGACGTGACGCATTTGAACCTTTCGTCACCTCGTTACGAAATTCCTGCCATTCTTCTGCAAACTTATCCCATGCACCATCCACATCTGGCCAGTCAAACCCTACTTCGGCAGCTCTTTTTTGATAATTATAAGCTGTTTGTAGTGCAGAGGATGCCCGATATTCTTCTTCCAATAATGGCTCATCACTCTTACCTTTTTCCAGTACTTTTATAGCTTCCCAATTGGCTACAACACCCTCTGCATCTTCCACCGATACATCTCCAAATACATGTGGATGGCGTCGAATCATTTTTTCACTAATAGAGGCTACAACATCTTCCAGTGAAAAGTAGCCTTGATCTTCTCCGATTTGTGCATGTAAGAATACTTGTAATAATACATCCCCAAGCTCCTCTATCATAGCAAAGTCATCCTCTGCATCCACAGCCGCTAAATACTCATGTGCTTCTTCGAGTAAATATTTTTTCAATGACTCATGTGTTTGCTTTTGATCCCACGGACATCCATTTGGACCTCGTAAAGTAGCAATAATTTGACGGAACGTTGTCCAGTCACGTAATGCCTCTTCTTGCGATTTCACAGGTGGCACATAAACCGTTGTTAAATTGTTCACCTCAACACTTTGATCGAGCTCATAAAGTGGTACTGTCACTATTTTTTCCTGTGATGAACCTGCTGCTGTAACAACTGTAATAGGGTATTCATCATCGTATTTCTCCATCAACGTTAGCTTTACTTCAGATGCGCTGAAAGTATCATATACTTGGGCTATTAAAATATGTTGACGCATATTGATGTCATGCATAGAAAAGCTAGTGCCATCAAGTAATTGAAAGCCCTCAATTGGATCGATTTTCAACGCGCCAAAGATTGGATCTAAGAAGCTTTGCCCACCTTCAATGACTAAATTTACTTTTCTCTCATCCGTCGCAGCAATAAGTAATTGTACAGTCTGCTCCGCTACAAGCGGGTGTCCTGGTACAGCGTACATTACATCATCAATTTTCGCAGCTGCCATAAGCCTTTCTGCAATTTCCTCATACACTGGCTGGAATGAATTATGTTTCTCATAAACTGCATCAAAGCTTTCAAACTGTAAGCCTTCTGCTGATAATTCTTCTAATACAGGATGATCCACTGTACGAACATATAATTTTTTAGCTGCCTTTAATTTTTTATAAACGCCCATTTGCAGCTGATCAAAATCACCCGCTCCTAAACCTATAACTGTTAAAGTATTCAATCAATCCACCTACTTCTTCCGATTTAACCATAATTGATAAACAGCCATTCTACGACCAAACGGCAGTAAATACCACTCTTTTTCTGCTAGCACTCGTAGCTTAGCAATTACTGTAATCATTACAAACGCACCTAAACACACAGCTGTAAAACCTGCTATTACTGCTACTAACCGTGTTGATAAAAATTGGTTTAACAACTCTGGTGCAAACTGTAGCCAAATTATTACTACAGCGGTCATGCTTAATGAGGCTATTCCAACTTTTTTGTAAAAACTTGCTGGTGCTAATTGTATAGTAGTCATTTTCTTTAAATAAAATACAAGCATTAGTGCAGTGAACAAAAGCCCCACATTGTTTGCTATTGCCGCACTTAATACACCAAACAAACTAATCGTCATCACATTTAATATTATTTTTAAAATAAAGCCTACAATTAAAAATAAAGCCGGCTTTTTTAACTTTCCATAGCCTTGCAGAATAGCTGTAAATGTCAAAATAATAGACAAAGGAACAATTTGTAGTACATATACCATAAGTACTTCAGACAATACATCTGTTTTAAAGAGCATCGCATTAATATAAGGCATAACGAGTATTAAACCTAGCGATGCGGCCCAACCAAATAATACAGACGCTCTATATGTTAGTTGTATAAACGGAATTGCACTACGGCCTTCCTGTTTCTTGGACATATGTGCGACAAGAGGCACAATAGCAAGTGAAAGTGAAGAAGCAATGACAACACCAAGCTGTACCAAGGGTTGCCCACGATCATAAATGCCTTTTGTTTCCTTAGCTATTGTCTGATCCATTCCATTTTCTATTAATAGGGAATAAATAGTAAAGGAATCAACTAGTTGGTAGCCAAGTAACAATAGACCACTCATACTTACACTTAAGCTTAGCAATGTTACCTCTTTAATAATAGGAAGGCCTGCGATACGCTGCTGTTGTTGCTTGTCTTTAGATAGACCAAATCGTTTTTTAAAGATAAACGCTAACAATATAAATCCTACAATTTCGCCAACTACCGTACCAATAATAGCCATTTGCCCAGTACCATATAATGATTTTGTCGTTGCCATAATCATAAATGTTCCTGCTAAAATGACAGATACTCTCACAGCTTGCTCAATGACTTGTGCATAGGCAATAGGTTCCATAATACCTCTCGATTGAAAGCTTCCCTTTAGCACAGAAAAGGCCGGCATTATGAGTACTATGAATGAACCAGTACGTATTAAAGGTGCGAGTAGAGTATCGCCCATGAAACGTGCAAGCATGTCAGCACCACCAAATAAAATAGCAAAAAACAGCAACGATAGTATTGTTAGATATCGAAAAACAATACGCATAATATCGTTTCGTTTCTGATTCCGCTCCAGTGGATCTAAAATGCTATCATTATCCGCGAGCATTTTAGAAATAGCTACTGCAAAGCCACTAGATGTCCATACAACGAAAATTGAAATAATTGGATACACTTGTTGGTAAATATAAAAACCTTCATCGCCTACAAGATTTTGAAAAGGCACACGATAAATTGCACTAAGAACTTTCACAATAAGAGCAGCAATTGTAAGTAAAGCGGCGCCCTTCATGTAGTTTTTCATGCCAAATCGTTCCGACATAAATTGCCCTCTTTCCTTCTTTAACAATGCCAATAGTATAGCACATCTCAAAAGTTTGACGCGCCCGATAGCACCACCTTTAACATTGACATAAAGCTATGTACGAAAAAAAGTTATTGTTCAGCCTAAAAAAGGTCCGCGCAATAACTTTAAATTTTCATCAACCATTCATTTGTTTAGCTAAGAAGTTAGCAGCTGTCTCTACAACTTTTACTTCAACCTCACCGACAAAATGTACCTTCGATAAAACGATAATACAGCCAATTGGATCGCCATTTACCATAATAGGTGTTGCGCAATATGACTTTACTTGCTCATATTGTCCTGGAACAATCTCGATAGTTGTTTCCATCTTCTCTATCTTTGTTGAACGCTCGTCCATAAAACCTTCTGCAAAGGATGTAATACGACGATTAATGTACTCTTTCTTACCGATTCCTGCTACAGCTATTACTTCATCTCGGTCTGTTACAAACGCAGGGGTACCAAGTGTTTCATACAATGTTTCTACATATTCCCTTGCAAATTCCCCTAAATCATTAATTGGAGAATATTTCTTTAAAATGACCTCACCTTCACGGTCTGTATAAATTTCAAGCGGATCACCCTCACGAATACGTAGCGTCCTACGAATTTCTTTTGGAATAACCACACGCCCTAAATCATCAATACGACGAACAATCCCTGTTGCTTTCATTCTTAATGCCTCGCTTTCGCTACAATGAAATTTTTATTCAACTATAGTATGGTTTTTAATGATGCAATCTATGCAAAATCTGAAGAAAAAGGATTTCACAGCCAACAATATTTTTCATAAAACCTAAGCAAGTGTGCTTTAAATGCTTTTAGCATGTAGAATTTATATTTCCATCAACTTATCTTAGATTAACCAAGGAACAAATTTCTATAAATGATTATTGAAAAAATTTATTACGCGATAATAGACGACATTTCACGCTAACAATTTTTAGCCTCTTTTGGGGATACTAAAAAAGCTGATCATTATCCTTAAGAGATAAGATCAGCTTTTCTTCTATTGTTGTTGTTTTTTTGCATCTGCAATAATTTGCATCATTTCTTCTAAAATATCAAATGGCTGATATTTTCCACACTTTCGTTCATCAATGGTTAATTTCAATTGCATGCCATCCATACCAAAACCGACGGCACGTTCAAATTTCATGGATTGTTCCACTATCTTACTTCCATCGACATTGGCTGTACCTTCTTCAGACAACAAAATAGTGATAACTTTTTGCTTATCTTTCACAGACATTACACCTACACTTAGGCCCCATACCTTCATACGGGCAATCCTCAGTAAACGCTCTGTTTCAATCGGAAGATCACCAAAGCGATCCTCTAATTCCTCCATGATTTCGCCGTATTCCTCCACTTGATCCATGGCCTTAATACGTTTATACATCTGGATTTTTTGATAGCCATCAGGAATGTATGCATCTGGAATATATGCATCGATACCCAATAAAATTTCAATATCAGACTTTTCTTCCTTTTTCACTCCTGTTTGGCGCTCTTCAATTGCTTCCTGTAGCATTTGCGAATATAAGTCGAACCCGACGGAATCAATAAAGCCGTGCTGCTGTGCTCCAAGCAAGTTACCAGCACCACGAATGGATAAATCACGCATAGCAATTTTAAAGCCTGATCCAAGCTCAGTAAATTCTTTAATTGCTTGTAATCGTTGCTCTGCCACGTCTGTAAGAACTTTATCGCGTTGATACATAAAGTACGCATACGCCACCCTATTCGAACGTCCAACACGTCCACGCAATTGGTAAAGCTGTGCTAAGCCCATTCGGTCAGCATCGTGAACAATCAGTGTATTCACGTTTGGTATATCAACGCCTGTTTCGATAATAGTTGTCGTTACAAGCACATCGTAGTCACCTTCTAAAAAGGCTAGTATCACAGATTCTAATTCAGATTCTGTCATTTTGCCATGTGCATGTCCTATGCGTGCTTCTGGAACAAGCATTTGAATTTCATCGACCTTTCTCGCCATATCCTCTACACGATTGTATAGATAGAATACTTGCCCTCCACGTGCCATTTCTCTTTCAATTGCCTCTCGCACTAATGCACCACTATGCTCCATTACATACGTTTGTACAGGGAAGCGGTTTGCAGGTGGCGTTTCAATAACCGATAAATCACGAACGCCTACCATCGACATGTGCAGCGTTCTTGGGATTGGAGTAGCCGTTAACGTTAATACATCGACATTGGTTTTTAGTTGTTTAATTTTTTCCTTGTGTGTAACACCAAAGCGTTGCTCTTCATCAACAATAAGCAGTCCAAGATCCTGGAATATTAAATCTTTCGATAAAATTCGGTGTGTGCCGATCACAATATCAACTTGCCCTTCCTTTAAACCTTTTAATGTTGCTGTTTGCTCTTTTTTCGTACGGAAACGAGATAAGAGACCTACATTAATAGCGAAATCTTGGAATCGTTCACGGATCGTTTCGTAATGCTGCTGGGCTAAAATCGTTGTTGGTACAAGAAATGCTACCTGCTTACCATCTTGAATTGCTTTAAATGCCGCGCGAATGGCCACCTCCGTTTTACCATAGCCAACGTCACCACATACAAGGCGATCCATAGGACGTTCACGCTCCATATCACGTTTTACTTCAATGATTGAACGTAGCTGATCCTCTGTTTCTTCATAAGGGAATGAAGCCTCAAAAATGCGCTGATCATCATTGTCAAGTGTAAACGCATGCCCCCTCTCCGCTTCACGTTTTGCATATAACTTAATTAAATCATCTGCAATATCTTGCACAGCAGAGGAAACCTTTGCTTTAGCCTTTTTCCACTCTGCTCCACCTAGTTTATGTAGCTTCGGTTCACGGTCCTCAGATGCCACATATTTTTGAATTAAATCTATTTGCTCTACAGGTACATATAATTTATCGTCTGCACGGTAGCGAATGTGTAAGTAATCTTTATGTGTACCATTGACCTCTAATGTCTCTACACCAATATATTTCCCAATACCATGATGTACATGTACAACATAGTCACCAGGTTTAATTTCTGTATAACTTTTAATTCGTTCGGCATTCGTCATTTTTTGAGGACGTGCTTTTTTCTTCGCTTGCTGCTTAAAAAGTTCATCCTCTGTCACAATTGCCAGACGTTGGAGAGGTAATTCAAAGCCACTAGACAATGTACCATCTACAATATACATCCCCGGCTCTGTTGGCTCACCAATTGTCGTATGAATATCATATTCCTCAAGCATTTGCTGAACGCGTTTCACACGTTCTTTGTCTCTCGCAACAATTAATACCGTAAATTTACCAAGAAGCCAGCGTTCTACCTCACTCTGTAACAGTGACATTTGTCCATGAAATTGCTGCATTGGCTTACAAGAAAAGTTCGCTGTCTTATTAAAGGTTACACCTGAAAATGTCCGAGAAAATAATGAAAAATATAGTTTTTGCTGCGACAGCATTGCTAAAATTTCTTTTAAATAAAAGGCTGGCTTTACATCATGCACCATTTTTCCTTCTTCGATTAATGATAAAAACCATTCGTCCTCTTCTCGTTCCCAGGCATCCATAACCTCCTGAATACGTCCAAGCTCATCAAATAACACAATTCCATCATGTGCAAAATAATCACCTAAATAAGCTGTTTTCTCATACAATAACGAACCATATTTGTTTACATAGTCTGGTAGATTGCCCTGTTGCAACATTTCAATATCATATTGAATATGCTGATACAGTAGTTCCTTTGTCTCCTGTTTTTTGACCTTCTTTAAGCTTGTCGCTAATGCAGCTTCTAAACGACTTGCCAATGCCATTCTTTCTTTCTTCGTTAAAATAACTTCTGACGCCGGTAGAATCCGAACTTTTTGCAATTTATCAATGGACCTTTGATCATCTGCGGAAAATGTTCGAATCGAATCAACTTCAGTATCAAATAACTCAATACGAATAGGCGACTCTAAATATGGTGGATAAATATCTAATATGCCACCACGCAGAGCAAATTCACCTGGTGTTGTCACCATTGAATTACGTATATAGCCTATCTCTACTAATGTTTGTAGCCACTCCTCAGTGCGAATATCCTCGCCTACTGCTGTTTGTAAAAAATATTGTAGCCAATGCTCCTTAGGCTGCATCATTTTACGTAAGCCCGCAACTGGTATCACATAAACAGCTTTTTCGCCTCTAGCTAGGCTATCAAGTGTTGCGATACGTTCAGCACGTAACTCTGGAGAAGCAACGGATAAATCTGCCGCAATAAATTCATCAGCAGGGTAATAGTAAACATGTTCTTCACCTAAAAGTCCTGCAAGCTCGTCGGCCATTTTTTGTGCTTGCAATAGATTAGGGGATACAATATAGATTGGTTTTTTTACATATTCAAATAACGCATCGACCATTACCGGGCGTGCGGTTCCTGTTAATCCTGTAATAAGCTGTGATGCAGTATGACCGCTCTGAATCTCCTGTAAAAATGATGTAATATGTTTATCTTGCGACACAAGCTGTCGTAAAACTTCCACAGTCAAAAGCTCCTTTCAGCGCGTAATTCTATTCGCCGTATATACTATGAATCTAGTACTATAATACGCATCTTTTTGTACATTTTTTCAACGGAAAAAGCTTTGAACGCACGCAGTGTGCGCCAAAGCATTCCTCCAACTATTGAATCCATTTATTGAGTGCGTGATAATCTGGATATTGTCTCAGTGAATCCTCACATTGCTCACAAATGCAGTGAACCGTCGTATGTCCATGTTGATCTTTCTCAACATAATCATCCGCTTCTCCCAATTCAAAAATATGCAGTTTTCGAATTGTATCATCTGCATCAAATGGTAGTGTTCCTATTTCTACTTCACAATGCCGACATCGATAGCGAACTGACATCTCCAAATCATCCTCCTTTAAGCAACTTACTACTTAAAGTATAGACATTTCTAAAAAAGATTATGCACTATCAAGTTATTGTCTCAGCTCAAATGTCTTATCCGCTATGACTTCCGAATAGAGAATAATTTTTGCATTGTGTAGAAAACTGTACTTTACAGTTTAGTTGGCTATAGTTGCAAGGCACATACAAAGTCATCCTAAAAACTGTAAAATCCACGATAAGCGTTAACTTTGATTCGTATATTATTTGCTACCCGTTAAAGTGATTCATCACATCAAGAAATGGCTTTGAAAGAGATACTTCTACAGCACTTATACACTTATCAATAGTGTTCCCGATAATAGCTTGATCTTCTTTCGAAAATTTCGATAACACATAATCTGCTACCTTCATGCCAGCAGGCGGGCGATTAACCCCAACACGAATGCGATTAAATTCTTGTGTACCTAAATGCTGAATCAATGATTTAATTCCGTTATGTCCGCCTGCACTACCTTTCTGACGCAGACGCAATTTTCCAGTTTCTAAATCTAAATCGTCGTAGATTACGATTAGATCTTCTACTTCAATATCAAAATAATTCATAAGAGGTCCAACACATTCCCCTGATAAATTCATATATGTTAAAGGTTTAACAAGTAGAACCTTTCCCTCAGGACGATGTACAGTTGCGTACATACCATTAAATTTTGAATTCGTTAAAGGTGTACCCCATTTTTCTGCTAATGCATCAATCACATCAAAGCCAATATTATGTCTTGTATGCTCATAAGGTTTACCCGGATTCCCTAACCCAACAATAATTTTCATAAGAACCTCTCTTCTTTCAATCTAATAGTCATTATTTTACCATATCGTGTACTAGAAAGCAGTTTGTACAATTTTTGAAAGTAAAAGTTCAATATCGGCTAGATATTATTAAAAATCCTTACTTCAACCATACATATCGTGAAATGGTTTTAAAATAACAGATTGCATTAAAAACAAAAGGCTACTAAAGAAGTTTTTAGCCTTCCATAGTAGCCTTTCCTTAACATATATTTTTACACTCATTCCGGTGCATTATCTGCCGTTTCTTCAACGGCCACGGCTGGAGCCATAATTGATACCAATGTATGATCATTTTCATTGATGATATCGAAAACAATCATATCTCGAATATCTGCTACCGTAATTGTTTCACCAATTTTAAGTTCAGTAATATCAACTTCAATAGCTTCTGGTATATCAGCTGGTTTTACATTAATTTTCACATCTAAGTTTGGTTGCATTAATATGCCACCCACACTAACACCAACTGATTCTCCAACAAGTTTAATAGGCACTTCAGCTTCTATCGCTTCGGCCATATTAATTGCTAAAAAGTCGATATGATCTACTTCATCTTTCATAGAGCACTGTTGGATTTCTGACACAACAACATTCACTTTTTTCCCATCTAACTCCATTGAAAACACACCGTTTTGCCCATTCTTTTGAATGGATTTTCTGAATTCCTTCGCTGAAATAGAAATCGGGGTCGAATCTAATTTATAGCCGTAAATAACCGCAGGAATGGCTCCCCCTTTCCTAAGTTGGGTTAATGTCGAACGATGCCCAGCTTCGCGCTTTTTAACACTTAATACTGTACTCATATCTAAACTTCCCCTTCCAAGAAAATTATTTACGCCTTATTATAAATGCCACTATTTCCGATGAAATCAATGACATTTGTTAAGGCTATAATAATATTTACCTCTATTTTGGTTTATCTCATAACGTGGCGTTGATTTCCGTTCTGACTAGGCGAACTTCTTAAAATAGTGTAAATATTATTAAGTCACAATTACTATTATACCCCTTTATAAGAAAATTCAAACAAAAGAAACATATAAAAAAGACAAATCTACTTGCAAACGTAGATTTGTCCTTAATATGCCACATCTTATTATATGTGGGATCTGTTATTTATATTAATCAAATAGAGTACTTACAGATTTATTTTCATAGACACGAGAGATTGCATCTGCCATTAATTTAGCTACTGAAAGCTCTGTAATTTTTGGAGATTTTTTCTCATCAGCAAGCTGAATTGTATTTGTTACAACTAACTCTTTAATTGCAGAGTTTTCAATTCGCTCAATTGCCGGACCTGATAATACTGGGTGAGAGCAGCAAGCATAAACTTCTTTCGCACCAGCAGCACGTAATGCATCCGCACCAATTGTAATTGTACCAGCCGTGTCAATAATATCATCAATCAAGATGGCCACTTTACCGTCAACATTACCAACAATGTTCATTACTTCTGCAACATTAGGCTTCGGACGACGCTTGTCAATAATAGCGATAGGTGCTTTTAAACGTTCTGCCATTTTACGAGCTCGAGTTACACCACCATGGTCTGGAGAAACAATAACGATTTCTTCCTCTGGAATACCTTTAGATTTAAAGTAATCCGATAATAAAGGTACTGCCATTAAGTGGTCGATTAGAATATCAAAGAAACCTTGGATTTGTGGTGCATGTAGATCTAAAACGATAACACGTGTTGCACCAGCTGTTTCAAGTAGGTTTGCCACTAATTTAGCTGTAATTGGCTCGCGCGCTTTTGCTTTGCGGTCTTGGCGAGCATAGCCATAGTAAGGCATTACAACGTTTACTGTACGAGCAGATGCACGTTTTACAGCATCTACCATAATTAAAAGCTCCATTAAATGTTCGTTTACAGGTGCAGAAGTAGACTGCACAATAAACACATCACAACCACGAATACTTTCTTCAATGCTAATTTGAATCTCTCCATCGCTGAAGTGTTTAACAGAAGATTTCCCTAATTCAACACCCATTTCTTGCGCAATTTCTTGAGCAAGTGGATTATTCGAATTAAGTGAAAATATTTTTAATTGTGAGTTTGCATAATGATACGGCATGATGGCCTCCTGTTTAGTTGATAATTATTTTGAATTTAATTTGCTTACATAATTCGGTTTGTTTTCTTGTCTTGCACGAGCAATTGCAAGTGCATCCTCAGGAACTTCTTTTGTAATTGTAGATCCTGCTGCAATAAATGAACCTTTTCCAACTTTCACTGGCGCTACTAAGTTAGTATTACATCCTACAAATACATCATCTTCAACAATCGTTTGGAACTTGTTTTTCCCATCATAGTTTACTGTGATGGAACCACAGCCAATATTAACGTTATTTCCTATATCAGCATCGCCAATATAGCTTAAGTGTGATACTTTCGTGTCATTCCCTAGTTTACTTTTCTTCACTTCAACAAAGTTACCAATTTTCACATGGCTACCAATATCAGAAAGTGGTCGAATATTTGCAAACGGTCCAATTGCTGTGTCTTCTGCTACAGCGCTTTCACGCACAACAGAAGAATGTATAGTTGTTCTGTCACTAATACGGCTATCTATAATTTGTGTGTTTGGCCCGATTATGCAATCTTCACCGATAACAGTCGTACCTTCGATCATAGTGCCTGGTTGAATGACAGTATCACGACCAATTACTGCTTCTGCGCTAATATACGTTGTTTCTGGATTAATGATTGTCACACCGTTACGCATATGTTTTTCATTAATTCTTGCACGCATTAGCCCTTCTGCTTGTGACAAAGCAACACGGTCATTGACACCAAGTGTTTCTTCAAAATCTTCCGTTACATAAGCTTCAACGATATCGCCTTGTTTTTGTAAAATTTCAATGACATCTGGTAAATAGTATTCACCTTGTGCATTGTCATTTTTCACAAGTCTTAAAGTCTCAAATAACGCTTTATTATCGAAGCAGTATGTGCCCGTATTAATTTCTTTAACTAATTGCTGCTCTGCTGAAGCATCCTTTTGCTCAACAATTTGCTCCACTTGACCATTGTCGCCACGTAAAATACGACCATAGCCTGTTGGATTTTCTGCAACCGCTGTTAAAATTGTTGCTTTTGCATTCTTTGTTTGGTGATGCTTAAACAAAGCTTGCATTGTTTCAGGGCGAATAAGTGGTGTATCACCACATACAACTAATGTTGTTCCTTCTTCGCTACCTAATACTTCCTCAGCTTGTTGAACAGCATGTGCTGTACCCAATTGTTCAGCCTGTAAAACGTATTCGCTTTTATCACCAAGCTGTTGTTGCACCTTTTCTGCACCGTGTCCTACAACCGTAACAATGCGATTCACATCTAACGTTTGAATGTGATCCACCACGTGTTGTACCATTGGCTTCCCACATACTGGATGGAGCACTTTATATAATTTGGACTTCATACGTGTACCTTGACCAGCAGCCAAAATGACAGCAAAAACGTTGCTCATCTGTAAGTCCTCCAATACGCTCATTTTCTCTTATGACTATATAGCAAAATCCATCTATTTTCAAGGCATGTTGACTTGACAAAAAGATGAATTTCCAAATCAAATGCACCTTATGCTCGAATGTTAATATGTATGTCCTAAAACTGCTCCTTTTCTCTTATTCTCAAAATAAAAAGAACTCTCCAATTAAGAAGAGTTCTTATTATATACTTTCGCCAGAATTATACTAAATTTGTAAATACCTTTTAGATTAACAGTTATTATACGCCAATTCCTTCTAATTCTTCCGTTTCTTCTACTTCGCTCGAATTATGGTACTCGTTTAAAATAATCTCCTGAATTTTATTACGAGTTGTTGAATTAATAGGATGCGCAATATCTCTAAATTCTCCATCTGGTGTTCGTTTACTTGGCATAGCGACGAACAAACCCGTATTCCCATCAATTACACGAATATCGTGAACTACAAACTCATTGTCGAGTGTAATGGAAGCAATCGCACGCATGCGACCATCTGTTTGTACACGACGTAATCTTACATCAGTAACTTCCATTTTCTCACCACCTCTCTTCTTGGATGCCTAAATGAAAATATAATATTCATTATTACCGAATATTTTCCTTTTCATAGTCTATCAAATTTTCTAAAAAATTTGAATACTTATCAGTATAATATTTTCTCTAATATACGTAAATTTTGACAATTGTTTGTCATCCACTCTCAATTTAATCAATTTGCCTCGACATAATTGCGTCCGGAATCGGCTTTGAGCTTAGGCCTGCACGAGAGCTGACACGATGTCGATCATTTCGGTAATGCCACAGGACGTGGCGTTTTTATCGATGCAGGTCAGTTAGCCGTTATCGCATGGATGCGATGATTTTAGGCTAACATCCTATGTGAACTCCTTTCCGATTCCGTGACATTCGCCGGAGTTCATTTATTGCAGCGGATGTTTGGACACCCGCTGTAAGAAGTTAAAAAAGCTCACTAAAAAGAGCAAACCTCTCTCTTTAGCGAGCTTTAAAAACTATTTATTTTACAATGGCAATAACTTCGATTTCTACTTTTACATCTTTTGGTAGGCGTGCAACCTCAACTGCTGAACGGGCTGGTTTATGGTCGCCAAAGTGGCTTGCATATACTTCATTCATAGCCACGAAGTCGTTCATATCCTTCATAAAAACAGTTGTTTTAACAACATTGTCTAAAGATGAACCGGCAGCTTCTAAAACTGCTTTTAAATTAGCAAACACTTGATTAGTTTGCACTGTGATATCTCCTTCCACTAGCTCGCCTGCTGCTGTTAGTGGAATTTGACCTGAGCTATAAAACATGCCGTTTACAATAATCCCTTGTGAATATGGACCAATCGCTGCTGGAGCATTTGTTGTTGCTACTACATTCATTTGTCATTTCCCCTTTTAGAAAAATAGTTACCTTCACTTAATGCAATAGTACGGTCTTTTTCATTAACCTCATGAAGCTTCACTAGTGAATAATAATCGTCTACTAAAGTTTCATCTGCATGCTCAGCCTCTACAAGCACTGCAATACCTGCTAGCTGACAGTCAAACTCCTCTAATAGGTTTTTCATGCCGTTCATTGTACCTCCGACTTTCATAAAGTCATCAGTAATCAGCACTCGTTGTCCACTCTTCATGCTTCTTTTTGATAATACCATTGTCTGAATTCTTCTGGAAGAACCGGAGACATAATTAATGCTGACTGTAGATCCTTCAGTCACCTTACTATCTCTTCTAACAACAACAACTGGTACATTTAAATGTCTTGCAATGGCGTGGGCAATGGAAATGCCTTTTGTTGCCACAGTCATTATGACATCAATCTGTTGGTCAGCAAATGCAGATGCAAACACCTTTCCAACACGATTAATTAAGTCTGGATTGCCGAGTAAGTCCGTCATAAATAAATAACCGCCTGGCAACAAACGATCTGAATGCTCAAGCTCCGCCTTTAAGTCCTGAATAACTAAACGGACCTCAGCCTCGGACATTTTAGGAATATATTTAACTCCTCCAGCTGCGCCCGGTACTGTCATCAATAACCCGATTCCTTTTTCTTCGAAAGTTTCTTTTACAATCGTTAAATCTTCACTGATGGATGACTTTGCAGATTGATATAGTTCTGAAAAATAAGTTAGCGGGATCAGCTGATGTGGATGTTCTAGTAAATAGTACGTCATATCAACTAGTCGTTCACTACGCTTCCATTTCATGCGACCCTCTCCTAAACACGAATATTTATAGGTAAAATTAACACAAATTTGCGTTTTTAAGCAAGCGTATTTCGCTCGCCTAAAATCCGTACAGCATAAACTTCTTCACAAAAACCACGTAAACCATTATAAATACGACTTACACGAGCTTCACTATCTACTAAGCCAAACACTGTTGGACCGCTTCCGCTCATCAATGTTGCATCTGCTCCAAAGCGTTTCATTTGCTCCTTTAACATCACTACTTCAGGATGTAACTTAAATGTTACAGTTTCCAAAACATTTCCTAATGATGCACACAGGAGCTCATAATTTTCCATTTCAATAGCATGAATCATTTGCTTTGTATTTGGATGCTCTAATCCTTCAACCTTGAGCCCTCCATATACTTCTGCTGTAGAGACGCCTATTTTAGGTTTCGCTAGTACTACCCAACAGTTTGGCGGTGCTGGCAATTCCTGAATTTTTTCTCCACGCCCCGTCGCTAATGCTGTACCACCATAGACACAAAAAGAAACATCCGAACCAATTTTAGCACCTAGTTCAGCCAATTCATCTATGGATAGGCCTAAATTCCATAGCTCATTTAAACCTTTCAGTGTAGCAGCCGCATCGCTACTACCACCTGCAAGACCTGCTGCAATTGGTATTTCCTTTTCTATAGTAATAGATACACCTTGTCCAATGCCGTATGTATCTTTAATTAGACGCGCTGCCTGATAAGCAAAATTGCGGTGATCATTTGGCACAAAATTATCTGTTGAAATTATTTCTATTAAGCCATCTTCTCGAGATTCCAGACTAATACGATCAGCTAAATCAACAGTCGTCATGACCATCTCTACTTCGTGATAATTATCCGGTCTTTTATAAAGTACATCTAATGTTAAATTTATTTTTGCAGGCGCCTTTACATAAAGCATCTTTCTTCCTCCTTATAGCTACACGTAACAGCCGTTCACTTTCGCACAAGATTATTCATTTTATTTTACCATAATGGGAAAGCGAAAATGGAAAAAAAGAACCGTATACCCTTTATTGGAGTAACGGTTCTCTCTCGTCAGTTGTGTTGTTGTGTCGACAGGAAATTTTCTTCCCTGCTGAAATGAAGTTAAATTTATAAGTGGTCTATTTTAACCAAAATAGTCTACTTATTATGCTCTTGTTCAGTGCTTGCTCTTTCAGCCATTTCAATGGCACGTTTGACCATATTACCTGCGTCTCGAGCTTTAATGCCGCCCCAGCCTTCTCGTTGCACAACATCATAAAATCCAAGCTCTTTAGCGATCTCTTCTTTTAATCGAGGTGACATGATACCTTTTCTAGGCATATAAACTCCTCCTTTAACAACTGACGAATTTAGTATGTCCCAGAAAACGCAAAACACTCATGTAGTTTTTAACATACATGAGTGTTCCAAAATATAGAAATAAGTACTAGAAACTATTTTGCGACAGCAGCTTTTGCTTCGTCTAAAAATGTAATCTCTACTGCTTCAGTTAAAATATCTGTGTAGCTATACGATACGCGCTTGCACGTATTGTCTTCTTGATCAAGCTCAACTACAAAGATAGCACGATATGTTTCACGCAATATCCCTGCACACTCGATCGTTTTCTTGCGACCTCCGTTTGCTTTTAACTGCAAACGTTTACCCAGATGACAATCCAACGACTTTTTAATGTCCGCTAAAGTTCTTGGCATTTTCGCTTACACCTCACTACTAATTAGTATAAGCGATTAGCCCAAAAATGTCAACAAAATATAATATTTTATCAGCCTTGAATAAATGTTGTCAACTTATTTTTTATAAAAAACCATGTTTTTTTTACTTATAATAAAAAAAGTTAACAAAAATTTTCACTTTGCAAACGTTGGATGTAGTGCATCTGCCAATTTACCAAACTCTTGAATAGTAAGTGTCTCTCCTCGACGTGTTGGTTCAATATTTACTGCTGTTAAGGCATCCATAATTTTTTCTTTATGTTCCTTCCCATTTGGTAAACCTGATTGTAAATTATTAAAGATTGTTTTTCGACGCTGTACAAACGACGCTCTAGTTACAACAAAGAAGAAATCCTCATCAACTACCTTTACTGGGGGTTCATCGTGTTTAATAAGGCGGATAACCGCAGAATCTACATTTGGCTGTGGCATAAAAACAGTTTTTGGTACTGTCATGGCAATATCAGCCTTTACATAATATTGAATTGCAATCGATAAAGAACCATACTCTTTCGTTCCAGGTTTGGCTGTAATGCGATCTGCAACCTCCTTTTGCATCATAACAACAAAGCCTCGGATCGGTAAGCGATCATTTAGCAATTTCATTAAAATCGGGGTTGTCACATAGTACGGTAAATTCGCTACAACCATAATATCTTCAATACCTGGCATCTCTTCCTCAATTACTTTAGCAACATCCGCCTTTAATATATCTGAATGTACAATCGTCACATTATTATACGGGCTCAGTGTATCCTCTAGTACAGGTAATAATCGCTGATCAATTTCAAAAGATACAACCTTTTTTGCACTTCTAGCTAAATGCTCCGTTAAAGCCCCAATACCAGGACCGACTTCAATTGCACCACTATTCTCAGTTAAATTTGCATGACTAACAATATTTCTTAAAATGTTTGGGTCAATTAAAAAATTTTGACCTAGGCTTTTTTTAAATGAAAAACCGTATTTTTTTAAAATTTCTTGAGTTCTTATTGGTGTTGCAATATCCTTATGCATGGTTTTCCTCCTGATCTAACTGTGCGACAGCCGCACCAAATTGCTCTTCTGTAATATGAAACATTTTCAATCTTTTATGAAGTTGTTTCCCATTGGTTGCACCGATATTCAAAATTTCCCCAAGGCGATCACGGCGATTTTTAGCCTGTGGATGACCAATTAAACGTGCTGTCATTAAATCTTCTAGCGTAATGTCATCAGCGATTGGCTCAACACTATTTGGGGTATAGACATGTCTTAGTGCCTCACGTATATCCTCATCTGCAGCGTGCTCAATCCCTAGCCCTTTACCGTTTTTCGCTATTGTTTTTGCTTTTGGTAAAAAAGCGTGTTTCACACCTTTCACACGTTCCTCAATAATTGCACGAATCCGGCGTCCTGGATAATCAGGGTCAGTAAAAACAATAACACCTCTTTTATCCTGTGCATGTTGAATTCTCTTTAGTGTTTCCTCTGAAATTGCTGATCCATTCGTTTCAATTGTATCTGCTTGTACAGCTCTCTTAATAGCTGTTGTATCGTCTTTTCCCTCTACAACGATGATTTCTTTAACTTGCAAAAAGGCTCCTCTTTTCTACCTTATCTTCAGACCATTTTACAACTGCACAGTACGATTGTACAGAAATACACGGCTGTTCACTTTCCAACATAAAAAAGCTTTCCCGCCAGTCAAAACAGGAAAGCTAATATTTAGCGAAAAACATTTTGATTAATTTTACAATTTTTTTAATTTAATACTTTTATACGCACTTTCTTAATTCCCCAATTACTTGCTTGGGTTTCTGATTGTACAAGTATATCGATCTTATTACCCTTAATTGCGCCACCAGTATCCCCAGCAACAGCTGTTCCATAGCCCTCAACCCAAACTTTTGAGCCAAGCTTAATAACAGATGGATCTACCGCGATTACTTTCAACCCGCCCGAGCGTAGATTAATGCCAGTGGCAGATGTACCTGAACAACCCTTACAATAAGGGGTATAGGCAGTTGCAGTTACATAAAATTCTTTACCATTAGATGGCTCTGCTGAACCACGCGATACAGTAGCTGCACTTGCTACTACAGTTTTAGTACCTACTGCAACCAATTGCTCTTTCGGTTCTTTTATGACTTTCTCAGATTGTAGATTTTTAGCCATAACTTGGCCATTTTCTTTCACAATTTCATACGTACGAGAAATTGTACCCTTCTCTCCCGCTTTTACTACCTTTTGTTTCCCCTTTTGCATTGAAGCATCCTGCTTCTTTTCAATTGCGAAATCTAAAGAGTCTTCCACTACATCGATAACCTTTTCTACGCGAACTACTGTGATTTTACTCTCCGGAGTAAGAACGTCCTTCAGGTTATTTTCGACACGATCGAATTCATTTAGCTGAATTCCTTGTTGTTTTAAAAAGTTAGCGACCGTAGTCGAAGTGGACCATACTTGTCTTTTAGTTATACCATCGACAAGCGATACTTGAAACGCTTTTTGAATATCGATTTTGTTATCTGCCCCTATTTCTGTATCTAGACCCTGTACTAAAGAGTCATGCTCTGATACTTCGATATTTGCTTCTTTCAAAATGTCTTTCACTTGTGTTTCAGTTGTCCAAACTTTTGACTGATTTCCATCAACTGAAATAGTTACTTCTTTTGCCTGTTCCCATGTAATTGCTAATCCATTAACAATTGTGGTGTTCAGAGAGGGTGATATTTTGTCATGCTCTGCTACGTCTATATTCTGATCTTGTAATAGTTGTTCTACAGTTTTGGCATGTGTTGCTACTTCGATTTTTTCTCCGTTCGCATCAAGCGTTACGGATTTTTTAGTACCTTGAAAAAGTACGAATGAAATTACAGATACAAACAGGACAAGTGAAATAATTCTTATCACTGTTTGCTTACTCCTCAATGATCCTAAGAACAAGTTTTTCATGGAATTATTTGACATGAAAAAACGCCTCCTTAATACAAGGTTGGATTATACGGACTAGATTTGGCACTGTCAACCCGAAAACATTTCTAAGAAAATTGACTTCACCATTTTGACAAACCACAAACCCAATATTGGAGGCATCTCAGCTAGTTAAATGTCAATTCTAAAAAAATTTTTCGCATTGGCTGTCGTTACCTGTGCAATTTCCTCAATCGTTAACCCTTTTAAACGGGCAATTTCTTCTGCAACTAATGGCACTAAAGCTGGCTCATTACGCTTTCCTCGATATGGATGGGGCGCTAAATACGGCGCATCTGTTTCAATCATCAAATGCTCTAAAGGTATTTCTGTCGCCACTTCCTTTGGCATGCGTGCATTTTTAAATGTCACTGGCCCGCCAAGACTAATCATAAAATTCATAGCAATACATTCACGTGCTGTTTCGACACTGCCACTATAACAATGCATAACGCCTCCAACAGATGCTGCATTTTCTTCACGTAAAATTTGTACAACATCACCTGTTGCATCCCTGTTATGAATAATGATTGGTAAATTCACCTTTTGCGCTAAATGAATTTGCTTTCGGAAAAGCGCTTGTTGAACAACCTTAGGGGATTTATCCCAATAGTAGTCCAAACCAGTTTCACCAATACCAACTATTTTTGGATGTGCTGCTAATTCTTCAATCCAGTTTAAGTCCTCTTGCGTACAATCAATTGCATCAACTGGGTGCCACCCTATGACACCATAAATAAAATCATGCTGTTCAACCAATTGCATTGTTTTTTCAATGGTTTTACGGTCAAAGCCAACAACAACCATCATCTCTACTTTCGCTTCGAGAGCTCTATTAATAACCTCTTGTAAGTCTTCTTCATACTGATCTGCGTTTAAATGAACATGTGTATCGATGAACATCGCCATTCTCCTAACATAGATTTTATTAAAAATTATTATTTCATATTTTGCGTAAACATTACAAATAGGTTACAAAAAATTCAATAACGTGACATTACTAATAATCTTAAGTACTATATTTGTTACTATATACCTAAAAAAATACACTTTTAAGCGCTTATAAATTATTTTGAAATAATAAATACTGTGTTTTTCAAGAAGATTTTAAAAGCCTGCTGAACTTTTTGTAGTCAGCAGGCCCTCCTTACCATGTTTTACTTTACTTTTGCACCGTTCTCCAGTTTCGGATCAACCGATGCTAGTTTTAAAATTCCATCTTTTTCTCCAGCTAGGATCATTCCTTGTGATAATTCTCCACGTAATTTAACTGGCTTTAAGTTCGCGACAACAATCACTTTTTGACCAACTAGTTCATCAGGAGAATAGAACTTGGCAATGCCTGAAACTACTTGTCGTTGCTCATATCCAAGATCTACTTGAAGCTTTAATAATTTGTCTGCTTTCGGTATAGTTTCACACGCTGTTACAGTACCGACACGTAAATCAATTTTCATAAAATCATCGATAGTAATTTCAGGAATTTCTGGAACCTCAGTAGCTTTTAACTCCTCTTTTGGTTCTTCCGCTTGTGGTGTTTTCACTGAACCACGCATTTCCTCACGAATATAAGCAATTTCAACCTCACTCTCTAAACGAGGGAAAATAGGTATACCTTTTTCTACCACTTTAATGTTTGCTGGAATAGTATTACCGAATGTTTCAATTGTGTCCCATGCTAAGAATTTGTCATCCAAGCCTAATTGCTCAATAATTCGTTTAGGCGTAGATGTCATAAATGGTTGTAACATGACAGCAATTTGGTGTAAGCTTTCCGCCAAATTTCGCATTACAGCACCTAATTTTGGCTTATCTGACTCCTCTTTAGCTAAGACCCATGGTTGAGTTTCATCTATATATTTATTTGTTCTTGAGACAAGTGTCCATAAGTCGGCCAATACGACACTAAATTGCATTTTTTCCATACTTTCTTCATATTTAATACGTACCGATTCAGCCTGCTCTTTTAATGCTGCATCAAATTCTGTCGGTTGAAAATTTTCATAAGGGATAATGCCGTCGAAATATTTATTAATCATTGATATTGAACGATTCAATAAATTTCCTAAATCATTTGCTAAGTCGAAGTTTGTACGTTCGACAAATGATTCCGGCGAAAATACACCATCAGAGCCAAAAGGTAATTCACGTAATAGGAAGTAACGTGTCGCATCTAAGCCATAACGCTCTATTAACATTTCTGGATAGATAACATTGCCCTTAGATTTAGACATTTTGCCGTCCTTCATCATAATAAAACCATGTGCAAACACTTTTTTAGGAAGTGGTAAATCTAGTGCCATTAAGAAAATCGGCCAATAAATCGTATGGAAACGAACAATATCCTTTCCAACTACATGAACATCTGCTGGCCAATATTTGTTGAATAATGTTTCATCTTCTGATAGATAACCTAACGCTGTAATATAGTTAGTTAAGGCGTCTACCCATACATAAATAACATGTTTAGGGTCTCCAGGTACTTTAATACCCCAATCAAATGAAGTTCTAGAAACAGATAAATCCTCTAGTCCTGGCTTAATAAAGTTGTTTATCATTTCATTTTTTCGAGATTCAGGCTCAATGAATTCTAGGTTTTCTTCATAATAAGCTAATAGTCGATCTGCGTATTTCTTCATATTAAAGAAGTAAGATTCCTCTTTAACTTTGTGTACCGGGCGACCGCAGTCTGGACAGTTACCATCTACTAATTGTGTCTCGGTAAAGAATGATTCACATGGTGTACAGTACCAACCTTCATACTCACCTTTATAAATATCACCATTATCTAAAAACTTTTGGAAGATCTTTTCGACAGCATTTGTATGACGTTCCTGCGTTGTTTGTATAAAGTCATCGTACGAAATGTCCATTAATGCCCAAAGTTTTTTTGCCGCATCAGCAATTTCATTTACATATTGTTGCGGATGTTTGCCAGCTTCTGCTGCCTTTTCTTGAATTTTTTGCCCATGTTCATCCATTCCAGTTAAGAAACGTACATCATAACCTCGTAAACGTTTATAACGTGCAATTGTATCTGACGCTACAGTTGTATACGCTGTACCAATATGAAATTTCCCACTTGGGTAGTAAATTGGGGTTGTTATATAGAATGTTTTATTTAGTTCGCTCACAAGAACTGCCTCCATTGTTTCACAATATACTATCTATTTTAACGAAGTACGAAATTCGTTTCAATGAAAGTTTAAATAGTACGCGAAAATTGTCGAATAATAAGTTCAATCCATTTACTGTCTTAAACAAGAAGCTTTTTTACTATAAATGAAAATATATAATAAAAACCTTTTAAAAAAACCAAAATATCTGTTTTCTCCTCAAAAATTTTTTTGAAAGCAATAATATTAGTGTATTAATTAATTGACGTTTATGGCATTACTTGGTATGATAACTATCAGACAAAGAAATTATGTCGAAATTTGACGAAATACCAATATAACTTTTAACATTAGGAGGAAAAATAATTATGAAATCAACAGGAATTGTTCGTAAAGTCGATGAGTTAGGTCGTGTAGTAATTCCAATCGAATTACGCCGTACATTAGGTATTGCTGAAAAAGATGCTTTAGAAATCTATGTGGATGATGACAAAATCATCTTAAAAAAATATATGCCTAACATGACATGTGCTGTTACTGGTGAAGTATCTGACGATAACTTCCGTCTAGTTGGGGGCAAATTAATTTTAAGTGCTGAAGGCGCTGAAATGTTAATGAAAGAAATCCAATCAAACTTAAAAAAATAATTTTGATATATACCTAAATCGAGAAAAGCGATTTAGGTTCTTTGCTTATATTAAATTTAATATACCCAAAAAATGTCCATGTCAGACCTTTCACATTTAAGGGTACTATTTTTTACAATTATTATCAATTTAAAGATTTTATAAGTAACTAAATAGAAAAAAGAGGTTGCCCTATTAAAGGCAACCTTTTTATATTAGCTATGGTATTCGTTATAGACATCTCGTTTAGCTAGTTGACGTAATTTTGCTACTTCTTTTATCGCTTCTTTGGATGTAACACCTGCATGTTCAATAATATAATCGATATGTTCAACAATAGACATTTTGGTCCAATACGCTTCTTCACTGTTTTCTTCCTCAGCGTTAGTGTTTCCTTCAAGAACAATACAAAATTCCCCTCGAATTTCCTTTGTTTGTGACCATTCCACCGCTTCATGAAGTGTGCCTCTTAAAAACTCCTCGAATTTCTTTGTTAACTCACGAGCTAATACAATACGACGATCCCCAAGAATAGTCTCCATATCTTTCAAGGTTTCTTTTAAGCGATGAGGAGCCTCATAAAACAACATTGTTTCCTGACGTTTTTTTAGTTGCTCTAATTGTTGTCGACGTTCCTTTTTCCCTCGGTTCAAAAATCCATAAAAGAAAAACGGTTGCGGTGTTAAACCCGAGGCAATTAATGCTGATATCGCTGCATTAGGACCCGGAACTGGCACAACTGGAAAGTCCTGCTCAATTGCTTTTTCGACGATATCTGCACCAGGGTCGGAAATACAAGGTAAACCCGCATCACTAACTAATGCAACTGTTTTCCCTTCACGCAAGAGGGTTAATAGTTTCTCTCCCCCCACCGCTAAATTATGTTCATGATAGCTTATAAGTGGTGTTGCAATGTTAAAATAGTTGCATAGCTTCTTTGTATTACGTGTATCTTCAGCAGCAATAATATCTGCTTCCTTTAAAATACGTAGTGCACGTACACTCATATCCTCTAGATTACCTATAGGTGTTGCAACAAGATATAAACAACCTGTATGATCGTGCATTGTACTTTTTTGAGATTTCATGACTTATCCTCCCCCATATATTTCAGCTTTTGTATTCGTGTCAGCTGTTTAAAAGCATATTCTACACGCATCGCCTCTTGTTTTGTATGGAATTCCTCTACATATATACATTTCACTGGTCCTCGAGCTCTTGTATATTTTGCTCCTTTACCCGCATTATGTACTGCGACACGCTTTTCTACATTATTTGTGTAGCCTGCATAAAAGGAATGATCGGCACATTCTAATACATAAAAATAATGTCTACCATTCTTTTCCATAAAGAATTTCACTCACTTCCGCTGTATATTCATTGTTAGCATTATAGACATACAGGGGTGGCAATATTTTTAAATCAGGTTTACCATCTTTAATTCCTTCTATTAATAGTGTATTGGCTTCCTTACCCTCTTTCGGATATACAAGCTGCATCCGTTTAGGCTCTAAACGATTTGCTCTCATTGCTGTAACAATATCCAATAGTCGACCTGGCCGATGAACAAAAGCCGCTTTTCCACCTTGCTTTAAGAGTTTACTTGCTGATTGTACGGCTTCCTCTAATGTTAAATACAGTTCATGACGAGCAATAGCATAATGCTCACTTAAATTTTTATCACTCGCCTCATGTGCTAAAAAATAAGGTGGGTTACATGTCACTACATCATATTTTTCTATACCAAGCTGCTTAGGCATTTCCTTGACATCACCAAGAATCATATGGATTTGATCTTCTAACTGATTGTATCGAATGCTCCGTTCAGCCATATCCAGTAAACGTGGTTGAATCTCTATTCCTGTAATATGCCCTTTTGTACGAGCACTAAGAAAAAGAGGAATTACACCATTTCCTGAGCATAAATCAACAATTTCCCCTTTATGATGTGGGACAGTGACAAATTTTGAAAGTAGCACCGCATCTAATGAAAACGAAAAGACAGAAGGGCTTTGAATAATACGTAATTTCTCAGCCAACAAATAATCTAGCCTTTCGTCATCCTTTAGCCAATTTTCCATGTATTTCTTCCTCCTACTATACAAAACAAAAGACTGACACCACGGTAGTGGGAATCAGCCTTCTATTACACATTTTGTTTATTTAAAAATGATAGACAAAATAGACAGTCTTCACCTTTCCGTGAACTTCCGAAATGAACATGACAAACATGGAAGCCCTCTTGGTATAGACGTGCTAGGTTATCATAGCCCTCTCCAATATCTAGCGAATTCTCTTTCTTCACATCAGAAGCCTGTACGGAGTTAGGTGTAGAAAGTAGTTCTTCTAGACGTGTACGAAGGTGATGATTTTCTGTTTCGAGTGCTTTATGCTCCTCCATCATTAACGCTACAAATTGCTTCAATGCACCAAATTGTTCCTGCATTGCTTCGAGCTGTTGTTCGAACTCCATAACGGTATCTAAGAAATTACGGTCCTTCACCCAAGCCACCTCGTTAAATTCTCTATCTTATATAAGATTTTTTTCGCATGCTAGCAGCTCTTCTAGTGTATACTCAGCTGTGCGTTCCTGCTCTTGTAAATATACTTGAATGAGTCTTTCTAGCACATTTAAACCTACAACTCTACCGCGGCCATCTGGTGTCATCGTCATTTCACCAATGTCAGGCATACCCTCTTTTGCTTCCTCATATTCATCATTTTCATACTTCAAACAGCACATTAAACGGCCGCATAGACCTGATATTTTTGATGGATTCAAAGATAAGTTTTGATCCTTAGCCATTTTAATAGAAACTGGCTCAAAATCGCCTAAAAAAGTTGAACAACAAAGCATTCTGCCACATGGACCAATGCCACCTAATAGCTTCGCCTCATCACGTACACCAATTTGTCGAAGTTCGATACGTGTTCTAAAAACCGAAGCTAAATCTTTTACAAGATCTCTAAAGTCGACACGTCCTTCAGCTGTAAAATAAAAGATGATTTTATTACGATCAAATGTATATTCAACATCAACAAGCTTCATCTCTAAATTGTGTTCTATAATTTTTGTACTTGCGAGTTCAAATGCGCGCTTTGATTCTGCAGCATTTTCCTCTACTTGAATACGATCACGTTCATCAGCTGGTCGTAGTACTTGTTTAAGTGGTAATACTACATCATTATCCCCAACAACCTTTTGAGGAACAACTACTTTACCATATTCTACGCCACGAGCTGTCTCTACAATGACATATTGACTGTCCTCTAGTAGAAATGATGCTGGATCAAAATAATATATTTTACCCGCTTTTTTAAAGCGGACTCCCACTACATTATACAAATGTATATCCCTCCTGCAGATTTAGCATTAGCTGCTCCATCATTAACGTCCTATTCATGTTACGCTGTAAAGATGCACGCGCCTGTAAAATAGACTCCATTTGACTAGATAGGCGTTCGTAAGTCGAATGTAACGCAGCTTCTTTAAATGTCTGTAACATGTCTGGAAAAGTACAAGCTGCTTCGGGATTAGCTTTTATTGACACTATATCACGGTAAGCAAATAGTAGTAAATCCAATGCTTGCTCCATCTCTGCTTTTTCTTTAAAAAGTGGCAACCATTCTTCATGCACCACAAGCATCGCTTCATGTACATTGTGACGAATTGCTTCTACTAATTTTAACACTGTTTTTCGGGCATGTGCAAACTGCTCATCATTTGCTAAAAATATAGCTGTTTCGAGATCGTTCGTCATCATGCTTACCGTAGAAGCCATTGAATAAGAAATATTGTTATCTTGCAAGTACTGTAACAATACATGCCGAGGCATTTTTTGAAATTTAATATGCTGACAGCGCGAGCGAATTGTTGGTAATATTGATTGCATTTGCTCCGTTAGCAAAATTGCAGTCACTTCCCCTTCAGGCTCCTCTAAAAATTTAAGTATCATGTTTGCTGATGCTACATTAAGGCGGTCTGCATGATGTAGTACATAAATCTTGCGTCCTTCTTCGACACCCATCATTTTCATTTCAGCAATCAAATCACGTATTTGATCAATTTTTATAAATTGACCGTCTGGATATATTTGATGAATGTTTGGGTGATTTCCCGAATCAACACGTCTGCAATTTCGACATGTTTCACATGGAACATTTTGATTTGGTTGCTCACATAGCATTAATTTGACAAAAAAATTCATAATATCTACTTTGCCTGTCCCTTTTTCGCCATCAAAAATGTATGCATGCGCTAATCTATTTTTGTCAAAAATCGTCTGAAGCTGCTTCATTACGGTTGGTTGAAGTGTGAAAAGCTCCTCAACATTCTTGGCCATATACTTGAATTCCTTCCTAAATATCTATTACATCACAGTTTTATTGCTCACTTTTGGTACAAAAACATCTATGATGTTAAATGGAGGCTTTCTCTAGTACTATAACAATAGCTACTGAATATATTTGAAAAAAGCCCGCGCCTACAAGAGAACGAGACACGGGTTTTACATATATAAATTAATTAATAAGCCTTTAATCTCACCGATTTTATCAAGAAGGTCAATTGCTTCTTTTTCTTCATCTAAAATATCTTGTGCTAGCTCCACAAGACGCGTATCAATGGTTTCAATAATTTTTAAGCGTCTTCCTTCACCAAAACGATTCCATGTATGTGATTGCTTTAATTCCATACCATGTTCTACTGTTTCTTGTAGAAATCGTTTTACAAGCATTTTAAAACGAGCAAGTTCTCGTAAATTACGTGATCTCGCTACGCGATCACCAGCTGTAGAAATATCCCCTAGCAGTCGTGTAAGCTGATCTGTTTGCAATTTGGTTCCTTGCTTAACGACCATATCTCCAAATCGGTTATTTTGATTATTGTTTTGCAGTGGCTCTTTGCGATTAGTATTTAACCCGACCCGTATATCCTGATTGATCTTCAAGCTGTTTTCGCCCCCACTTGCTTTCTTATAAAAAACAAAAGCTAAATTAGACATTGTACTTAATGTTGCAATTAATTAAAACTGGTGAAACTGGTCAATTGGTAATACAAAAACAGTCGCTCCTCCTACCTCTACCTCCACAGGATAAGGTATATAGGAATCTGCATTCCCGCCTAATGGTGAAACAGGTGCAACCATTTGTTCTCGTGCTCGACAATTATCACGAATAATATCTAAAACTTTGGGTATGAGAGAGTCTTCAGTTCCAATAAGGAACGTCGTATTTCCAGAGCGTAAAAAACCTCCTGTGCTCGCTAACTTAGTTGCGCGAAACTGATTTTTCGTTAAAGCATTCGATAAGCGGCTGCTATCTTGATCTTGCACTACAGCTACGACTAACTTCATTCGCACTCACCCCTTTTATTAAATTCATCTAGATAAAATCTAATTACCTTTCTCAAAACAGTAGCATCTACAGAAAATTTAATTTTATTTAATAAATACTTTGCCTTCATTAAATAAAATTATAGATGTTACCATTATATCACAATGTAGTGGACAACTTCATGCTTTTACTGCATTGCCTCATATAATAATGACCAAACATCTTCTACGACACGCTCAATATTTTGGTCTGCATTGACGACATGTATACGCTCAGGGTAACGCTCCACTAGTTGTAAATATCCTTCTCTAACCTTCTTATGAAAGGCTAAACTTTCAACATCTAAACGATTTACTTCTCGCTCACCATGAGCATATATACGTGCTAAACCTACCTCTGGTGCAAGATCAAATAAAATTGTTACATCAGGTAACTTCTTACCAATTGCAAACTCATTAATAGATAGTACCTCATCAACACCGATACCACGTGCATACCCTTGATATGCTAATGATGAATCAATAAATCGATCGCAAATAACCATTTTACCAGCATCCAAAGCAGGTCGTACCTTTTCAAAATAATGCTGACTTCTCGACGCTGCGTACAATAATGCCTCTGTGCGTTCATTCATCGCTGTATGAGCGGGGTTTAAAATAATCGTCCGTATTTTTTCAGCGATCTCAATACCACCAGGTTCTCTCGTTGCTAATACATCAATATTTTCTTGAACAAGTCGCTCAGCTATTTTTTGAATGACTGTTGTTTTTCCAGCACCCTCTGGACCTTCAAATGTAATAAATAAATTGCACTTCATGCTGCTATTACCCTCCAACTATTTCATGACCTCAATCATTTTTTCTTCTAAACGGTGAATTCCTTGGAATGTTGCACCAGTAGCTAGTAACTCTTCCAGCTGACTTAACTTTGCCACTGTTATTTTTTCGCCTGGGACAAGCAATGGAATACCAGGCGGATAAGGAATAATCATATTTGCAGAGATTTTCCCCATAGTCCGCATATAGGGCAACCACTCTTTCTCCGATTTCTCAATTTCATCAAATGTATACTCTGGTACCGTGATTGCCACAAAGTTATAGGCTGTCTGTGTAGCTGTTATTTTTTCTGTCTTTGGTGTATCTAATAACAATGTTATAGCATCCTTAATACGGACACGAATTTCTGCAAATGGATAGGTATGCCCTTGTTTTAACAAAGGGAGTACAAGCAACACCTGATTTGCATCTGCTAGTTCTGCGTAGACATGTTTTGCTTCCAGTGCCTCTTGCAATTGAAAGCCGCTAAAACCATCAACGCGGAGTAATAACTTTATAGGATCATCTACCTCAATAACTTCCAAAGAACCAATAGCCCGTAATGCCTCTACCCATTGATTCTTTTTTTCTATTATATATGCACCATCACTCTCCATATATGTCTGTACATAATAGCGTGCATCATCTAAAGAAGCCAATAGAAGATAGGATGGACTACTAGATTGTAGCATGCGTAAATAATGATTTATTTTGTCAACGTCGATTAATTCTGAATTAACATGCATGAAGGATGCCATTGTCATAGCAGGCAATGTTTTATGTGCAGACTGTACTACAATATCTGCACCAAATGTCAGTGCTGATGGTTGAAATAAGGTGCAAGCACTGAAATGAGCTCCGTGTGCTTCATCCACTAAAACAGGAATGCACTTTTCATGACAATACGCAATCTGCTGCTGTATCTCTATAGATGTCATACCATAGTAAGTAGGATATGTTAAAACAACTGCACGAGCATCTGGATAATTATCAACAGCTTCTTTTAAATCTTTATAAGTAATATATGTTGCAGTTAATGTTCGTTCATCCCATATTGGCGAAACAAATACAGGCTTTGCTCCAACAAGCTCAATTGCATGAAAAATTGACTTATGTGCATTACGTTGAACAATGATCGTATCGCCTTTTTTACAAGTGGCATATATCATTGCCAAATTTCCAACTGTAGATCCACCTACTAAAAAAAAGCTTTTCATTGCCCCATATGTATCTGCCAACAAATTTTCTGCTTCTAAAATCATTTCCTCTGGGTGATGCAAATCATCGAGACCTGATAATTCAGTCATATCATATCTCATTACATCTTTAAATGCCTGAGGAAGATGGGACAGCTCTCCATGCTTATGCCCTGGGACATGAAAGGAAATATTTTGTTGTTGTCGAAAACGCTCTAACCCTTCTACAATCGGCTTTTTCTTTTGCAAAACAAAACACCCATTTCCGTTATATTCTTATTTAATTATACGAAATTTTGACGTGATAAAAAAGCTATCCCACCGAATAGGATAGCTTATACACTGGATTGACATAAAAACAAAATATATCTGTTATATAACCTTTCTCCCAATCCAGTGTGCTAATAGTACAACAGGGATTATTAAAAGACAGAATGGCAAGCATACAAAAATAATATTCCACGTTATAACATTCTGAACTAATAAAGAATAATACAAAATTAAACTGTATGGAATAACAATAATCAAGGACGTGAATGCACCAGGTGTAATGGAACGAAAAAAGACAGCTTGTGCAAGGTGGGTGAATGCATGTAGAAAGTAGACTAGCGTAACAATAGTGAAAAAGTAGATATCTCCAAATGGTCCTTGATTCACATACTGACTTGCTATAAATGTGGAACTACTTACAAACATAAATATTACGACTACCGCTACGGCGAACTGTACCGTCGACATTGAAAATTGTTTCATAACTCTATCAGCAATTTTTTCTGGCAATCTTGTATACAAAATAGTAGAATTCTTATTTATCCATTTTTCAATCATAATAATCTCTTCAAAATCATGAAGGATAAACATAATGGGAAATAACCAAATAAGCGTTTGAATATCTATCGAATAACTCATAATCCTACCTTCTTTCAAAAGTGAATTGAGTAATCACTCAAAAATTTTCTAAAAAAAAGAAGTTTTTTTAATGTGAATTTTCAAGCCCTTTTATAATAAGTGTTACTACCTCTTCAATATATTCTTTATTTTCTGTTGGTATATTAGTTGTTTTTCTTCCTTCGACCAACACACGCGTTAATATTGCTGATAGAAACATCGAAGTTGCAGTTTCGATCTTCTTTTTTTCAATAGAACATGAAATAGCTCTTGTGAAAAATGTATCGGCATGTTCACCCATTGTAGTTATAAAATCCACAATATCCTTACTCACATCCGTGTTTTGTACTATTTCTGGGGACCATATAAAAGTTAAAAAGCTTTTATTTCGTGACAAAAAATCTGCATACAATTGTCCAAATCTAATTAAAGCAGGAAGAGGATCAAGTCCAGATAGTTCATTCATCTCTTTTTGTAGCGAACCAATAAAAGAATATTCATGAACAAGATGATTAAGAAGTTCATTTTTATCTTTAAAATAATAAAATATAAGCCCCTCTGCTACTCCGCTTTTTAATGCTATTTCTTTAGTAGTTGTTGCTTTAAAGCCCTTTTCTGTAAAGAGTTCTAATGCTATTTCCAAAATTTTATCTTTCTTTGACATCGACTATTTTCACCACCACTTTTTAAATATTTGAGTGTTTACTCAAATATAAGTTTTATAAAAAAACTTGTCAAGTTATTCCAAAAAAAAGACCACTGCACCTAATGACAATGATCTTTCGCTACTTCTATTCATCTCAGTATAAAATTTTGAAAAGTACTTAACTCTACGTTATCTATTAACATACTAAATACTAGCCTTTACCGCCATTTTTTGTACTAGCTGTTCTACTAATGGAGGTACGAACTTTTCTAATATAGGATTCATCATACCTGCTAAAAAACCACTTGCTTTCATCGTTAAATTGCCAACTAATTGACATGTGCCGTCCTGATTTTGTTTAATTTCAAAATAACCGTCACCATTTATCGGATCTGACAAACCTACTAAATCGAACATAACTTGATTAGGAGCTGCTTCCTTGTACTTAAGCTCTACCTTCACAGCTTTTTGAATAATCCCAAAATCACCTTGAAATACCCAAATCATATCTTGCTCATTAGGGAATTCATGATGTAAATAACCAGGTATCAGTACAGCCCATTCCTCTTTATTTTGAATAAACTCTTGTAACTTTAATTCCCCAACTTCTATGTTTTCGCTATATAACCCCGTTGCCATTCCAATACACCCCTTTACTTGTTATATAAATTTTAACATTTTTTGAGTTTATTAATGAATATAAAATACAATAGTTTACCTTTAATTTCAAAACAACAAAAAAACCACTGATTTCTCAGTGGCTACTGTGTGCCTAGCGACGTCCTACTCTCACAGGGGGAAGCCCCCAACTACCATCGGCGCTAAAGAGCTTAACTTCCGTGTTCGGTATGGGAACGGGTGTGA
>NZ_JBIWDH010000030.1:0-59222 GCF_044761885.1 Lysinibacillus sp. NPDC097231 | reverse complement strand
GAGCCAGGATCAAACTCTCCATAAAAGAAATTTGATTAGCTCAAATTGTTTTGCTGGCATCTTTATGATGTCCAAAATTTGTTTTGTTCACTAACTCAAGGTTAGCTACTAAAAACTTTATTGATTACGTTTTGCTTGTTCAGTTTTCAAGGTTCATATCGCCGCTGTTTTCCCAGCAGCAACTCTTATATAATATCACATCATAAACTCCGTGTCAACAACTAATTTATTTAATTTAATTGTTTATCAGCAGTTATCTTAGCGACTTGTACAATATTACACTCATAATTCAAAAAGGTCAACACTTTTTCTAATAAAAAAAATACTTTTTCATTTCAATGAAAAGCTTCCTATATAAATGATGATTACGAAAAAAATAAAATTAGACTCTTCATCTTAAGTTAATTTAACTTTTTTCTATCTAAAATAGAATTTTATCATAACCTTAAATAAAATATTAATAGAAATTAAAAAAACTCGGTGTAGAGACCGAGTTTTTTAAAACGGGAAGAAAAATGGGATTGCTAGCATCATGACAATAAACATAACAATCTGCAATGGCATTCCAATCTTAACAAAATCCATAAATTTATAACCACCTGCTGTCATCACAAGTGCATTTGTTGGTGAAGCAATTGGTGTAACAAACGCCATACTCGCTGCTACAGCAACAGCAATCATAAATGTTGTTGGGCTAACTTCCATAGCAATCGCTGCATTCATAGCAATTGGCGCAAACAATACCGCAGTAGCAGTATTGCTAATAAATTGACCAAAGATAACTGTTAATATATAAACACCAATCAGTACCCCGTAAGGTCCATAGTCACCAAGCGCATTGATAATACCATCAGATAAGATTGTCATTCCTCCTGTTTTCTCCAATGCTGTAGCCATAGGAAGCATTGCAGCAACAAGAACAATACTTTCAAAATTCATATTGCTGTATGCATCCTCCATATTACGTAAACAGCCAGTTAATAACATAAGTACAGCACCAATCATCACAGAAATAACAGCAGGGAAAATTTCAAAAGCCATTAGCACAATCATTAAAAGCATAATGACACCTGCAATACCGGCTTTCCCCGTAGCAGCCGCAACACTCGCATGTTCCTTCGGCTGACCAACAACAACGACATCTTGTGTTTCTCTTGCAAGTAATAGGATTTCATCCCATGCACCTTGTACTAAAATGGCATCTCCGAATTTCAATTTATGTGTCACCATGTCTTGAAGTTTATAGCCACCTCTACGATTTATACCGATTATATTAAGATTGTATTTTTCTCGGAAGCCAAGAGAGCCGACAGTTTCATTTATAAAGCTAGAATTTGGGGTTAATAATACTTCCGCAATACCAAGATGCTTTGATACCAATTCATCAGCCTCCCCTTCGGCTAACTCCCGCATCTCTAAATTATAATCCATAGTAAAGCGACGAATATCCTGTTCCTCGCCTTGGACATATAGTTCGTCCCGGGCATGCATCACACTTGTTGGCCCCGCCATTTCTTGATATGTCATCGGTAACAAATTAATGCCTTCTTGTGATTTCCGATGAATTTTCATCATACAGAGCGCATATTTGGCTGGGAGTTTTAATTCTGCCAATGATGTGTCAATGATATGTGAATCCTCCGGAACAAAAACTTTGAACAAACGATTGTTCAAATCATATTGTTTAATAATCTTCTTTGGAGAAAGTTTATAGCCGGAACTAGATTGTGTACGGTTTTTATCATTTGGTAATAGTATATTTCGAACTAGTACTAAATAGGTAATACCTGCAATCATCCCAACAATACCAATGGGTGTCACTTCGAAAAAGCCCAGCTTTTCATAACCACGATCAACCAATAACTGACTGACAATTAAATTTGTCGGAGAGGCAATAAGTGTCATAAGCCCAGAAAGACTTGCAACGTATGATAGTGGTAGTAAGAACTTTGACGGGCTTACCTTCATACTAATCGCTATACTCACAACGATTGGCATCATCAAAGCTACAGTACCTGTATTACTCATAAATGCACCGACAGAGCCCACAATAATGAGCAATAACACAAATAATTTAAGTTCACTATTACCTGACCATTTCAGCAGCAACTGCCCCGCCATCCCCGCAAGTCCCGTACGTAAAATTCCCGCTCCCACGACAAATAGCCCTGCAATCATTAAAACTACAGAGTTAGAGAAACCAGCGAGTGCCTCAGTTGGCGTTAAAATATCTGTCATGACAAATGCTAGAAGTGACACAATTGCCACGAGATCTGCTCGTATTTTATTGGTCACAAACACAAAAATTGTTACTCCTAAAATAAGAAATGTTAATGTAAGCTGCACATCCAAGAATTCCTTTCTAACATTAATCATTGCGATCGACTAGAGATGATACCAAAATCAAAACTCTAGCCATTGTGACACCTTACCTCTTAGGTACCACAATATTTACCTCGCATTACCAGGCAGTAATTTATCTGAACCAAAAGCGAAGCGAGGCATCGGGTACAAGACTCCTAATTTAAGATGTAATTAAGATACTGCCCGTAAATGCCCGATTGATGAAGACTAATAATCAGCGGGGTGAAGAAAACCCCCACTGATTAAGTTTCACTTTTATTATATCTTACCTAGAATTATATATGATAAAATTCACCATCTTTTCAAAATAAAAATAAGTGTGGAATTAATCCACACTCCAGCATTTCTATAAAAGACAGAAAAAAACGAGACAATTTCGAGATCCTCACAACATGGAAAATGGCGGGGCATTCCGTTTATTTTTTATAAAGACCATGCTCTTTAATGTAGTTATAGCAAGCGTCAGGCAATAAATACTTTGGTTCCCCACCCATTGCAAATTCTTCTCGAATATAGCTAGAGCTAATTTCCATCGCTAAGCCTTTGTCCATTAAATGGAATCTTCCATCATCATGATTCCTCAAAATCGGAGAACGACTAATCGTTGAAAGCATATCAACTCCATGCCTCGCCATTACAATAAATTTATTTTCAGCAACTAATGCGTCACTCTTTTTCCATAATCCCGCACCAATATCTACTAATAAATCGGCGCCCATAATAAAATGAACTTCATTCTCTGGATGCTTTTCTCTAAAATATTTCATGGTGTCATATGTGTAAATATTCCAGCCTTCTTGATTCATTTCATAGGCATCTGCAATAAAGCGATCATCCTTGGCAATCGCTAGTTGTAACATATTCCAGCGATGAGTATCCTCTGTCTTTATTGTTTTATCCCTTCGTTTATTCGAGCAAGGTAAAAAAATAACCTTATCTAATTTACAGCGGTGTGCGACTGTGCTAGCTGTCCAAAGATGAACATTGGTAATCGGATCAAAGGATGAACCATATATACCTATTCTCGCCATCGTATCTTCCTCCTGTCACTTTCTATCTAGTATCAGCTTCTGCCAATGTTGCCTCTATTCGTAGGATTGGCTCATTGGCAAAAACTAGCTCACCTTCCCTCATCCCCTTAATAGTTCCTGTAAACCTAAGATCCTGTATGTATTGTAGAAACTTCTCTGGATATTTCCGCTCTTCTCGCAAATATTGAATGTCAGAATCCAATATTATTTATAAACTCTATCACTTTTTTAAGCCAGCGAATATCGCATAACCATTGCCAAATGGAAGTTTTCTAAAGTATAGCTCAAAAACAGCTTTACGTTGATGAACACCATCTTGCCAATAGGTTTGAACCATACTAATTTGATATAATTCCGTGTGTAACATGAGGCTATCGTCTGCATATTTCATGTTTTTCCTCCATTCTTTTAGGTCAAATAATAGTAGCACCAAGTGTTTGCTCGAAATGACTTAACGTCCACTCATGCCCTGATTGATTAAAAGATGCCACAGCATTTTTATGAATCACAATGTCGAAGCTTTATTATAAGCATCTACTGCTGTATGAAGAACACAGATATCTGTACAAACCCCAATTAAATGAAGTTCAGTGATGTCTCTTTCACGTAATTTCAACTCCAAATCGGTCCCTGCGAAGGCAGAGTAGCGCGTTTTATCGAGATAATAAACATAGTCCCGCTCTTTATTTGATTCGTATAACGCTTTTAAAGCTCCATATAAATCTCTACCTTTTGTATTGCGAATATTATGAGGCGGAAATAGCTTTGCTTCTGGATGATAAACATCCCCTTCTTCATGAACATCTATAGCAAATACAGTAAACTCGCCATTCCTGATAATTTCTGTTGTTAAGTCAACATTTGCCTGCTCAAGCAGTTGTCCAAGCTCTTCACAAGTTAAAGCTCCATCTGTTGCAACAAAATCCACTGTGTAATCAATATTAATTAATGCTAGCTTTTTCATCATTTTATCACTCCATTTAAAATTAATTAGTAATACTTAAATTACAAATTACTTTCATTAAAATAAACAGGAAAGACGAATCTTTCCTAATGGTAAATGGACTCAACAATTTCAAAATCATTAAATGTATATAGTTGTGAAGGTCTGAAAGAATTACGTTTTGTCTTCTTCGGCTTCCCTTCCTCATCCAATACCCTTTCGATAAAAGGTAGTTTTGGTACCTTTGTAAAGAATACAGAATCATTGGAAATTCGGGAATCCTCTCCGACTGTCAGGAGTACTCGCTGTAATTCAGACAGAGTAAATTCCTGTGGTAAAAAATTTTTAGCAACTGTTGTTTGTATCATATCTCTTTTAATAAATGCCAATGCATCGATAATAATTTGACGATGATCAAATGCTAGTTGAAGAGTAAATACCTCCTCTATATCAAATAGCTCCACCTCAGCGGCATCATCATTTGCCTGTCGTTGCTCAATAAATATTTCTGGAACAATGGCGTAAAAGGCATTTGAAATCATCCAACCGCGAGGATCTCGATCAATTCCATCGTATACACCAAAATGTTGTATATGTAGACCCTCTACATTTGTCTCTTCTTTTAACTCCCTTTTCGCAGCAATATAGGCTGTTTCCTTCTGACTAGCATCTATAAATCCTCCTGGAAGTGCCCATTTGCCTCCTTCGACATTTGGATTTCCTTCAGCATCCTTTGCTGCACGCTTGATGAGCATAATCTTTAGCGTCATATTCGGCGGTGCTTTTTCTTCTTTTTTTTCTGAGACAATTGTAAAAATAGCAATATCCGCTCTATAGCCATCAGGTGTTTGATATTTTGAGGAATCGTAGTTTGCAATCACTTCTTCTTCACTACGGAATTTTGTCATTGAAAAAACTCCTTTATTAAAACAATTTAAGTAATTTGTAATTCCGTAATTACTATTTAATAAAATAATACTTGTTAACACTAATAATTGCAACTCTTTTTTAACTAAAATTAACCAACCAGTTGCCTATATAATCATCGACAATTGGTTGGTTTATGCAATGTTATTATAAAGCCTTGCTATTAAAGCATTTCTGAGCTTGTTTTTGCCTGCATATGAAGAAGTAAATAATCCGGACCACCAGCCTTGGAGTCTGTTCCTGACATATTAAATCCACCAAACGGCTGATATCCAACAATAGCGCCCGTACAACCACGGTTGAAGTAAAGATTTCCGACATGGAATTCTTCACGAGCCTTTTCTATATGCCCACGGTTATTTGTAATCACTGCACCCGTTAAGCCATATTCTGTATTGTTAGCAATTTCAATTGCATGATCAAAATCCTTCGCCTTCGTAAAGCCGACTACTGGTCCAAAAATTTCTTCCTTCATAATCCTTGCCTCTGGAGAAAGGTCAGCAAATACGGTTGGCTGAATAAAGTAACCGATAGAATCGTCCCCTTCTCCACCTGTCAACAGCCTTCCTTCCTGCTTACCAATCTCAATATAATCCATGATTTTATTATAGGCATTCTGATCAATTACAGTTGCCATGTAGTTTGTATAGTCAGTTGGATCACCTTGAGTCAATTCATTGGTTAATGCTACCACACGTTCAAGAACTTGATCATATACATCTTCTACAATAACTGCACGAGAACACGCAGAACATTTTTGACCAGAGAAGCCAAACGCAGAGGATACTATCGAAGTCGCTGCTAATTCTAGATCTGCTTCTTTATCAACAACAATTGTGTCCTTTCCACCCATTTCTGCAATCACACGCTTTATCCAAATTTGCCCCTTACGAACTTTTGAAGCACGTTCAAAAATACGGAGGCCAACATCACGTGAACCTGTAAAGCTTATAAATCGTGTGTCTTTATGGTCGACCAGATAATCCCCCACTTCTGAGCCGCTTCCTGGGACGAAGTTAAGAACACCTTTAGGAAGACCTGCTTCTTCCATCACTTCAACGAATTTAGCAGCAATCACCGGAGTAGTGGAAGCTGGCTTCAATAATACTGTATTACCTGTCACAATTGCTGCAACTGTTGTTCCAGCCATAATCGCAAATGGGAAGTTCCATGGAGAGATAATAATCCCTACCCCTAATGGAATATAGTTATAACGATTAAATTCATTTGGACGACTTTGAACAGGTGAGCCGTCTTTAATTAAAAGCATTTGACGACCATAATACTCCAAGAAATCAATGGCTTCAGCTGTGTCTGCATCTGCCTCCTTCCATGGCTTACCTGCTTCCTTTGTTAACAATGCTGAAAATTCATGCTTTCGTCGACGAATAATTGCCGCAGCCTTAAATAAAACATCTGCGCGAAACTCAGGTTTCACTTTTTTCCACGTTTTAAATGCTTGAACAGCTACCTGCATAGCTTTCTCAGCTAGCTCTTTGTTCGCCTTCGATACACGTCCAATCACTTCTCTTTTATTGGAAGGATTGTAGGAAATAATCTTATCCTCTGTGGTAATTCGCTCGCCACCAATCACTAAATCGTAATCTTGCCCTAAGTACCCTTCAACGGTTTGTAAAGCATTAAAATAATCTAATCGATTAGCTTCTACACTAAAATCAGTAAACGGCTCATGCTTATATGCTACTACCATATATACCTCCAATATTGTTATCCACTCAACATATTGAGCTAAAAAAAATTATTATCCTTATCTTACTGGTACAACCAGCTCTGTTAATGTATTTTTAAGCTCTGCTTCAATACTAGATGAAGCATCTACTAACGGCACTGATACTGAACCAACAGGTATACCGACTAAATTTAATGCGGTTTTTAGAGGTCCTGGATTTCCTTCTTTATATAGCGTCTTCATTAATGGGAAAAACTTTTTATGCAGCTCTACTGCCTCATCATAGTTTTTCTCTTGAACTAAGTCATAAATCTTCACCCATACTTCTGGAATAAGATTTGAGCTAGCTGTTATAGCCCCTGGTGCTCCTGCAATAAATGAGGACACCGCTCTGAAGTCCTCTCCACAAAGAACGGAAATTTTATCACCAACAGTTTGAAGTAGCTCAAGAACATCACCTATATTATCTGAGCAAACTTTCATTCCAACTACATTTGGTACATTTTCAACAATCTCTTTTACTGTATCATTAGCCAAGTGAATGCCTGTTTTATAAGGAATGTTATAAAGGATAATTGGCATCTCTAAACATTTATCAATCGCTTCATAGTATTCGATAAATCCTTGTTTTGTTGGACTTACATAATATGGTGTCACAATCATTACAGCGTCAGCACCAGCTTGTTTTGCATAGCTACCTAATTCCACATTGTCGCCTAATCCTGGAGAAAGCAAGCCTACTACTACCGGCACACGACCATTGACAGTTCTTAATGCAACATCAATAGCAATTTTTCGTTGTTCCATATTGAGAGCAGCATATTCTCCTGTTCCACCTAATACAAGCAAAGAATGAATATTATTATTTAGCTGATCCTCGATTAAATTTGCGAAGCTTTGTTGATCAACAGACCCACCCGGATGTAAAGGTGTTACTAACGCAGTCATAATTCCATTAAACCCCATTTTAATAATCTCCTTTAAATATTATTTATAAGCCTTTGCATTACCTAATGCTTGTGGATTTACTATATTTCTTGGTATTTTCCCTTTTAACACAACACTAATTTCGTGTGTTATAGATTCAGAGCATCTATCTTTTGCCTCTAATGTATCGCCACCAAAATGCGGTGTGAAAATCACATTCTCCAATGCAAGAAGAGGGTTATCACTATTTGGAGGCTCTTGCTCTAAAACATCTAACGCTGCACCAGCTATTTTTTTAGTAACTAATGCGCTATATAATGCTTGTTCATTTATCAATGAGCCTCTCCCTAAATTAATAACAAATGCTGAAACTTTCATTAACTCAAATTGCTTTGCAGAAAATAAATGATATGTGCTTTTCGTTAGTGGTGCATGTAAAGAGATAAAATCACATATTGGAAGACACATATTTAAGTCATCCATTTTAACAACACCATGTAGCTGCATCTCTGATTCTGTAACAAATGGATCAAATCCTAAAACATTCATATTAAATGCTCTTGCTTTTTTAGCTAAATCCTGTCCGACCCTTCCCATTCCTACGATTAAAAGCGTCTTCCCGTTCACTTCCATAGGAAAATACGATTCTCTATAATGCCATTCATTAATTCTGACTTTAGAATCACTAATATTTAAGTTTCTACTTAAAGCTAAAATAGACATCATCGCATGCTCTGCAACAGAAGTGTAATTACTTGACGGTGCATTCAATACGACTATTCCATTTTCTGTTGCACTTGGAACATCTATATTATCTAGCCCGACCCCATGCATTCCCACAACTTCAAGGGAGGGGCAGCTTTCTAAAATATTTCTTGTAATTTTTTCTGTTCTAACAATGACGGCGTGGGCTTGATGTTTGTTTATAAAGTCTATAAGGGTAGCCTCTGAGCCATTTGGTGCCAACACTACATTAAAATGATTGGTCAAGTACTCAACACCATTCGGTCGAATCGTTGGTTCAATTAATAAGACTGTTTTTGTCATGTAATTCCTCCTCCGAAAATATATTTGTAATACTTAGTATACTAAGTTGTTGTAAAAAAATTTGGAGAATGGGAGCCTTTGTTTAGCAACAGAAAGACTCCATTAGTTTTTATAATACTTTTGATAAAAATGCTTTTGTTCTTTCATGAGATGGGTTTGTGAATATATCTCTTGGATCTCCTTCTTCTACTATATTACCACCGTCAATATAAATAACTCGATCAGCTACTTCACGGGCAAATCCCATTTCGTGTGTGACAATGACCATTGTCATCCCTTCTTGTGCTAATTGTTTCATAACCCGTAAAACCTCTCCAACCATTTCTGGGTCCAGTGCAGACGTTGGCTCATCAAATAGCATTACATGTGGCTCCATTGCTAATGCTCTCGCAATAGCAACACGCTGTTGTTGTCCACCCGATAAATTAGAGGGATAAGCGGTTGCTTTCTCTGCTAAACCTACTTTTTTTAACAGCTCCATCGCTTGTTTTTCAACTTCCACTTTTGTTTTCTTTTTGAGTCTTATTGGTGCTAATGTAATATTTTCAATAACCGTTTTTTGCGGAAATAGGTTAAATTGCTGGAAAACCATCCCCATTTTTTGACGAAGTTTGTTAATATCAACGGTTTTATCTAAAATATTTTCGCCTTCTATAATAATTTCGCCACCACTCGGTTCTTCTAATAGGTTCAGGCATCTTAAAAATGTACTTTTACCAGAACCAGATGAGCCTATAATACAAACAACCTCTTTAGCTGCAATCTCTGTGCTAATATTTTTTAGAACTTGTAAATCTCCAAAGGATTTAGATAGACTATTAACCTTTATCATGTAATAACAAACCTCCGTTCCATCTTAGCAGAAATAAGGGAAACAGTATAAATGGTGATAAAGTAGAATAATCCTACCATCGTTAATATTTCAAAGGATCTAAAATTCATAGCATAGATGGATTGTCCAACCATTGTTAATTCAGCTATTCCAATAACTGACAGCATTGATGTATCCTTAATTGCGTGCGTTAATTGGTTCACAAATGACGGAATCATACGTCGTACAGCCTGTGGTAAAATGATTAAAGCCATTGTTTGAGCATATGAGAAACCTAAGGACCTTCCTGCTTCCATTTGTCCCTTACCAATTGATTCAATTCCTCCACGGAAAATCTCTGTATTATAAGCTCCAATATTAAAGCTTATGGCAATCAGTCCTGCTGTAAAAGCCGAAAGATGTATATCCAAAGCTGTTGGTGCACCAAAGTAAATAAATAATATTTGAATTAGTATTGGTGTTCCGCGAATCAGATTAACATATATTGCTGCAGGATATCGTAAAATGGCATACTTTGACATTCTCATAAAACATGCAATTAGCCCAATTATAAATGAGAAAATTATTGATAAAATGGATATTAATAGCGTCATATATAACCCTTGCAGAAGATAAGGCAGTGCATCTGTCATAACTTTGAATGTTGTTTCCATTAAAACACCTCACTTCACATTAACTATGTTTATTTACCAAACCATTTTTCATGGATTTTGTCATATTCCCCATTTTTCTTAACTGTTTTTAAACCAGCATTAATCTTATCTGCTAACTCTTTGTTCCCTTTTTTAACAGCGAATGCATGCTCATCGACTGTCATATGCTCTCCAACAATTCGGAACTTTACATTGTCACCATCTACCGCTAAACGATACTCAACTGTTGGAGAGTTAAGCACAAGCGCATCTGCATTTCCATTTTCTACATCTAAATACAGAGCATCTGTTTCTTTTAGAGGCTTTGCTTTTCCACCATATTTATCTGCTAATTCCTTTGCCTTTTCAAATGTTGTAGAACCTTGTGTAGCAACAATTGTTTTTCCTTTTAAATCTTCGAAGGATTGGATGGAACTATCATTTGCTACAGCAAGCACTAATCCAGAATTTAAAAAGATCTCTGAGAAATCTACAACTTCCTTGCGTTCTTCACGTATTAATAGCGAGGAAGCGATATCTACCTGATTAGATTGTAAGCCTGGAATAAAACCATCAAATTTCATCTCTTTAAATTCCAGCTCTAAATTTTCCTTTTCTGCAACCGCTTGCAATAAATCATATTCAAAGCCAGTTAATTTACCATCCTGTTTAAAAATAAGAGGCGGATAGTTATTTAAAGCAGCTACGCTTACTTTTTCGACACCACCAGTACCTGCATCAGAGTTGCTATTGCTACACCCCACAAGAATTATGGACAACACCCCAATAGTCCCCAGTAAAAATAACAATCTTTTCATCTTATACATTACTTCATCCCCTTCACTCGCATTTATTTTATTAATTCTGATAATAGCGAATAATTAAATAATAAATTATAGTACTGAGGATGTCAATAACTTATAATACTAAGTATCATAAAAAATAGATCTATATTTTATCAATATCAAATGGGATGCTTTTTAGTATCTGAAATAAGAATAGTACTTCCAATTATCCGTATTTATATAGAAAATATTTAAATCCATAGGAACCTTATTTTCTGCATAAGATATTCTCGTCCCTCTTAACACAGCAGATGTATCTGGTATTTGCAAAGCACCTGCAATATAAGGAGTCGCAATAACAGCTTCTATTTCATCCTCCACCTCAACAATATCGATATTTGATTGCTCTTTTAATAGTTGTTGCACGGAAGAAATCGCTGTATTTTCTTGATAAATCTCAGAGCATATTACCGGTCGGATATAGTGCTCTAAGAAAAACATTGGTTGATTGTTCAAATATCGAATTCTTTTTAAATAAATGAGTTCTGTATCCTCTTCTAGTTTTAACAGCTTAGCAAAGTGTGGATTGACCACCTCTTTAATTTCAATAGTCCGAACAGATATTTTTTCCCAATCATTTGAATAATGGTTTCTAAAACCTGACATACTAGTCCAAGTTTGTTTTGGTTGTTGGTTGCTGACAAAAGACCCCTTCCCTTGCACTCTATGAATTATTTTGTCATTTTCAAGCTGCTTTAGCGCATTTCTCACTGGCGTACGGCTTACCTTGAATATTTTTTCTAGCTCTGCCTCCGAAGGTAAAATATCACCAACAAGATATTTGCCCTCTGCTATTTCTTGCTTAATTGTGTCATAAATTTTCTGATAGGCTGGTTTCGTTTGAATTGTCATCTACCCCATTTCTTTTTAGAATATAATACCCTATAATTCATTATTTTTACAAATACTTATAATACTAAGTATATTTAAAAAGTACTTAGTATTACTAACATAGTATAGTAAATAATTATTGTTTAATTATAATCATTAAAAAATCCCCTCATAAAAAAACTGAAGGGATTAAAATATTATCTTATTTGTAAAAAGGTTAATTTGAAAGAATACCATTTCGCACAACAATTCGCCCTTTTTTAATAACAGTATTTGTATGATTCATGCCATAGAAATATTGTAGTTGTTTGTAGTTAGCAACATCTAAAATAACAACATCAGCTTGTTTTTCTGCCTCAAGTGAACCAATTTGTTCGCCTCGATTAAGTGCGTATGCGGCATTAATCGTTGTCGCTGTTAGTACTTCCTCCAGCGTCATGCCCATATGCATACAAGCTAAATTCATAATAAATGGTAGACTCATTGTTGGTGATGATCCAGGATTAAAATCTGTGGATATCGCTACAGGTACCCCTTCATCGATCATTAGACGCCCCCTTGCAAATGGTGCACGTAAGAAGAATGCAGTTCCAGGCAATAATACAGCAATCGTACCCGCTTTTGCCATTCTTTGAATACCCTCATCAGAAGCAACCAACAAATGCTCTGCTGAAATTGCTCCAACCTCTGCAGCAAGCTCTGCCCCCTTATACGGCTCAATTTCATCAGCATGAATTTTTGGCGTTAAACCAAGTGCTTTTCCAGCCTCTAAAATACGCTGTGATTGCTCTGGTGTAAAGACGCCTTTTTCACAAAATACATCATTAAATTCAGCCAGTTTTAGCTCCGCTACTTTTGGTAGCATGTCATGAATCACAATCGCAACGAATTCATCTTCACGGCCCTTATAGTCTTGCGGTACTGCATGTGCTCCCATAAAAGTACTAACGACATCAACATCATGAGTTGCTTGTAATTTTCTTGCTACCTCTAGCTGTTTCATTTCCGTTTCCCAATCCAAGCCATAGCCTGATTTTGCTTCAACTGTTGTCACACCATGCTTTAAAAACACATCTAAGTGCTGCAGCGTCTTTGCATATAAATCTTCAAAGCTAGTTTCTCGTGTAAGCTTTGTTGTTGCGTGAATTCCACCACCTGCATTCATAATTTCCATGTAGGTAGAACCATTAAGTCGCATATTAAACTCTTGCTCGCGCGTCCCACCATGAACTAAATGCGTATGACAATCCACCAAACCTGGCATCACAATCTTACCAGAAGCATCAATAGTATCTGCTTTCTTGACTAAATCAGGGAAATCTACTGCCAGCTGTTCAAAAGCCCCAACAGCTATAATACGATCTTCCTTTATAAGGACACTACCATTTTCAACAACCGCAATCTCTCGCATTTGTTCCTTCGTGCGCGGTCCTTGGGCATTACTTTTTAATGTAATGACTTCATTGGCATTTTTGATTAAAATGGTCACTTCACATCATCCTTTAACATTGGTATATGCACACCTTTGTTTTTCGCTGTTTGAATCGCAATGTCATAGCCAGCATCTACATGACGCGCAACGCCCATTCCTGGATCAGAAATTAACACTCTTGCAATTTTCTCTGCAGCAAGTGCTGATCCATCTGCTACTAACACTTGGCCTGCGTGCTGAGAATAGCCCATACCTACACCACCACCGTGATGAACACTTACCCAGCTTGCACCACTCGCTGTATTGACAAGTGCATTTAAAATTGGCCAGTCTGATACTGCATCAGAGCCATCCATCATACCCTCCGTTTCACGATTTGGCGATGCAACAGAGCCTGAGTCTAGATGATCTCGCCCAAAGACAATCGGCCCTGATAGCTCACCATTGGCAACCATTTCATTAACCTTCAATGCAAAGCGATGTCGATCGCCATAGCCTAGCCAGCAAATTCGTGCCGGTAACCCCTGCCATTTAACCATTTTTTGCGCCATATCAATCCAATTCACAAGACCTTCATCTTCAGCAAACATTTTTATTGCAAGTGCATCTGTTTTATAAATATCCTCAGGATTGCCTGAAAGTGCCGCCCAGCGAAATGGTCCTTTGCCCTCACAGAATAATGGACGAATATATGCTGGCACAAAGCCTGGGAAATCAAAGGCATTGGTTACGCCCATCTCTTTGGCATAAGCACGGATATTATTACCATAATCAAATACTTCTGCGCCCGCCTGTTGGAATTCAAGCATTGTACGGACATGCTCGGCCATAGTTTCTTTTGCTTTTTGCTCATATGTTTTCACATCTGTTTTACGCAGTTCTAGTGCTTCCAAAAATGTCATACCATTCGGGACATAGCCATTAATCGGATCATGCGCAGATGTTTGATCTGTTACAAAATCAGGGATAATTCCTCGATTCAATAGCTCACGATTAACGTCTGCACAGTTGCCAACAAGACCAATCGATGCAGGCTCTTTTTTGTCTCGTAGTTTATTGACTAACTCAATTGCTTCATCTACTGTCTCCACAATATAATCACAGTAGCCTTCTTTTATTTTGCGTTCAATTCGGGCACGATCCACTTCGACTACTAAAATTACAGCGCCAGCCATTTTTCCAGCTAAAGGCTGTGCACCACTCATACCACCCATACCACCTGTCAGGATGAATTTACCGCGTAAATCGGCTGTGCCAAATACTTTTTTACCTGCTTCTACAAATGATAGATACGTTCCTTGTAAAATCCCTTGTGCACCAATATAAATCCAGCTACCAGCCGTCATTTGACCATACATCATTAAATCGCGGTCCTCTAACTCATAAAAATGCTCCCAATTTGCCCACGCTGGTACTAAATTAGAATTCGCAATTAACACGCGCGGTGCATGTTCATGTGTGCGGAATACAGCTACTGGCTTCCCTGATTGAATAAGAAGGGTTTCATCATTCTCTAATTCTTTTAATGAAGCAATAATTTGCTCGTAGCACTCCCAATTACGCGCTGCCTTACCGATTCCCCCATAGACAATTAGCTCATCTGGATTTTCAGCTACTTCCGGATCTAAATTGTTCATTAACATACGCATTGCCGCTTCCTGTGTCCAGCCCTTACAAGTTAGTTCATTCCCACGTGGTGCACGAATGCTCGTTTTGAATACCATAAAAAACACGCTCCTTTAAAATAGTAAAAATGCTATTGGTGTTACGATGATTAAAGAAAATACGACACGCTAAAACCAAATAAGTGTTAATGGAATTCCAAATATAAAAAGTTGAATATTCCGACTAAATTATAGACAACCGTCTTCATAGCGGGGGAGACTCGAAATTCCGAATCTTGCCCCAGCTCTCGTTGCTGAAATTCCATCCTTTTCCCCTTACGTTTGAACTTTTCCCGATAGAATCTCTAGTTCACAAGTTGAGGAGTTTTTTGGGATTTGCTTTAGCTAAGTTATCGCAATAAGACTTACATATACTCATTTAATAGAACATCGCTCGTTAATAAATACTTTGCAAGCGCTTCAATTTCATCGCCAATTGGTTGATCCGCTAACAGTGGCGGACAAAATTCACGCACTTTTTCTAAATACTTTCGTGTTGTTGGAGATAACTGCTCTTCTGCCTTATCTAAATGAATAGCCTGTGATGCACAAATCATTTCTATCGCTATTACTCGTGCAGCATTGTGAACAATTTGACGGACTTGGCGAGCTGATGTTGTCCCCATGCTCACATGATCTTCTTGGTTACCCGATGTTGGAATAGAATCCACACTCGAAGGATGTGCCAATACTTTGTTTTCAGATACGATAGAAGCCGCTGTATATTGAGCAATCATTAGTCCACATTCAATACCAGGGTTTGTCGCTAAAAATGGTGGCAAACCTTCATTAAGTTGCGGATTAACCATACGCTCTGTACGACGCTCTGAAATATTAGCCCACTCACAAACGCCAATTTTTAAGAAATCCATTGCTAATGCAATTGGTTGACCATGGAAATGGCCACCAGATAATACCTCACCATTTTCTAAAACAATCGGATTATCTGTCGTTGCATTCATTTCTGTTTGCACTCGGTCCTTGGCGTAGAAGAATGACTGCCAAGATGCACCATGTACCTGTGGGATACAGCGAAGTGAATAAGCATCCTGCATGCGTAACTCACCCTGCTTCGTTACACGTTTACTTCCATCAAGCCACTTACGAATTCGTCCGCCTACAAGTTCTAATTCCGGATGTGGTCTTACTGCTAAAAGTGCTGGATCAAACGCCGATGTAATACCCTTCAATGCCTCTAGTGTTAAACTTGCCGCCATATCTGCCGCAAGCCCGATGCGCTCAGCCTCGTTCACTGTCAAAACACCAATACCTGTCATCGCTTGAGTACCATTAACTAGTGCTAGCCCTTCCTTGGCTTGGAGTCGGACAGGCGTAAGTCCAACTTCCTGTAATGCCATACTACCACTCATAACCTCTCCATTAAACTCAGCCTTACCTTCTCCAACAAGCACTAAAGCCAAATGTGATAATGGCGCTAAATCCCCACTTGCTCCAACTGAGCCTTGTGACGGTACAATTGGATGTACACCTTTATTAATAAATTCCAATAATAGTTGCACTGTTTCCTGACGAACGCCTGAAAAACCACGCGCTAAAGCATTGGCACGTAAAACCATCATTGCACGTACAACATCTGTTGGGAACGGTTCGCCCACACCTGTTGCATCTGAGCGCAATAAATTTAACTGTAAAAGTTCAATATCTTCCTCTTCAATCTTTATGTTACTCAACTTTCCAAATCCTGTATTTACACCATAAATCGTTTGCCCTTCAGCTAAACGCTTTTCAATTCGTTCTCTACTTAAACGGATACGCTCTACACTGTCTGCAGAAAGTGCAACTTCAGCATTCCCCTTAACGATTTCCTCAATTTGCTGTCTTGTTAATGTGCTGCCATCAAGCTCGATGATTGACTTCATATGACATCCCCCTATTTCTTTATGGCTATGTAAAAATGCTTTTAATCCATTTTGTCTTCGTAATTGTTGCTGTCGCTTCGCTTTCGCACAGTACACATTTGTTGCTGTCGCTTTGCTTTCGCACAGTACACATTTGTTGCTGTCGCTCCACTTTCGCACTTAACACACATTTGCTGAATGAAGATTAAATAGCAATTACTCTATTTACATTGTACTAACTACCTTTTTCAGAAAATAGAGAATTTTAATATACAAAACATTATTTTTTTCAGATTCTTATGTTATTTTTAATAATATAATCGTATTTTTTTACGAAACTAGATTATTTTAAGAAAGGCTGATTGTAATGAGGCTGTTATTAATAGATCGAGACCCCGCTGAACTTTCAGGTATTCAATGGTTTTTACATACGTATTTTCCTGGGGATGTCCTGATTGAAATGTGTACCAGTATTACAGAGGCACCTAAAATTATTCAGCAATTTGAACCTGAAGTGATACTACTCAATATTGATTTATTTCCTAATAATCGATTAACTGTTCTTTATCGCGTTTTTCAAAAGTATTCTGGTGCGATCCTAGCAATGACAACAGAGCCATTATTTAAAAATGCATTAAAGGCCATTGAATTACAGGTAGCACATCTTTTTGTAAAACCAATTGACTTAGAAGTATTAAAGCAAAAACTTACGGCTATATCTCTTCGCACACCACAGGTAAATGATGCTTATGAGGAGGCAACAGATGAATCCTTTTACTATCGATTATTTTTAGACAGTACGACTCCCTCCATAGAGACAGACATACATTTTACAATGATCGAGCCTGAGCATCCCGAAACATTGGATAAGCTATACAATTGGCTCCAGCAAACACCTATTCACTACCATATGCAAGTCTATCCATTATCTGATAGAATCGTCTGCTTATTTCAAACGAACGATGTAAAAATCGTAGAAAAAGATGTGCGTACACTTATGAAAGAATGGCGTCTAACAAGCAATAGCTCTTTAAATATCGGGATTTATGATGGGGAACCTACAACCTTAAAGAATATGTATACCTTAACGAAACGTGCTCTTCACCAAAGCTTTTACGAGGGCTTCGGGCATATTTTTTACGCAAGCAAACAATTCGAAGCTCAGCCCTTCGACCCTTTATTAACGCCAGAGGAACAACAATTACTAATAAGTAGTTTGGAGGAAGGAAATCTTGAGGCCGTCAAAGCATTTTTATATCGGCTATCTAATGAAGGAATTTATTACGAGCAAGATGACTTACGCATCCATCTAACAAGTGTTTTGGCGCAAATTCGCCGCTTCATGCTGAAGTATAAACTACATGAGAAAGCCGCCATTGAGCAAAGTTATCGTCAACTTTTTCACTTAATTATCGAGCATCCTATATTTTATACCATTCTAAATGGCATCATTTCATTTACACAAAGACTTATTGAATTGGCTCGTGAGGCACGACTGGCGAAAAGAGCTGACTATGTAGAACTGGCAATAGAAAATATCGATCAACAATTTCAGGATAGCGGGTTATCTTTACCCTTCGTTGCCCATAAATTAGGAATTAGTCCCAATTATTTAAGTGCGATTTTTTCAAAGAAGCAAGGCCTGCCTTTTAAACGCTACCTACAGCAAGTTCGAATTCATAATGCCACGAAAATGCTTTTAGACACAGATTTTGCTATTAGCGAAGTTGCACAATTAAATGGGTTTGAAGATCCAAATTATTTTATTAAAATTTTTAAACAGCAAATAGGAATAACGCCTAATCGTTATCGTAAATCTTAAAAAGTATAGTGTTCAATTTTCATTTAGCACACTTAATTTTCAATTCAAATGGATAAGATGCAGGAATTCTCTTTCATTCTATTTAGTATTCGAGCCAACAATTTACTATAACTTATTTCAAATTAACTCTTATCAATTTCGCCTTGGCGTAATTGCGTCCGGAGGCTTTGGGCCAACGTGATGTTGGTCACTCTGCCACAGGACGTGGCGTTCTTAGACTGAGTTCCTCTATTTCAGTAGGTGTTTGAACACCTACTGAAAAGGAATCACATTTGCATTCATCTCATCACCTATTGAGATGGGAGTCTTCTGCTGAATGAGGATAAAATGTTTTGAATAGCTAAATTTGTGGTAAAAACTATTCATAAACTTCTTAATCCCCACATATATTTATAGTTTATATCTTAATATAAAAATTCTTTAACAATAATTATTATAATGTACTAGCAATTCTATTTTATATTTGCTATAGTTATAAACGAAGAGTTTGACTCACAATTTTTTCAGGAGGTAAACTATATGACAAATGCAAATGATCGTAGCCGTCGTTTTACAACAGCAGGTGGTGCTCCAGTAGTAAGTAACCATGACTCAATGTCAGCAGGTTCTCGAGGTCCTCTATTACTTCAAGATGTATGGCTAGTTGAAAAATTAGCGAACTTCAACCGTGAAGTTATCCCTGAACGTCGTATGCACGCTAAAGGTTCAGGTGCATTCGGTACTTTTACTGTAACGCATGATATTACTCAATATACAAAAGCAAAAATCTTCTCAGAGGTTGGGAAGAAAACAGAAATGTTTGCACGCTTCTCCACGGTCGCAGGTGAACGTGGTGCTGCAGATGCTGAGCGCGATATTCGAGGCTTTGCCCTTAAATTCTATACAGAAGAAGGCAACTGGGATTTAGTTGGTAACAATACACCTGTATTCTTCTTCCGTGACCCATTACACTTTACAGATTTAAATCACGTAGTAAAACGTGACCCACGTACAAATATGAAAAACGCTAATTCAAATTGGGATTTCTGGACTTCATTACCAGAAGCACTCCACCAAGTAACAATTGTTATGTCTGACCGTGGTATTCCATCTGGTTACCGCAATATGCATGGCTTCGGTTCCCACACTTATAGTTTCATTAATGCTGAAAACGAGCGCGTATGGGTTAAATTCCACTTCCGTACAGAGCAAGGCATTAAAAACTTAACAGGTGCTGAGGCTACTGAGGTAGTCGGTAATGATCGCGAGTCTTCACAACGCGATCTATATGAGGCAATTGAAAAAGGCGATTTCCCTAAATGGAAAATGTACATTCAGGTAATGACGGAAGAACAAGCTCGTGAGCTACCATATAACCCATTTGATTTAACAAAAGTATGGTATAAAAAAGACTTCCCATTAATTCCTGTTGGTGAATTCGAGTTAAATAAAAACCCAGACAACTACTTTGCAGAAGTTGAGCAAGCAGCATTTGCACCATCTAACATTGTTCCTGGAGTTAGCTTCTCTCCAGATAAAATGTTACAAGGCCGTATTTTTGCATATGCAGATGCACAACGCTATCGCTTAGGCGTAAACCACTATATGCTTCCTGTAAACGCACCAAAATGCCCATTCCGTACTTTCCACCGCGATGGCGCAATGCGTTTCGATGGTAACCTTGGTTCAACACTAGGCTATGAACCAAATAGCTATGGTGAATGGGAGCATAACTTAGACTATAAAGAGCCTGAATTACGTATTGATGGTAATGCAGGTATCCATGACTTCCGCGAAGACGACAATAACTACTTCGAGCAGCCAGGTAAACTATTCCGTCTAATGTCTGCAGAAGAACAACAACGCCTTTTCGAGAATACGGCAAACGATATGGCATCTGTTGAAGAGTTCATCAAGCGCCGCCACATCCTTCACTGCTATTTAGCAGATCCAGCATATGGTGAAGGTGTAGCAAAAGCTATGGGTCTTTCATTAGAAGGCGCGGATCTTACAAACCCATACGTAAAACAACCAACTAACGTTTAATTTTCAATTTATTATTGATATCCAGTCCAACTTTTAGAGGGTCACCACCCCAAAATAAAAAAGCATGTTAGGAGTGAATGAATTCTTCACTCTTTCATGCTTTTTTGATATATAGGATAGAAATACCAAATGCTTCCAGAAAAGTTGGCTATGAGGTGGTATCTAGCACTCTATTTTCTTAAAATCACTTTATTACTTCCTAATTTCGCGGCATCAATAAGTGTTTTAGTATAAGGCTGCTTCGGATGATTTATTACTTCTTCGCAATAGCCTAACTCTACGATTTTCCCTTGATGCATGACTACAATTCGATCCGCAATATATCGTGTTAACGCTAAATCATGTGAAATGAAAATCATGCTTATTTGAAGTGATTGTCGTAATTCCATCAATAAATTAATAATTTGCGCTTGAATCGAAACATCTAATGCTGATACGGGTTCATCTAAAACTAGTAATTTAGGGTTGTTAGCAATAGCTCTTGCAATTGATACCCGCTGTCTTTGCCCTCCACTCATTTGATGTGGGTACACTTTTTTTAATTCTAATGGTAGTCCTACTAATTGTAACAATTCCTCTATTCGCCGATTACGATCTTTCGCAGGCCAATTGTTAATTCGAAGTGGTTCTTTTAATAACTCCTCTATCGGCATTTTAGGATTTAAACTTGAATATGAATTTTGAAACACAAACCCAACTTGACCATGCATTTGATAAAAATGTTTTTTATTTTTTACTGGCAGATTTAAAAAGTAAATATCTCCAGCAGTCTGTTTATGTATGCCAAATAACGTTTGCCATAAAGTAGATTTACCAGCCCCACTCTCTCCTACTATCGCCAGTACCTCTCCTTTATACAACTGAAAACTAACATTATCCACCACATTAAACGCTTTTTTATTAAATATATTGCCATACTTAAATTGTTTCGTTATATGCTTCGCTTCAAAAACAGGCTTTTTCAAATCAATTTCTAAACGCGCCAACTTTTTTGTGGCTATTTTTTCATTTAATAAAGAATCAAGCCTATCATCCTCCATAAAGCAAACTACTTTTCGGTCGTTATACTCTTTATACTCTTTATATACGGGTTCTACATTGCGACAGCGGTCATTTGCCAATTTACAACGTGGATGAAATGAGCAGCCAGATGGTAAACATCTTAAATTAGGCGGCTGGCCTTCTAAAGCAAATAACTTTTCATCCTTATTTGCATCTATATTTGGTATGGCCTTTAAAAGAGCTTGCGTATAGGGATGTTTTGGTAAATTAATTATATTTTCAATGCTACCATATTCTACAGCTTTTCCAGCATACATAACCAAAATATCATCTGCCAGTCTTAATGTCTCACTTAAATCATGAGTAATTAATAAGATTGTTAATTTCACTTTTTCTTTTAACTCGATTAACAAATCTAATATTTGCTTCTTTACTGTACTATCTAAAGCCGTTGTAGGTTCATCAGCAATCAATAAATCTGGCTCACTTGCTAATGCTATGGCAATCATTACTCGTTGTCGCATACCTCCACTTAATTCATGAGGGTACTGCTTTAAACGAATAGGCGCTTCATTTAGTCCTACCTTTTCCAACAAATCTATGCAGATAGCTTCCAATTCCTTTTTAGAGAAATGATGATTTTTACTAACTACAAAAGCCTCTGCCAATTGACTATATATAGTCATTACTGGATTCAATGCAGTCATCGGATCCTGAAAAACCATTGAAATTTTCTTAGCCCTTATGTGGTTCCACTCCGACTCTGTTTTATTGAGCAAAGATTCCCCATTCAACAATATTTCGCCAAAACGCACTTGCCCATTTAGAGGTAATAATCCAGAGATAGACAAAGCCGTAACCGTTTTTCCAGAACCTGATTCCCCAACGATTGATAGGGTCCTCCCTTTTGGTATTGAAAATGAAAGATTTCTCACTACATCAAACTGCTCTTTATCATTCTGATAACAAATTGTTAAATTCTTCACCTCAAGCATTGATTGTTCCATCCTCAACACTCCTACTACAATATACTCTCTATCCATTTAACTGATTTGGGTCATACGCATCTCTTAATTTTTCCCCTAATATTGTAAAAGCTGTAACCGCCAACATAATTGCTAACCCTGGAAATAATAACAAATAAGTATGGTCTCTCATGTAAGGTCTTGCCTCACTAATCATCATCCCCCACTCAGCAAATGGCGGCTCAATTCCTAAGCCGAGTAACGAAAAACCAGCTAGAGCCGTCATCATCCAACTCATATTCAATGCCATCACCACTAATAATTGTGGTATTGTATTAGGAATAATATGTTTATATAAAATCTGCCAAGTTGGAACACCATAAAGTTTTGCTGCCATTACATACTCATTTTCCCTCACTGCTAATGTCACTCCACGGACAATTCTTGCAAAACCGACCCACCAAGTTAAAATCATGGCCACCATCAAATTAACAATACCAGGCCCAATAATTCCAACAACGGCAAGCGCTAAAATCCGACTGGGAAAGGCTGAAATAATTTCTACTAATCGCATTAATATATTATCTATTGTCCCACCAAAATATCCAGCCACCACTCCAAATATCGAACCAATAATAAAGCAACCTATTGTAATTGTTAAAGCAATTAAGACAGTCGTCCTTGCTCCATAAATAATTCTAGAAAACACATCACGTCCTAAATGATCCGTTCCTAACCAATAAGTAGAATTGGGGTGTGAAAAGCGATCTGCTAATATACCTACATTAGGATCATAAGGCATAATAAATTCAGCAAAAATAGCAAAACAAAATAAAACAATCAGTATACTTCCAATAATATAGAATCCAATATTATTCTTTAATTTAGTCAAGCATTTTCACTCCGTTCACTTTCACTCGAGGATCAAGCAGCATATACACTAAATCAACTATTAAATTAATTACAATGGTAATAACTGCCATCAACAAAACATAACCTTGCATTAATGGAATATCGCGATTACTAATTGCTTGTAGCGCTAATTTCCCAAGACCTGGCCAATTAAAAATACTTTCAATAATAACAGTCCCGCCAATTAAAAATGCTATACTTGCTCCAAGTGAGGTTGTAAAAGGAATTAATGCATTTCGAAGAGCATGCTTAAATAAAACTCTTTTACTAGATAACCCTTTAGAACGAGCCATCACTATATATTGACTATTTTGAACTTCTAATAGGCTCGCTCTTAAAATTCTCGCTTTACCAGCTCCCAATCCCATCCCTAAAATACAGGCGGGTAAAATTAAGTGCCCAATCGTCCCGTAACCAAAAAGTGGAACAAGTTGCCACGTATAGGCAAACAGATATAAAAGTACAAACGCTAATAAAAAATCTGGAATACAGCTTAAAAGTAATGAAAATGTCAGAATTACTTTGTCTATAATTGTATCTTTATAATAAGCTGCTAAAGTGCCCAAGATGACAGACACAGCAATTCCAATAATCATTGCAGAACCCGTCAAAATTATTGTTGGCCACACTTTGGTGAGTAAGGATTGAACAACGGGCTCTTTCGTAATCCAGGAAATCCCCAAATCAAACTGTAACGCTGACATTAACCACTCAAAATATTGACCTAATAAAGGTTCACTAAGCCCTAATTCTTCTTGTTTATCTAGTATGGACTCAAGCGTTGGCTGTCCTCCATTTTTTGCAATAATATTTTCCGCAATATCCCCCGGAATAATACTAGTTAAAAAAAACGTAAAAAACGAAATAATCAGTAACATAAATGGTAGAATGATTATTCTTTTGATAATAATGGACATTAACATCCCTCCATTAGCCCATAACAATTTCCGCCAATCTTCTATACTCATTGGCTAAATCAGAATCTGGTGCACCTTCGATTACTGTTAGATTCTCTTTTTCACATTTTTGTACAATTGGATCACGAGGGAATTTATATACTAGGTCTGTTTCGATTTCCTCCAATGCTTCTCGTACTCGTTGGTCTTCAGAACTTCCCCCCTTAGAGTTAAATACAAGACCCTTCAACTTTGCATAACCACGGTTTCGGAAATTATGAACCGCCTGTGAAATATTATAAGCCGCAAACAATGACATACGTTCCCCTGAACTTACAATATATACATCCTCAGCATACCCATCACGAAGTGGCACTGCAAAACCACCACATACAACGTCGCCTAATACATCGTAAATGACAACATCCGGTTGATAGATCTCAATAGCCTTAAGTTCTTTCATTTTCTGAAATGCTGCAATAATTCCTTGTCCTGCACACCCTATTCCTGGCGTTGGTCCACCAACCTCAATACATAAAACCCCGTTGTAACCCTCTTTCACAAAATCCGATAACTCTATATTATCCTTTTTTTCTTTAAGAACATTCAACACTGTTGGAACCTTTTCACGAGTTAAAAACATCGTTGAATCTGCTTTCGGATCACAACCGATTTGCAATACTTTTAAGCCTCGTTCACTTAAAGCAGCTGTTAAGTTTGCTGAAATGGTTGACTTACCAATACCACCTTTCCCGTAAAAGGCAATACGTTTTAATGGCTTTTTATCTGTTGTCATATGTCAAACCCTCCATTAACTCTTTAATATAGAATACATGCTAATTTGATTTAACAATTGCTCCGTCAATGCTTGAAAACCTTTAAAGCCTATAATTGGCGAGCCGTCAAAAAAGTCAAATGTATCATAAGCCGGCTCATTAATACGCATATGGATTGGAGAAGATTTCATCAATGTTGTTTCTTCGATGCTTCCAAATAAAATAAGAGGATTAGTTTTATTTAATACTGCTTTCCATTCAAACTCACTTGGCAACACGTATATGTCGTCCACTCCAAATTCACGTAGTTTTTCGATTTCATCTAACATCGGTATAGTTGTAAGACGAATTGCTACTACTGGTAAATTCCATTCTTCTCTTACAAGTTGAACAAAGCCAACAGCCATTTCAGAAGGACACGCTATTACTGTTCTCCAATCATTTTGATAATAGGCACCTGCCGTCACTTGCTCCATATAATGATGCATAGAAATCATTTCTTCATTTTCAAAAAACTCTCTCGGTACTTTTATATTTAATATTTTTGAAACTTCCTCAATCCACTGAAGTGAATGTTTTTGTCCCCAAGGCAACCCATAAATAAATGGAATATCAAAATGTTCCCGCAAATATTGCGCTGACTTTAAACCAGATGCACGTGTCACAATATTTAAGCTTGCACATGACATTTCAGCAATCTTTTTCGTTGTGGCTTCATATGGAAATACAACATTAATGTCATAACCTAGTAATTGAAAGATTCTACGTAGTTCTTTTTCATTCGCACCCCATTTAAATGTATTTATTACAGGGCCAATAATATTTATGTTTTTTTTCTTAGGAATTATTGCTTCCTTAGTAGCAGGACAAAATCGTTCAAGTAATGTATATAACGTTTTTTCAATTCCTGCCTCTGCCCCTTCTTTCCAAGACATATTATCAAATGCTAAAATTGGCTTTTGAATAGCCTCGCCCATTTCAGTTACTACCGCATCAATATCTACGCCAATCAAAGAAGAAACTGGATTAGAAATAACAGCAATCACCGCACACTCCTCAAGCGCCGCTATCTCTTGTAAAGACTTCTTAAGTTTCTCTTCACCGCCACTTAAGGCAATATCTTCTTGTTCAACCGTCGTTGTGCCAAAACGGTTATATAGTCGTGCCTTCGTTTTTTTATCTCCCGCTGCAAATTCGAAAAAATTGCAACCTGCTGGACCATGATTAATAACATACAAATCGCGAATACCTGCTAAGGACCAGATAGCCCCTAAATATTGATTCGTTGGGAGAAATGCAGATGAAATTCTACTCATCAGAATTCCCCCTTCACATGGCATTCTACAAGATTAATAATGTTATCTAGTTCTTGGTTAAATGCTATAAATCCTGGGCCATTTTCTGATGTCATCGGGTGACTATGCGCTACATTTTCAGCCTCTAACATCTCACCTAATGCATGACCGATAAATATTTGTGGTTTAAAACGTTGAACAAGACTTTTTAAGTCTGGACCATAGAATTGATTGACAATGGGAAACTCGATGCCCATTTGTTTTAATTCCTTCATGTAAGGATTATTATCTTCGACTTTTTCTCTTGTCTGTAAAAAAAGTGGTTTCATTCCTACCTTTGTGTAGAAATTAACAGCCTCTATATTATTTCCTTCTACAGTACCTATCCCAAAAGAAATTCCCTTTAATTTATTTCTTGCTGTTTCTACTTTTTCATTATGCTTATCAAGTAGTTGCTTAAGGTCTTCTGATAAATTTACCTCTAACGCAGCAGCAATTCTCTCATAATTTTCTAGAATTTTTTGAGTATTATATGTTTGTTCATATTCAACATATGGAATATCGAATTTTTCACTCATCGCTTCTGCTAATTGAAGTGTACCCCGACCAATTAAAATATTTAATTCAGCTTGTGAAGCGCTTTCAATTTGTGCAAGACTTTCTGCTCCTGGTAAGACTGCATTAATTGTCACCCCTACCTTTTCAAGAAGCTGAACTAGCTCACACTCTCGCCAACGAAGCGAACGTAGTCCAATAATGTTCACATGCTTCTTTTTCTTTTCTAATGGTTTCATTAATTCAACAACCGACAACAAAAACTCACTTTTACCTTTTTGGTGATGTAAGCATGCATAACCATTTGTTTTTACTACTAAAACTTTAGAATGGATTCTTTCTTTCACTAGATTTAAAACGGTCGCATCAAATCCAATAATTTCTGGCGTACAAGTAGACACTAAAAAGATAATTTCAGGGTTTAAGCTCTTCGCTAGTTCTTCAATCGCTTCCTCTACGGCCAGATCTACACCAAAAACCATATCTTCCTGTGTTAAATTTAAAGAATAAATATTATTTCCATTACTATTAAAAGAGAGCTGCCGACGCCCAGAAGCCACACGTGCATGATAAGAACATGAAGGTGGTGAAAGAACCAGTGCTACGCTACTTGGAAAAAAAGGGGCTTGCATAGATACTTCAAATAATCCACAATGTGCACCTGGATACTGCGTTGCTTTACGAGTTTTAAATACCTGATTTGGAGCTACTAAACTCATACAATTACCACCCTTTCACTATTTTTTTGTTAACGCATATACGAAACGAAGTGGATCCATCGTGCCTGCGAATTTCCAATTATCATATTTATTATCCATAATTGTTACTCTAGATGGATGAACTAAAAAAGCACCTGGTATGTTCATCATTACTTCTTGTTGAATATCGTTATAAATCTGTGCCCGCTTTTCATGATCAATCGTCATAACAACATTTCGAACTAATTGATCTAACTTAGGACTATCGCTAATAATTGAATTTGTACCTGTACTCGTAAAGTAATATTGGAAGAAATAATACGGATCAGCATTACTTTTACCCATACTACCTAGTGATACTAAATCGTACTCACCCTTCTTCACTAAATCACGTACAATATCATCTCCACGCACTTCAAGATTCACCTTAACTCCAACATCTTTTAATTGATTTTGTAGTATTTCACTAACAGGTTTCCACGTTCTATCTGATTTGGTAACAAACGTTAACTCCAAGGCTTGACCATCCTTTACAAAATAGCCCTCTTCATTTTTCTCTGTATAACCTGCTTTTTTAAATAATCCTTCAGCTACAGCTAAATCATATGTATAGCCTTCAATCGATGTATCTACCCATGGGATAGAATCATTAAATCCAATTGGACCTTTTGCAGTAGTTGCATAGCCTTCATAGACATAGTCAATAATTTCCTGTCGATTAATCGAATAATTTAGCGCTTCCCGCAAATTTTTATCACTTAATGGACCTTTGTATAAATTGAACCCAATCCATTCCATCGAACTAGCGTCTTCATTAATCACTACTTTTAAATTTTCATTTCCTTTTAATCGCTCAATTTCAGAAAAGGAAATCCCGTAACCATCAGCACCAATCAAATCTACTTCCCCCGATTCAAGTGCCAAAATCATTGTTGAAGCATCCGAAATATAAATGACATTTAAGTTATCAATATCCGGCTTTCCACGCCAATGATTTCCATTAGCTACAAATTCAATTCTTTCTTTAGTACTACTTTGTACTTTATATGGTCCTGTACCAATAGCTTCTACAAATTTCCCTTCTGCATCAAAACCGGTTGGGCTAGGAATGGCAGTTTGATAAGAGCCTACAACTGTTAAAAATGTTGCCGATGGTCTAGTTAATGTGAATACGACTGTATAATCATCAGTAGCTTCTACTTTTTCAATACCTAACCTTCTAGACAACTCTTTATTTTGCATATAACGATTAAACGCTTGAACAACTGCATCACTTGTAAATAATGTATCATCGTGGAATTTAATATCCTTCTTTAAATAAAACGTCCACACTTTTGCATCTTCACTAACCTCCCAATTTTCAGCTAGTGCACTTTCAAATTGGCCAGATGATGTCTCTAACGCCAAGGATTCAAAAACTACCGTCTTTAACGTTGTATTTTCGCGACCATTAGCATAAGGATCTAACCCTAAATAATCTAAAGCATGACCTAATGCAATATTCACATTGCTTGGTTCATTAGCTTTTTCTTTCTTCTCTACTGCTTTTTCATCATTGCCACATGCTGCTATAATAAAAGTTAAACAAATTAATGTAGCAAGTAGAAAAAATTGCTTTTTCACTGATCTCAAAATCATCATCTCCTCAATATATTTTTGAAGCTATTTGAATATTATCAATTAGTTGTGTGAGAATAACGAAAAAAGAAAGAATTTTCAGTGAATATAGAGTGAGATTCTTGTGAAGTTTTGATATGGTGAAGGTGGAGCAAAATGTAAGGATTTTTTCAAATACATGGTAAAAAACCTAACTAAAATTTAATTTTCAACTTATTATTAATATCCAAGCCCAAATTTTTACGACCAAATAAAATAAGACTTGTGCCTAATTTGATAGACACAAGCCTTCACTTGAATTATTTATAAATCTGACTGCCTGCCTTCTTAAATTCTTTTGCCTTTTCCTGCATGCCTTGGTGAATCGCTTCAGTCGTATTTAAGTCTCTTTCCTTTGCATAATTGCGAATATCCTGTGAGATTCTCATACTACAAAACTTAGGTCCACACATTGAACAGAAGTGTGCCGTTTTCGCTCCCTCTGCAGGCAATGTTTCATCGTGATATTCCACTGCACGCTCTGGATCTAGGGATAGATTGAATTGATCGCGCCAGCGGAATTCAAAGCGTGCCTTAGATAGTGCATCGTCACGCTGCTGTGCTCCTGGATGCCCTTTCGCTAAATCTGCCGCGTGAGCAGCAATTTTATACGTAATAACCCCAACACGAACATCCTCACGATTTGGTAACCCCAGATGCTCTTTAGGCGTTACATAGCACAGCATTGCTGTACCAAACCAACCGATCATTGCAGCACCAATGGCTGATGTAATATGGTCATAACCGGGAGCAATATCTGTTGTCAGTGGCCCTAATGTATAGAAAGGAGCTTCCTTACATACCTCTAACTGCTTGTCCATATTTTCTTTAATAAGATGCATTGGCACATGCCCTGGTCCCTCTACCATCACCTGTACATCATGCTTCCAAGCAATTTGTGTTAATTCCCCTAGCGTTTCCAGTTCCGCAAACTGTGCCTCATCATTTGCATCTGCAATGGAACCTGGACGTAAACCATCACCTAAAGAAAAGGCAACATCATATGTTTTCATAATTTCGCAGATTTCTTCAAAATGTGTATATAAAAAGCTCTCTTGATGATGATATAAGCACCACTGTGCCATAATTGAGCCTCCACGAGACACTATACCTGTTACACGATTAGCAGTTAATGGTATATAACGCAGTAATACCCCTGCATGAATCGTGAAGTAATCAACACCTTGCTCGGCCTGCTCAATCAACGTATCACGATACACTTCCCACGTTAAGTCCTCTGCCACACCATTTACTTTTTCTAACGCTTGATAAATAGGTACTGTTCCTACTGGCACTGCGGCATTTCGGATAATCCATTCACGTGTCGTATGAATATGCTTACCAGTCGACAAATCCATAATGTTATCGGCACCCCAACGTGTTGCCCACGTCATTTTTTCTACCTCTTCCGCAATAGAGGATGATACAGCAGAATTCCCAATGTTGGCGTTAATTTTCACGTGGAAGTTGCGTCCAATAATCATCGGCTCGGCCTCAGGATGATTAATATTAGAAGGCAAAATAGCACGCCCTGCCGCGATTTCTGAGCGCACAAATTCAGGGTCCATATTTTCACGAATGGCTACAAATTCCATTTCCGGAGTAATAATTCCCTTTCTTGCATAGTGAAGCTGTGTTACATTTCTACCTCTCTTCGCACGCAAAGGCTTTCTAGATAAATCCGGAAAAACATTTTCTTTAATACGTGGATCATCAGCATTGCGGAATCCATTATCTTCTGGCTTGATGGTACGACCTTCGTATTCTTCAACATCATCCCGCTCACTGATCCATGCACTACATAAGGCAGGCAATCCTTTTGTAATGTCCACCATATATGCAGGATCAGTGTATGGACCACTCGTATCATAAACACGAACTGGCGCATTTTTCTCTTCCCCAAAGCTGCCTGTCGTCGGACTTAATGTAATTTCACGCATTGGTACTAAAATATCAGGTCTCGATCCCTCTACATAAACCTTTTTGCTACCATCAAAGCTCGACATAATTGTAATATTCTTTTCGTTAACTGTTGTCATGACCTACTTCTCTCCCTTATAGAAAATTTCATACAAGGACCGAATCTAGCTCACTCCAACAAAAATCAATTTTCTTTTGCTGTCGCTTCGCTTTCGCACAGATAAACAACGCGTTCGGAGGTTTTATCTGTTTGACACCTACAGATTAAAAAATAAAAGCCGAATCCAAAAAATTTTGGATCCGGCTATCAATGTAAAAGTATAGTTATCGCAAATAATATAGATTGCAACAATGGTTAACTTTCCCACGCTGGTATGAGCCAGATCAGGTCCAAAGGGTCAAGAAACCTCTAAGCGTTTCCCTCTCAGCCTGACTCATCAGACTCCCCTAGTTAATGCTATTTAGTTTGATGCTAGTGTAGCAGATATTACTAAGGGATGGAAGCTTCATTTGATAATTTTTGTCTTATCATCATAACGTGTGGTTGATTTCCGTTCCGTCTAGGCGTTTCCTGAGGGCGTCTAGCTGTTAGGTAAACAACAGTTCCGCTACGTAAATAACAATTGTCACTGTGATGCAGCTCACAATCGTTGAAAACAATACTGTTTGTGCAGCTGTTGCCGATTCTACGTCATATTCTAATGCAAGACTAGAGCTATTTCGCGATGTCGGAAAGGCACTGGCTATAAAAAGGGATTGTGCTACGACACCGTCTAGGCCAAGTACAAAAATAATAAGTAAAGCTACAGCTGGCCCTATGATTAATCGTGTAAAACAGCTAATGAATACCGTTTTATTGAACATAGATTTGATTTCAAGCTGTGATAGTTGTGCACCTAATGTTATTAATGCTATAGCGATAAAACCGTCTGCCACATGATCTATCGGAATTTTAATAAACTGAGGTACAGTGATATCAAAGTAGTTCAGAGCTACACCAATAATAAGCGCATGAATAATAGGCATTTTGAGAAAATCTTTTACGATTGCCATGCCTGACTTTGTTGAAGAAATTAAATTGTACAAGCCGTATGTATACGTGGTCATATTTTGAAATATCACTAGAATAACCTGAATGGCTACACCAATTGGCTGTGTCACAAAAATCATTTGTGCGACTGGAATACCGTAATTGCCGGAATTTATGAGGACAACGCTATTTTTAAACACTGCTGCCTCCGTTCTCACTAGACCTAATGCCCTCGCTACAAAGTGACTAAGCATCATTTGGCTACCAATAAAGAGGAGGATAAACAATGCAACTTCCCCAAGCACCGATAGTTCTATACTCGTTTCATACAAATTCACAAAAACTGCTGCTGGCATAAAACAGTATGTAATAAGTTGCGAAAGTGCCTTTAAATTAAAACGGAATTTTTTTTGAAGAATTGCGCCAAGTACAAGTAGCACTAAAATAGGAGCGACAATCTGAAAGAAAATCATTCCGAGATACATCATGGTAATGTCCCCCTCTCCTTTCCTATAGTAGTGCTGTTTATCTACTTGGTCAATGCACCTCATGATTGCCTATTAGAAATAGTAATCCCACAAATTTGCAGAAAAAAAGGCTACCTTTCATATTTACATATCTGGTTGGTAGTCATTCTTGTATTAAGCAAGCTTAAATCGATTAACAACCTCTTGTAAGTCTTTTCCATGTTATCGATGGATTCTGCCACCTTTTGTAGCTCTGCTTGTTGATCTATAGCAGATGCACTTACTTGTTCAGCAGACGCTGCCGTCTCCTCCGATATTGCAGATATATTTTGAATCGCCATAATAGCTTGATTTTTACGCTCTAGCAATAGAAGAAAGTTTAGTCATTAACATATTGATTGATACCGCAATAGAACGAGAAAGCTCATTTTTACGCGCCTCTCTTAAATCTGCAGCAAAGGTGATTTAACTCAAAAAAGTAGAAGAGAAATTTATAGAAGCTGCTCGCGCGGGTGAACATGGGAAAGGTTTTTCTGTAGTTGCCGAGGAAGTACGAAAGTTAGCAGAGCAATCCAAAAATGAAACAGAAGTTATTATCATAGTATAAACAAGAAATAACACTAAAAATAATCCTATAATAAGGGAAGATAACTTCAAAGCAACACCCCTAGGTTTTCCCATTATAACACCCCCGTTTTATAAAAAAATCATAATGGATGGACTAATGTATCACAACAACATAATTATCGAATAATGCAGAATTTTACTTATTTATGAGTAATTTTAAGCATTTCATTACATAAACAAGACGTTCCGAGAAAAGGACTAATGATTCATTTGCTTTATGGATATATAGTAAAACATCCCTTCGTATACTAATATATTGAAATATATGTTATATTATCTATTAAATACTATGATTGGAGTGACTTAAATGAAAAAGAAAGCGTTATCGACTTTTATGGCAACTGCTATGACAGCCACTTTGGTATTGCCAGTGCTACCTGCAAATGCCGCCTCTGGTGATTCTTCTGTAAACCACTCAATTCAAGTAGCTGCAGCCAAAACAAAAGTACCTTTGGGGCAAACAGTTACGATTACAAATATCACTAAAGATATGGTACGTACATCCAATGGTTCATTCAGAATCAATAAGTCGCTGAAGCCCCTCTTTAAAACATCGAATATCACTGCATTAACGAATGCTCAAGCTACAATTGTGGTAAAGAACGGTGAAATTACGAGCGTTACAGCACTAACATTAAATAAAGCTGGCACGAGCAAAAAAGCCGTATATTTTAACGGCGGAGACGCAGATATTTCAGGAAATCTAACTGTAAATGCGGATTATATGGAAGTTCAGAATGTCAATATTGAAGGTGAACTTATCGTAACGAATCGAGTAAAAAAAGAGATTACGCTTGATGACGTAGCTGTTGATGAGTCAATCACATTCAAGACTTTGGCGGGAAAAGTAAATTGGTTATATGTTTCTTTACAAGACGTTAAATCCTCAACAATTAATTTGAACCGTACGAAAGTAAATGTGACTTCCAACCAAACGATTTCTAAAGTCATTGTAGAAGGTAAAGTTGCTGCATTTGAAGCGGCAGCCAATATTGATAAGCTGACAATCGATGTGGAAGATGATTTTAGCCTGTACGGAGATGGTAAAATTGAGCAAATAATTGTCAAGAGTGGGGAAAAGGTGGCATTAGATTCAGGACATATAGTTAACAATGTACAAGTGGATGATAAATCAGCATCTGTAACTCTACCTGTCTCGAATAAAACAGAACTAAGCAAATTAATCGCATCACCTCCTTACGTTGCCGTGTCTATTTATGGAAATGACACTTTAGCAACAGAGAAATGGACAACACAAGCTGAGCGTACAGCATTCGAAAATGTAGTAATTAGCTCAAGAGCAATAGCTAATAACGCCAACGCTTCACAGGCGCAAGTGGACAATGCCATTACACAGTACAAAACTGCATTAGCAGTTTATCAAGCTGCTCAAAAAACTGGAACGAAATATGGTTATGGTGATAAGTCTTCACTTCAATCACTTATCTATTCTGTTCAGTATGTAACAGTATCTTGGGATGGTTACAACGTACCATATAACACACCATGGACAACTGAATCAGAGAAAAATGCTTTAGCTTCGGCTGTTTCATCTGCTCAATCAGTTGTGAATAATACCTACTCTACTCAAAACGATATTGCCAATGCTATGAATAATTTAAACAATGCTATATCGACTTACAAGAATGCTCAGAAGTATGGTTATGGTTATAATGGATATTATGGTGATAAAACTCAATTATCAGACTTAATTAATTATGCTTGGAATCTATATAATCCTCAAGATACTTACAAGAGCCAATCAGTTAAAGATACTTTCTATTCAGCTATTAATTCAGCTCAAAGTATTGTAGATAATTATTATTCGACACAATACGATGTGACTAACGCTATTGACAAATTAAATGATGCTATTAACTATTACCAATATAATTATTAAATCAGTGAGTGTAATAACATATTATTTGACTAAGGAAAGTACTATTATTAAAAGGGACTCAGCTTAATAATAAGGAGTCCCTTTCAATTTTAAATATTCACTTGTGAAATTACGTTCATTTTACTCCAGTTTCGATACCATTTTTTAATTTCCTCACTTGGCTTCACGGCTATATGCTCCTGTAGCATTTTATTTAATAGCCAATATTGCTCCTCCACAGCAGCAGCATTGTTCTGTAAATTATAGAGCTTCATCAAGGTAAAATAACTTTCTTCCTCATCAGGGAAATATGACTGAACCTTTTCTTGCACCTTCACAGCAGCAAGATAGTTTTCATGTTCAATATAATATTCACTTAATTGCTGCGCATGGTGTAACCATAAACGTCTTAGTCTTTCTCTTTCACTTTCTGACCATAAATAATCGCTATCACCCAAATAATCGCCTGTATAGGCTTGGAATACATGCTCATGCGCCTCTATTGTACCCTGTCCAAGTGGAGGCAAAGACTTTAATTGTTCTAGCCATTGTTCTACATCGATTACCACGTCTTCTACCAATAATTTATAGCCTGAATTCAGCAAAGGACTTGAGATTTTCATTCCTTCTAACCCATAATTTTTCAAAGTTTGACGGATGGTATAAATAGCTGTGTAAAGCTGCTTGGAGGCCTTATCCATATCAGATTCTGGCCAAAATAGCTCCAAAATGGTATCTCGATAAATCATTTCATTGCGATGGCTAAGCATATAAGCAAACAACTCTTTTGCTTTCGATGTACGCCATTTCATTAATTGCCCATCACCATTAGGCGTAACCACCTTCAGATCCCCTAACACCTGAATCATCTTTTGCTTAGTCTTGTTTGGCTGATTCTTTTCGGTAATCCGTTGCAGTCTTTCCAATGTTTTCTGTAAACGTATCTTTTGCACAGGCTTTAGTAGATAATCTATAGCATGCAAATTGAAAGCGTCTATAGCATATTGGTCAAAGCCTGTGGTAAAAACTAGTTCCACGTTTGGCAATAGCTCTTGAATCTTTTCACCGAGTGCAAGGCCGTCCATACCAGGCATTACAATATCTAAAAATACAACATCGGGTTGTAGAGTTTGAATTTGGGCAATTACTTCTAGAGATTCTGTGTATTCTCCAATTACGTTAATCTCCGGGACATTACTTTTTTCAAGTAAGGTTTTTAGTCTCGTTAATGGTAAATGTTCATCATCTACTATCACAATTTTCATAACATCCCCTCCTTAAAAACTAGTCATACTATTAATATCGTTCTATTTTTTAAACCTTTGATAAAAAACCGTTACTTTTGAAGGAGTTTTGATGAATTTGTCGAAAACTATCCTCTATGATAAAAAAGAAAATTCTCTCCAAAAATTTAAAGATTTTTCTGATTGCTAGTTTATTCTTTTGCTTGCTTACTTTACTTCGGTTTACCTGGATCGATTTGATAAATGTGCCAGAAGGAGTTCCTGCAAAACAAGGTACTATTGATTTAAGAGCTATAAATACAAGCAATGATTTTAAAATTAAACTACAAGGGGAATGGGAGTTGTATCCTAATACCCTACTCATTTCAGAAAACCTATCTTCACAAAATGGGCACAGAACCTTTTCCAGTCAACTGGAATCCTGGAATAAATATATTAAGAAACAAGGTGATGTTCATTTCGGTTCTTATCGTTTAACCATTTTGAAATATCATGAAAAGCCACAGCTATATGCATTACAATACCTGAAGGACTGTCTCCGTATGAGCTATATATTGATGGGCAGCTTATCGGCGGTCTAGGAAACATTGCATTAGATAATGAACAAACTGCCCCTATAGGTAGACCTATCACCCATTATTTCACGCTAGAATCTAGTAAAAGTGAGATTATCATACAAGGCGTTCAAACAAATCGTTATATAGAGGGTGGCTTTACAAAAGAAATTATACTTGGTGATTTGCATTCAATGGAGCAATCGAAATTCTTTTCCATCGCAACGCAAATTGCCGTTTGTCTGGTCTTTATGTTTTATCTACTTTTCACAGTTTTACTTTTTGGTATAGGCATTCGAAGTAAGTCACTTTTTTATTTTGCAATGAATATTATTTTTACTTGTATGACTGTTTTAGTTTCAAGTAATAAAATTCTATATATTTACTTACCTATTAATTGGATTTGGGCAAACAAAATATATTTTTTTTCGTATATAAGCACCATGTTTTTTTCGTTTTATTTCTACGAGAATTGGTGAAGGAATATTCAAAACCCAAAATTTTAAACGTTGTTCCAATGCTATGTATAGCTTATTTAATATTTATAGTACTAGCTCCTATCGAGTATATTTTTAGTACTAAAATTATTCACAATACTTTTTATTGTTTCTCCTATCATTATAACCATCTTCATGCTGATAATAGTAATTAAAGGGCAAAAGGGCGTTGTATTTTTATTATTAACAGGCACTGCTGTAGCAACTAATTCGTTATTCTTTTCCTTACGACAAAGTTCTACATTACCTTATAGCCATTACCCATTTGACTTACTAATAGGGATCACGGCTCTATCAGCTTACTGGTTTACTCAATATTTCCAAACGACGTTGCAAACTGAAAGGCTCTCGGTGAAGCTGCAAAAAGAGATTCATACTAAGGACGATTTTCTTGCGAATACCTCTCATGAGCTTCGCAATCCACTGCATGGCATGATGAGTATTGCACAAACACTCTTGGTCAAGCAGGATCAACATCTTGAAGAGAAGAATAATGACGATTTAAAGCTGCTTCTGACAATCGGGAATCATATGTCATACATGCTGGATGATTTGCTTGATTTAGTACAGCTAAAAGAAAAAACACTTCGCTTACAGCCAAAGCCCATTAATGTCTATAATCTGGCAAGTGGTGTAAAAAACATGTTTCTTTTTATGCTAAAAGGAAAGCCTGTAGAGCTAATCATAAACATTTCTAAAGATTTACCTCCTGTCTTAGCAGACGAAACTCGGCTTATTCAAATCTTTACAAACTTAATTCATAATGCTATTAAATTTACTGAAAAAGGGTCCATTACAATAGACGCCGAAATGGTTGAAAAAAAATGTATATCTCGGTAACAGATACAGGTATAGGCATTGATAAATATATGCAAGAAAAAATATTTGAGCCCTATGAGCAAATTGATTCGAGCATGACGTCAATGGGTGGTGGACTAGGACTAGGTTTAAGTATTTGCCAGGAACTCGTTACCTTACATGGAGGCATAATGTCGCTGTCATCTACTGTTGGCAAAGGCTCGACATTTACTTTCTCGCTACCGATAGCTAAAGATCTCGCGGTAAATGAAACCAAGTTAAACGTTGAGAATGACGCTTCTCTTTCAAAGTACGCTTCATTACTAAGCAATCTTTCCAAATTTGAAGGTGAAATTACTGCTACCGAAAAGGGTTCCCTCGTGACTAGTCATTCGCGGTTACTAATTGTTGATGATGACGCTGTGAACTTGCAGGTACTTACCAATGTACTATCTACTGAGCCTTACGACATTGAAACGGCATTAAGTGGAGCGGAGGCTTTAGAAAAACTACAGGAAGGCAACTTTGATTAAGTCATTTCTGACATTATGATGCCGCATATGTCAGGCTATGAATTAGCGAAACGGATTCGAGAGCAATTCTCTATTTCCGAGCTACCAATACTATTCTTAACGGCTCGACAGCAAAGAGAGGATATACAAATTGCCTTCTTAAGCGGGGCTAATGACTATGTTAAAAAGCCAATGGAATATGTGGAGCTTAAATCTAGGGTCAATGCGCTCGTTCGTGTAAAGCAATCTAGTGAGGAACGTCTGCGCATCGAGGCAGCATGGCTACAAGCACAAATTCAGCCTCACTTTTTCTTTAATACACTTAGCTCGATTATATCTCTGCATGGTGTAGATGATACACAAATGGAGGAGTTACTGCTAGCCTTTAGTAACTATCTACAAATGAGCTTCGATTTCCAAAATGCCGATTTAGTCGTACCAATCGACTATGAATTAAAGCTCGTTCGCTCCTACATAGCCATCGAGCAAATACGCTTTGGTGATAGAGTTCAAGTAATATGGGACATTCCTGAAAATATAGAGTTATCCATCCCGCCACTGTCCATACAGACACTTGACGAAAACGCTGTCCAACATGGCATTTTACCTCAACGCGGAGGCGGAACCGTGACAATTCGCATTGTAGAGACTGAGCAACACTTTAACATAACCATTTCCGATAATGGCGTTGGCTTTGATAACACTGATCCAAAAGAAAAAACAAGCGTGGGTCTCGTCAATACCGAACAGCGTCTCAACCAACTATTTGGCGTGGAATTAACCATAGAAAGTGTGGTTGGACAAGGCACGACCATTTCATTCCCGATTCCTAAAAAATAAGGTTAAGGCGATTTTCGAGGGCTATCCGTCGTTTTGAGGATTCTATCCGTCAGTTCGGCGATTCTATCGGTTTTTACAAACTAAAAACAACAGGCATAAATCTCTATAGCCAGTTGTCTCTTCGTTATATAAGCAATATTGCTGCTGTATAGGCCGTGAACTACCCACCACTTAGTAGCTCTTATGAGCTTACTTGAAGTGGGGGCTTCTCGGTTAGTCATTACTTTTGATAGCTAACGAATTAGTCCTAAGACAGCCGAGCTAACTCCCTTGTTCCAAAGGTTTTTTACTGTCATTTATACCAACGCTAATAAGCGTATTGCTTCATTTTTGATATTAATAGCTGAGTTATAATCTCTATCGAGATGTACACCGCATATACAAGAATATACACGTTCAGACAATGATATATCTTTCACCCTTCCACAACTGCTACATGTTTTTGTAGAAGGAAACCATTTGTCTATTTTCATAAGCTGTTTGCCTTGCTCTTGTAGTTTATAAGCTAAAAAAGAAATGAACATGCCCCAACCATTGTCAGCGACACTCTTTCCAAAGTTTAGTGCTTGGGACATCCCTTTCATGTTTAGGTCTTCAATAGCTACTACATCGAAATTGGCAACTAACTCTTTAGACTTATGATGAAGGAAGTTCTTACGTTGATTCGCTATTTTCTCATGTAACTTAGCTACACGAATACGTTGTTTGTTCCAACGTTCTGAGCCTTTAGTACGTCTTGATAATATTCGTTGTTCCTTTGCTAATTGGTCTAACATTTTACGATAGAACTTAGGATAATTGGCTTTCTCATCCTCTGAACTAACATATAATCCATCCATTGCAAAGTCTAATCCAACAACTGTTTCTACTTCTTTTTGCACAATTTCTTTTTCGTATTCAGTCAAGATGGACACATAGTATTTACCAGTAGGTGTCATGGAGATCGTACATGATTTTATAATATGGTTTTGTGGTATTTCTCTATGTTGTTTGATACGTACCATTTTCAGTTTTGGTAATTTGATATGACCATTTAGCAATGTAATATTTCCGTTTACGACATTCGTTGTATAAGAATTTCTATCTTTTTTACTTTTGAATGTTGGGAAATCATTTTGACCACTAAAGAATTTTTTATAGGCAGTTTGCAAGTTTAGTTGAGCATTTGCCAAAGCTAATGAATCAACTTCTTTTAACCATTCAAACTCTGCTTTGTACTTTGCTGGCGTTGGAAACTTTTGTTTATTTAACTGTTCCTTATCACCTTTATATTTCTCATACACTTCTTTACGTTCAGCCAACATTTTGTTATACACGAAGCGTACACACCCGAAGGTTTTATGCATCAGATATGCTTGTTCTTCTGTTGGATACAAACGAAATTTATATGCTTTATTATGCTTTGTCATATCATTTCACCTCACTTTTCACCTTGATTTTCAATATATTCCTTTACTACCTCGATTGGTGAGCCACCAGTAGTTAGTAAACAAAAACTTCTTGACCAAAACATCTCTTTCCAAAGTTTAGTTTTTACTTGTGGAAAGTCTTTTTTTATCAGTCGAGAACTTGCACTCTTGAAAGCATTAATGAATTTTGTCAATTCAGTATTAGGATGTGCCTTGAACAAGATATGTACATGGTCAACATCATGATTCCACTCTATCAATGTTATATTGTAATTCTCAGATAATCGTACAAACATGTCTTTTGCATAGTCTGACATATCATCATCAAACACATTTCTTCTGTACTTAACAACCAATACAAGATGATAACACAATAAGAATACTGAATGATTATTACTATCTAATTTCATTGATATACCAACCTTTATACTTTATAAGACTGATTATATCATGGGCGAAATAAAAAGCACAAATAAGTGCTTTTTTGGCTACGCTAAACTGAAATTCATCTCCCACCTACCGTTGGGCTATCACCCTGCACACGCTTGAGGAAGGAGAATTCTTTCAGGAAATTCGTTAAAACAACGTCATTATTCACCATAGACACTACCTCTTTCTTCAATTGCCTTCAGAGTTTCCGCACGTTGTTCATTTAACGTCACATACATTGATAGGGCCTTCATACGTTCTTTGACAAAGGTGTTTTCATCTTGGAGATCAATGACAATACCGCTTGAGAAAATTTGTGCTGCAAACACCGTATCAACAGTTTTAATATCAACCAAATCAACATCTACATTACAAGACGATGCAATCTCTCCTGCTAATAAAAAACGTTCATAAGCCGGAAGCTGTTTTTCTGCAAAATACGCAATATCTAAATCACTATCTCCCCGTGCCAAACCCTGCGCATATGAACCAAAAACAATAACAAAGGCTGGGTTAACAGCTGATGCTAACTTTTCCACAACTACCTTCTGCCAGTTTTTCTGCAAATCAAACACCCCCACTCTCTTCTTTGAATCATTATAACAAACTCTACCCCTTGTTTGAGGGTTCTATCCGTTAGTTTGATGGATCTTTCCTTCATTTCGGACATTCTAATCCCTCAGTTCGAAGATTCTATCCGCCACTTTGAAGGTTCTATCCATCTCTATTTAAAAAGCAGGCTAAGGATTTCCCTAGCCTGCTTTGCTATTTGTTATTTTAAAAGCTGCTCATTATCATTTTCGTCGATAAAGTACGAATGTGATTTTGCCGCTTCCTCAATTTCCTTGAATGCCCAGTGTGTTGCTTTCACATCTGTGAAACTTGGTGTTGCCACGCCGTTTAATGGACCACGTTCAAACATACGGTTCATCATTACAACGGCTTGCGCGCGAGTTAGGTACGCATTTGGTCCAAAGCTACCGTCCTGAAGACCGTTAATGATGCCTGCCGCGCGATTCGCTTCAATAATCCATTGTGCCCAATGGCCTTTTGTATCCTTAAACGTGATGCCACCTTGCTCTACAGAAAGCTGCTTGTAGTTGGCCACCACGGCCGCCATTTCAGCACGCGTGATATTTTGGCTTGCATGGAAGTTTCCATGTTCATCACCATACATAATGCCTTGTTCTTTGACAAAGGCAATCGCTCCTGCAACACTATGATCTTTTGCCACGTCCTTAAATGGTGCTTTGTTCACTGTTTGTCCTTCTGTATATCCTAAAATACGAGCCATCATTATGGCTACTTGTGCACGTGTTACATTTTTCTCTGGACCAAAAGTGCCGTCTTGGAAGCCTTTAATATACGCTTCGTGTTCTCCGTCAACCGTTGTGTTCTCGAATTGGATAATTGTAAATGTACTAAACTTCTCCACTGTGAAGCGTAGACCAAGCTCACCGTTCGCCATTGTCACGACTTCAGGGAATACCACTTTTTTCTCGCCATCTGAATGTTCAATAAACACCGCTAGTTGCTTTAAGAATTCTTGACGCTCCGCTGCCGCTGATGGCACCTTCACGCCTCTTAATGGTAGTGTCACTTGTACAGGACGACTTGGCATATTTGTTTCAATCGTCATTGGACGAGCTACCACACGTACATCATTGCTTTGAAGTGTCTCACGGACAACCTTTTCCACTCTAGCGCGTTCTTCGATTGCCTTACGCTCACTTTCCTTCTTGACAGGTACTAGGCGGAAGTAGAAGTTATCATTCACGCCGTCCATCGAGCTGAGTGGAATTGCAATCAGTCCATTCTCTGTCGCAATTTCTAATGATAAACCATTGTCACGTAATAATTGTAGAGATTGCTTCGGAATTTCTACCGTTACTTTATCTACTTCATCATTGATATCTGGAATGACAATACGAACAATGTTATTGCCAATTTGTTTCGCTTTTTCTACAGCTTCCCTCGCATTCACTTCTGTTAAAGCTACGAAATCTGTGATTTCACCATTGGCATGCTTTGTGCGCTCAATTTCCACCGTTGTTTTTTCTAGTGGGTTGTTGCCATCAATTTCTAATGCCACTTGGATTTTCGTTGTTGTTGTACCAGTTTCAGTCGTTGTTGGCGGTGTTGGTGTTGGAGCTGGGGTCCACGTACCTCCACCCCCTGAACCATTTGAGCTATCAGCGGCACGATAAACTGTAATCGTATATTGCTTGACTCCTGTACCATCTTGAACTGTAATAACCACGGTATTCGCACCAATTTGGAGTGGGACAAGACCATTTGTCACAACTTGTCCATTCACTGTCATCGTCACAGTGGCACCTGGATTGCTTGGTGTTGCCAAGAATGATAGTTGTGATGTTGCATAACCAACGTTCATTGTATAATTTGTCACTTCTGATGAGAAGCTTGGATTTAATGCACCTGTTGACGGAATCAGTGAGCCTAGACCTGATGTTGGTGCCGTAGGTTTCTTAACAAGTGCATTTTGAGTCGCTGTTAATGTTGCTAATGCCTCATCTACTTCTTCTTGTGTGGCAGCTGGATCCGTTAATACGGCTTGCGCTTTCACTAACTCTTCTTGATATTTATTCCAACTTGCTGGAGTGTAGTTTCCTTCTGTTAGTGTTCCTTCTTCATCTACTTTTTGTTGTAGCTTTGTTTTATCTACTACTGGTGATGTTGGAACTAACGCACCCTGTGCCGCTGTTAATGCTGCTAAGGCTTCATCTACTTCTTCTTGTGTGGCAGCTGGATCCGTTAATACGGCTTGCGCTTTCACTAACTCTTCTTGATATTTATTCCAACTTGCTGGAGTGTAGTTTCCTTCTGTTAGTGTTCCTTCTTCATCTACTTTTTGTTGTAGCTTTGTTTTATCTACTACTGGTGATGTTGGAACTAACGCACCCTGTGCCGCTGTTAATGCTGCTAAGGCTTCATCTACTTCTTCTTGTGTGGCAGCTGGATCCGTTAATACGGCTTGCGCTTTCACTAACTCTTCTTGATATTTACTCCAACTTGCTGGGGTGTAATTTCCTTCTGTTAATGTTCCTTCTTCATCTACTTTTTGTTGTAGCTTTGTTTTGTCTACTACTGGTGATGTTGGAACTAATGAACCCTGTGCTGCTGTTAATGCTGCTAAGGCTGTATCTACTTCTTCTTGTGTAGCCATTGGACTCGTTAATACGGCTTGCGCTTTCACTAACTCTTCTTGATATTTACTCCAACTTGCTGGGGTGTAGTTTTCTTCTGTTAATGTTCCTTCTTCATCTACCTTTTGTTGTAGTTTTGTTTTATCTACTACTGGTGATGTCGGATTTAACGAACCCTGTGCCGCTGTTAATGCTGCTAAGGCTGTATCTACTTCTTCTTGTGTAGCCGTTGGACTCGTTAATACAGCTTGCGCTTTCACTAACTCTTCTTGATATTTACTCCAACTTGCTGGGGTGTAATTTCCTTCTGTTAATGTTCCTTCTTCATCTACTTTTTGTTGTAGTTTTGTTTTATCAACAAGTGTTATATCTTTATCGAATGCATTCACTGGAACCTTATTCGTACCCGTTAAGTTGCCTTGTCCGTTATACTCGACTTTTACGGATTTACCAGTAATGTCTATTCCTGATGGTAACGTAATCAGTAATTTTGTAGAATCTGCTGGGTCAACTTTAAAATCTGCATCAGTAAGTGTTACAGGTATACCCTCAACTGTAACAGTAAATCCAGCTGTTTTTGATGCTGTTAACTCAACAGCTTTGTCAAAGGTAACAACAATTTGATTTTGATTTGTTGTGATTTCTTCTACTTTTACACTTTGTGGTACAGGTACATCCGCTGCAAACGTGAAGAATTGTCCATTTGTTAACGATACTTTTGCCACATAATACGTATCACCTGCAAATGTGGCCTCTGCCATTGTATATGGTGTAGCATTAGTTAAGTCAGTATCGCTATCCCCAACTAATAAAGTTGGATTAATTGGAACTGTATTTTTAGGAATTGCAATATTTACTTCGCCAACGTCACCCGTATTTTGCACTTTCCAAATGCGTTCACTATGGTTCTTATCTGTAGTGCCAATTTGCTTCGTAAATTTTAACGTTGCGTTATTGTCGCCCCAGACTAAGTATTGCCTATCTGTTAGTGTACCGTTATTCGCTGCATTCGTATCGACCAGTGTGTCTAGTCCAATCACTACCTGTGTTTCTGCATTGATACTATGACTTTGCTTTTGATATAAGCCTTCTGCATCATCACGAGCAATACCTGCTATATTGTTTTTATAAGTAGTATCTATCGTCCATACTGTGCTGTTGTTAGTGTCCACGTAATTGCTCGCACCATTATTCAGTGTAATACCATACTTCAATGCTAAATAACTATCTACCTTGCTTCGTTCAGTAGCATCTGCTTTTCCATTTAAAGTAATAATTTCAGCAATATTACCGTTAATGTTAGCTACACCAGTATCTCCCGTAAAGTTGTTCCTCTTACCAATTTGCGGAGTCCCAGTAAAGGTTGGATTATTACCCACTGTTCCGCCGATACTGCCGCCATCCTTTTCATAGACACTTTGCGCAGCATTCCATAAATTATAGACATTGTCTACTGGAGAAGGAACTAAATTATATGGTGATGCCCCTGCATACAACTTATTTTCATCGCTCTTGTTCCAGAAAAAGTACATTGCATTATCCCCTGGTACTTTTCTTTCAATGCTTGAAATAATTGTGCCTTTCGTGTTCTGCGCAGTTGGACCATTTTTATTCCCGTTCCACATTGCAACAGTAAATGCCTCTGCCATTTTGATGCTTGTTTTACCCTCAAAATAGCTGTAACCATCAAATGTTACAGAAGGATTAAAGTTAACGCTGGAAGGTGCTATTTTTGGTGTTCCTTGTGCTGTAAATTGATTAGAATTTGTTTCATCTTTCCATGCGGTTACATTTTCATCAGTAGCTGTACTGTCTGCTTTTACCCATAAAGATAGTTTATTTGAATCAATTCCGCCTGGTGTTTTTACTTCAAATGGTTGCAATGCTTGTCTAGCATTATTTAAAGCCGTTAATGCTGCATCAACTTCTGCTTGTTCGGCATTTGGGTTATCGAAAACAGCCAGCGCTGCTTCTAATTCGTTTTGTAATGCTGTCCAGCTGTTTGGCGTGTAGTCTGTTTTTGTTAAATCTTCTACTTCTGTGATTTTATTGCTAAGTGCTGTTTTATCAACAAGTATTAAATCTTTAGTAGCAGTGATGATTTCAATGGCCCCTGAATTATACTCGACAATAACCCCCGGATCTTTATACGAACTAGAGCCACCATGTGTATTCTCAACGCCTAAATAACCTATTTTGTTATTAATTTCGTCTAATAGAAGTGTAAGATGTGAATAGCCTCCATTAGACACATAGTTGCTTGTCGACTCAAGACCTGTTAGCTCGCCGTTTGATATATACTTTGTATTGGTACCTTTAGGACTGTCCCAATTTTGTGCTGTTGTTTTAGTCGCTCCTATAAAGCTAATAAAATTCCAGTTGTCTTTATACGGGCTTGTAGCAAATTCTTTAAACAATTTGGTGATATCTAACATTTCCGCAGGTTTATCTTTCGCAGGCTCTACGAGATGACCGTTATTACTCGTTGCAATCTCTACAGCATCTTTAAAAGTCATTGTAGTCAATCTTTCCACATATACGAAATGACGTCCATTGTAGGTACGTATAGATGTTTTTCCATTTTCCAATGGTGCGCCTGGCACTACAGTTACTGTAACATGTTGAGTCACTCCTAAATCACTTGTAAATACCATATTTTGAATCACATTTTGAATGTTTTCATAAGTGGTTCCACTTGAAAAATTAAATACTCTATTGGTTTCTGTAGATTCATCTGTAACTACACCACTAATTGTTATGCCGTTAGTCAACTCAGTAATACCGCTCGGAAGAGATCCAACAGCTGTTACTCCATTATTTACGGATACGGTAAAGTAACCGCCCACTTCATTAACGACACCTGATTTATCAAATTCAGCATCTGATAGTTGATAGACTTTTTCAGATAATTTAACAGGGGTACCAAGATTAAGTGTTGGCGCATCCGCTGCTCTTACTTCTAAAGGATGATAGGGTATCATCGTTAATATCAAAACGACTGCCACAAAAAAAGATATCATTCTTTGAAATTTTAATTTCATCTTTGTTCACTCCTTCTAACGAAAGCATATAGAAATTCCATACTCACAGATTTCTTCCCGTTTATAAGGTGATTCCACTTTCTTATTGAGAAATTATCGACTTCTTCTAACTTTAGCGCGTGATCCATTTGACGAAGAAAAACGATTTGCTGGTTCCCTTCAACCTTGTTCTTTTAATTACTTACTCCAAATATGAACATCTTTACATTTTCAAAGCGTCATATTAATCGCCATAAGCTTTACCATTCAAAATAATTTCTTTCTACTTTTAGTTCTAAAGGGTAGCCTGATTATCAGTAGTATGTCTGATCAATCAAGGCAGGCACGCATTCCTTATCTAGTGAAAATGTTTCACCACTTTTGTTACTTCCTTACTTCTAAATCTTTTTAAAAGTTTCATGGGATTTTATATAATTCTTCAACTCATCCTCTCTTCTTGTTAACGTCATCTTTAATTCTTCAACAAGAACTCCAGTCTTTCCGACAGATTCCCTCATACTTAACTATAGAAAATCGACATATACAAAACCTTTACAACAATAATTTGTCAGAGGAGCTTTCATTGCAACTGCAGCAATATTCATAAACGAACTCAATTTAAGCAATAAAAAAACAGGCATGTCGTTGTTCCTTCGCCAACACATTACCTGTTTATATCACTAAATTTCCGCTAGTTTTTTTACACTTTAAGTACATAAGACACACAATCGATAAAAAATCATACACCCTATCTACCTATTCACCCAAAATATACATAAAAAAATCCTAAGCTATGATAAAATTGGTTTATCACCATATCTTGGGATAGATTCTCGTTCAGACAGGTCATTTGGCATTTTCTGCACAAAAATTTCATTTTAAGATATTAATCCCTATGATTCGTCATCAAACTTTTCCAATAGGAGGTTTTCCCATACTATGAAAAACAAAAATAGACTAGCATTACTCGCACTAGTTGCTGTTCCTTCGCTTATTTATAGTGCGCCTACTACATCGGCATCAGCAGCTGATATCACGGGACATGTAAATACTGCTTACATATACAATGTTGCGAACACTTACAACTCGAATGTCGCGAATGTTGTTCAGCTTATTTCAAATATTAATAATACAGCCGCTTCATTCCAAACATCTTTAGAAGCAGCCCTTAAAGCCTACAATGCATTGACGGAAACCGAAAAACAATACGTGACGAATTATGCAACACTGTCAAATCATCAACAGACGAGAATCGCATATCGTAAGCTTGCAGCACAAATTGAAGAGAAATTGGCTTCTGTTGACTCTACTTCTGTTAACTATTATCAAAATGTCTTAGAAACAAGAGATTTGTATAATATATTGAATGCTGCACAAAAAACCTTTGTGAGCGCACAAACGCAAAAAATATTGACGTCTTCTATCTTGCCAAATACTTCTGCCGATAAAGTGGTCAATAAAATCAAATTGTTAAACTCGTCTCGCATTAACTTCCATAAAGATGTAGCTGAGGCTAGAGCCGAGCTTAATGTCTTACGAAAATATTCAAACAACATCTCGTTACCTTTTGGAATCGAGCAGTTGTTACTTGATGCTGAACAGCTTGTTGCAAAAGATAAGGTAGCAGCTAAGGAAGTAGAAAATGCTATTGCAGCTTTATCATCTAAAACGTCCACTGCTCTAGATGTACAGGCAGCTAAAACAGCTTTTGAAGCTTTAACACCTATTCAGCAGCAGCTTGTACCAAATGTTTGGACATTAGTAGACTATGTAAACGGAAAATATAAGCTACCGACTAAAGGAAACGCAACAAAAACACCAATTTTATCGGATACGGCAGCTGTACCTGGTAAAACTACGGCTATGACTAAAAGTGGAAATACCTATAAAGCTAAAATTAATGTTGCTGATTCTGAAAATAACTCAGAACGTTTCGTTTTAACAACAAAATCCAACATGACTGTTATTATTCCACCGCTAAGTACGCTAATTAATGAAGATTCTGGTGTAATGGATATTCAAATTACTCAAAAAGGGAATCGTATCAATTTCCAAGCAACTTTAAATAAAGAACCAGTTATTTTCGAGGCGAATATGGAAATCATTATGGAGAAATTACCATTCAACTCCTCCATCACCCAAATCGGTGAACGCGGTAAGCGAACGCCAGCTGAATACACAGTAAGCGGAAATCGACTTTTTATTCAAACGACTACATCTGGTACATTCCAGATTGTTAGAAATTAACCCTGAGAAGAATCTTAACCCTCTGCAACCTTGTAGAGGGTTTTTATTGTACATTTAACTGCCCACTTCTCTCAATCCTCTGTAATTGCATAAAGTTTCTAAGGGCACCTGTAACGAAATCCTACTTACATTAATACATCATAATACGGACTATTTCATACATTTACATCGACAACTTTACCCTACAAGATTTTTCCCTTCTTACAACATTCTTTGGTCCAAATGACCGAATTTTACACAAAGAACACATTTCCATATTTTATCGCATTTATTAAAAAATTTCTGAAAATTTCTGAAAACCATTGACAATCGTCATAAACAAGGCATATGCTTTAATAAAGTTTCCTCAGAGAAACATTTTAATTATAAGGAAAGATTATTAATGAAAGGAATAAAAAATGCACATAAAAAAAACATTAAAACCACTTTCTGAAAGTTCGTTTGGAGATAGTTTTTTAATAAAAGAGATTAAAATTGAGGGTCCTTTAAGAAGAAGATTACTAGATTTAGGCTTTGTGAAAGGAGCAGAAATCTCTGTTCTTCGTAAAAGTCCTTTAGGAGATCCTGTTGCTTATCGAGTAAGCAATACGACCATTGCATTGCGAAATGATGAAAGCTCTAAAATTTGGGGCGAAATTGTGAGGGGGAATACAAAGTGAGAGTAAATAAAATAGCCTTAGCAGGAAATCCAAACACTGGTAAAAGCACATTATTTAATACATTAACAGGATTAAAGCAGCATACGGGGAACTGGCCGGGAAAAACGGTTGTTCATGCCGAAGGATCTTTTGAGCATAATGGTGAACAATATGTACTCGTGGATTTACCTGGTACCTATTCTCTATTTTCCAATTCAGCAGATGAAGAAGTTGCAAGGGATTATATTATCTTTGACCAACCAGATGCAACCATTGTTGTACTTGACGCAACATCATTGGAAAGAAATTTAAATCTTGCACTGCAAGTATTAGAAATGACTAATAATGTTATTATCTGTATCAATTTAATTGATGAAGCTGAAAAAAAGGGTATCCGAATTGATGAAAAAAAGTTGGCTCGTGAGTTAGGTGTCCCTGTCGTCAAAATTTCAGCAAGAAATAAAAAAGGGATTAATCAATTGCTGGACACATTAAGTCAATTAGTGAACGGGCAGATTATTACGACTCCATATCGTATGACATATTCGAAAGACATTGAGGAAGCCATTACGAAGATAGAACCGAAATTAAAAGGATATTTTAATGATGACTATCCATCGAGATGGGTTGCCCTTCGCTTACTTGACGGTGATGAGGAATTGATCTTAAAACTGCAAAATCATAACAATAATAGACAGCGCGAGGTGATAACAAATGGGGTCCCAGTCAGTGTTAAATCATAGTTTATTAAAGGACATTTTAGCTGAAGTAAAAGAAGTTTCGAATGAGGATATTCGAGATGAAATCGTTAGCGATATTTATACTAAAAGCAAATCTTTATGTAAAAAAGTAGTATCGCAGAACTCTGCAATGTACAGATCCGATAAATTAGATGACATTTTCACGTCCCGCCTGTGGGGATTCCCTATTATGCTTCTCTTGCTTGGGGCTGTCTTTTACATTACTATTGCTGGCGCAAATGTACCATCAGATATGATAGCAAGCTTATTTGGCTATCTAGAAGGTAAGCTAACAATTCTTTTTGAAGCAATACACGCACCAGAATGGCTACATGGTATTTTAGTGCTTGGGCTTTTTAGAGGTACAGGTTGGGTTATTAGTGTTATGTTACCGCCAATGGCTATCTTCTTCCCGATTTTCGCTTTACTAGAGAACTACGGTTATCTACCACGCGTCGCATTTAACATGGACCGCTTATTTAAACGAGCAGGTGGTCACGGGAAGCAATCGTTAACAATGGCGATGGGCTTTGGCTGTAATGCTGCTGCTATTCTATCAACGAGAATTATAGAATCTCCTCGCGAAAGAATGCTAGCTATCTTAACGAACAACTTTGTTCCCTGCAACGGGAGATGGCCAACACTTATTTTATTAGCATCATTATTTATGGTAACTGGTTTTTCAGGTGCAACAGGTACATTTGTAACAGCGGCCATTTTAATGGGATTTGTCCTGTTGGGCGTCATTGTGACATTATCTGTTTCCTGGGTTCTTTCTAAAACAGCTTTAAAGGGTGTCCCTACTCACTACACATTAGAGCTTCCACCATTCCGAAGACCAAAGTTCTGGAATACGATTTTCAGAGCAAGTGTTGATAAAGCATGGAATGTATTAAAAAGAGCCGTGATCGTTGCAGCACCAGCCTCAATTTTAACTTGGGTATTCGCCAATATTTACATTGGCGATACGAGTATCCTCATGCACTTTGTAAACTTTTTAGAACCGTTTGGTCAGGCTCTTGGAATGGATGGCTTTATTATGGCTGCCTTTATTCTTGGGCTACCAGCCAATGAAATTGTTATTCCTATCCTGATTATGGCGTATTTATCGCAAGGAGCTATGTTAGAAATTGAAGATTTATCGAAGCTAAAGCAAGTGTTTATTGACCACGGCTGGACTTGGCTAACAGCTTTAAATATGATGTTGTTCTCTCTGCTACACTTCCCTTGTGGAACAACTTTAGTCAATATTTATAAGGAAACAAAGAGTAAGAAATGGACATTTATGTCGTTTTTAATTCCAACTGTTATTGCTATTGGCGTGACTTGGCTAACAGCGACAATTGCTCGAGCGTTTGGTTGGGTATGATAGAGGGGCTGTATTAAAAATCCCTCTTTTTTCTATGAAGTTTGCGTTTATTAAACATTAGGTATTCAATAAAATAGCGTTTCTCTATCTAATCGGATGTTTTATAAAAAGGAGGACGCCTCAAAGGACTTTTGAGACGTCTTACTATAGTATCCAATATAGACTGGGTACTATATGGTTATATAAATCGTGTGTACTTTATCGTAACATTACATTCTCAGCTTTTTTTCTTTTTACGAATAACTCTAATTAAGACTGTAAAGATAATAATTATCATTATAAAACTTAGATATGGTATCCACCATTTTATAGTTTCAGCAATCCCTTCTGATAATCCTAAACTTCTTAATAATTCAGTCATTTCATCTTCTCCTTCATTATTTAAGTCTCCCGTCTACGATTACTTGTTTTGCACTTTGATAAGTCGCAATAAAATATATTGCATAAAGTAATAGTATAATTCCAAAGCTGACAAACATATTTTGTTTAATTGAGATTTCAAAAAATGGTTCTAATTTCTCCAACACGACTTTAGTAGTAAATATTGATAATATACTAGCCAAAATTAAAGGTGAAATAAAATAAAACCCAATTTGTCTATATAACAACCTGTTAATCATTTTTTTATCTGCACCAATTTTTGATAACGTCATATATCTTTCCTTGTTATCTTGTGTTTCTGTTAGTTGTTGTAATGCTAGTATTGATAAGGTGACAATCATTAATATTATTCCTAGGTAACTGCAAATGAAAGCTACTACACCAAATACTCCGAAATATGTGTCTTGTATCACACTTTTAGTTACATAATATATGCTTCCATCCAAAGATTTCTCAATCCATTTATTATTCATTACTTTATAGACCTTTCCCTCAATTTCTTGCGAGGAAAATATACCATTTAGTAAAAAACTATCTGAATTCATTAAACTGCCCATTTCATCTGGTACAACTATTGTCCCTACATCATTTGCCATTGTCGAATTTGTTAAGTAAATAATATTATCAAATACATTTTTGTCTGCAGGAATTAGTTCATTGTCTCCTATCGAAACTTTCCCCACATTGTTGAGGAAATACTGTATATACTTTATAAAACGTTCATAGCTTGCATTAATAATGTAATTGTTTTCCTCTAATTGAATCTGCCTTTCCCCTAATAATTCCAGTTGTTGATTGTAATCTGTTTCAGTTATAAAAGTAACTTGCGACATAAGTATTTCTTGTTCTAAGTCAGATAGTTCTATTTGCTGCCCTTTAAACAAATCTCCGTATGTTAAACCGGTATTGTATAACATTATTTCAGCGTAATCATTAAGATTTTCTTTAAGTGGAATGCCATCTTGTTCCGCTCTTTCTAGAATACCTATGTTATCGTCATACGGTTGAGCAATTGTAAGATCAAATGGAGTTGCCGAGGTAACTTGTTTATTCATTGAACTCGTAACACTAAATCCTGTTCCTAGTACGACAAGTGAAGCAGTCAGTAATGCGCATAAGATACTCATCACGAGAAAATTTATTTGCATTTTACTACCAAATTGTCGAAATAAAAATGAATTTAACTCTCTAAAATACAATTTCTTATTTTTTTTGACTAAAAGTATCATCACGCCAGAAATTGTATAATAAAACAAAACAATACCTACACCAAGAAGGGATACTATTCCCGTTAGACAATCCTTATCAAGCCCATACTTAAATAACAATAACACTCCAAAAAATATAGAAATAATCGCCAATAAGAAAAGAATACCTGTTACCCATTTGTTATGTACTTTTAATTCTTGATTTTTCCGATTTGCAATTAATAAATCGATAAGTTTAATATTCATAATATTACGTGTGTTAAAGAGCGCCACTATAATGAAAATAATAGAAAAGCTTAATATTGTTTCTTTTATAGCTTCTATAGATAACAATAGTTTATATCCAACAGCATTTCCTACAAACATTTTTAAAGCTAGTATTGAAATTACTTGTGACATTAAAAATCCTAGCCAAAGACCAATAATTAAAGCAAATAAGCCTACTAAAAAGGTCTCACCCACAAAAATGGAGGATATCCGCCATTTGCTCATCCCCAATGTCATATAGACACCCATCTCTTTTTTTCTTCGCTTCATTATAAATTGATTTGCATATATAATAAGGAAAGCAAAAATAATGGCAATAAATTTCGTTAATAGTCCTATATATAAAACTAGCGCATCACCAAAAACCTCCATTGAATAATTTAAATCATTTAAAGCAGGTTGAGATGAAACTGAATTAAAAGCATAGAATAAGCTAACACCTAAAGCAAGAGTCAGAAAATAAATAACATAATCTTTAATACTTCTGCGCACATTTTTATATATCAATTTAAAATTCATCATTGATATTTCCTCCTAGCAGTGCGACAACCTCCATAATCCGATTAAAGAAAGTTCTACGATCATCGTTTCCTCTTATGAGTTCATTAAAAATTTGACCATCCTTTAGAAAAATAATTCTTCTACAAAAACTAGCATTATAAGCATCATGAGTAACCATTAAAGTAGTAGCTTCCTGTTGTTGATTTAAAATTTCTAAATTTTTTAATAACATTTTTGCAGACTTACTATCAAGAGCTCCCGTCGGCTCATCTGCTAATAACAAAGTAGGCCTAGTTACAATTGCTCTAGCTGCTGCAATTCGTTGTTGTTGCCCTCCTGACATTTGATATGGATACTTGTATAATACTTCTTTTATATCTAATGCAGCGGCAATTCTATCGACTTCGGACTCAATTTTACTTACTGGATAATTGATTATAGATAACGCCAAAGACACATTTTCAAATGCAGTTAATGTATCAAGTAAATTATATTCCTGAAAAACAAACCCCAATTTTTCACTTCTGAATTTTGATAATTTATTGCCCTTTAATTTTGTAATATCTTCACCATCTATATATACATGACCTGCTGTTGTAGTATCTATGGTTGAAATACAATTAAGCAAGGTCGACTTGCCACTTCCACTTGGCCCCATGATGGCAATAAAATCACCTTTTTGCACCTCAAATGAAATATTTTTTAATGCATGTGTCACATTTCCTTTATTCCCATATACTTTTTCAATATTTTCAACTCTTAATATTGTATTCACTTATCTCCAACTCCCCCTTTTATGGACTACCTATCCATCACTTACTATTAGATTAACATTAAACAAATTTATGAAATATCGGTCTTTATATCATTTTATTACCGTTTTGTAAGTTTTCTGATATCACACTATAATATCCCCTAATTGGGTAATTTTATAGCATTACATTCAGTTATTGAGTTATCATTAACATGAAGAATGAATTTTTACTGAGGAGAATGTATGATGAAAATATTCATAATCGAAGATGATCCCATTATCAGAAAGGAACTTTTTGATTTCCTATCTAGATATGGATATCAGTGCATAAGCAGTGAAGATTTTACAAGCATCGAAGAAGATGCATTGAAAAGCATGCCTCATTTAATACTTTTAGACCTCAACCTTCCTTTTAAAGACGGTTTCCAAGTATGTCGAGAGATTCGTAAGTCGTCATCAGTTCCCATTATTATAGTGACTAGCCGCGATACTTCCTTCGATGAACTATTAAGTCTTCAAATAGGTGCAGATGACTTTATTACAAAGCCCTATGATTTACAAATTCTTTTGGCCCATATTCAATCTGTTTTAAAAAGAACATATGAAATTTCCAAAAGCATTCTTCTTACGTATAAAGATTTGACTCTGGAAGTTTTAAAAAGCAAGGCAATTTATAACGAAGTAGAAATAGAACTTACGAAGAACGAATTATGTATTCTTCGTCTTCTAATGTTGAATAAAGGTAATGTTGTTTCTAGAGATGAATTAATGAATGAACTTTGGCAGAATGGTGATTTCGTTGATGAAAACACTTTAAATGTTAATATTTCGAGGTTAAGACGCAAATTGGAATCCATTGGTTTGAAAAGGTACTTACTAACTAAGAGAGGACAAGGTTATCAATTATGAATTTAATCGAATTCCTAAAGGAAAAACAGTTATCAATACTATTTCACCTTCTTTCATTGCTTATCATTTCTTGTATTTTCTACTTGTATAATGAAAATGGAAGTTTAGTAATAGTAATTAATTTAATTTCCCTTTTTTTCTTCTTCATACCATTAGGTATTGAATACTATCAATTAAAAAAATATTATGATGAGATAAAAAATATTTCAAAACAAATAAAAGAAAAAACATATATTGCAGATATTGTAGAAGAACCCCCCTTTTTCTCAGGAAAACTATTCTACAACATCCTGAAAGAAGCAACAAAAGACATGAACGATTGTATTTTTTCACTAAAAAATTCTCAACGTGATTATAACGATTATATTGAATTATGGGTGCATGAAATAAAAACACCTATTACTGCTCTAAAGTTAATTTTAAGCAATCATAAAACGACTGAAAATATCCTTATACAAGAAGAAATATTAAAGATTGAAGGTTATGTTGAACAAACTTTATATTATGCAAGAAGTAGTACTTTAAATCAGGATTATAGAATTGAAACATTTACTCTAGAAACCGTTGTTGATTTAGCCATTAAATCACTATCACTAAGTATTATTCGTGCTAATGGTAACATACATAAGGATAACCTTGATTTGAAAGTCACATCTGATTCAAAGTGGATCGTTTTTATCTTAAAACAGTTAATAGATAATGCTATTAAGTATCGACATAGTTCACTAAAAATATCTTTTATTGCAAAGAAGCTCGAGAACGGTACTTTATTGTTAATATCAGACAACGGTATAGGGATAGCAGCAGCTGATATTGAAAGAATTTTCAATCGAGGATTCACAGGAACTAACGGAAGGAACTATGTTAAATCAACCGGAATGGGTTTGTATATTTGTAAAATTTTGTCCCAAAAATTAGGGTTACAAATAGGTGTAGATTCTCAGGAAAACATTGGTACTATATTGAAAATATACTTCCCTGATAAACTGAAAATATTTCAATAAAACAATATAGTATTAACGATGACATATTATATTAAATTAAGAAAAAAATTTTAATAAGTACATCATAATGCTTTTAAATAATTCTTTAAAAATCACTTATCGTCTTAACTCAATAAAGAGTCACACTATTAAACGTAATAGATATAATAAAAAGACCTAATGATAAGATTAGAGGTTCTAAACCCGGATCCAATAACATTATCTTCCTCCTGAAAAACTATATAGTAAAGCTAAAAACTCTCCCATTTTAAAATAAAAACTAGAAATATCATATCCTCAGGACTTTCGCATTCTTTCCTATATATAAATTCTGTAATTCCAAAATATTCCATTATTTAACTATTCTATTAAATCTTTATACGCTGTTTGTATTTCTAGAGATCTTGGTTTATACATTAAGTTAAAATTATTTTCAAATTTTAGTTTAGCAACTGTCTTATTCCTGGCTATGTTAGAAATTGAATATTTATCGAAAAGAGGTGGTTTCTTACTTTCGCTAAATTTTGAGTTGGAAGTCTTTTATCAACTTCACTTTTTGTACAGAAAATCTACTACCCGTTAATGCATGTAAAAACACCAGTCCTATAAAAAGAACTGGTGCTTTTATGAATATCTTACACTCTATTTAAGGCTTTCTTACAATTTTAATATATTTCTGCTGGTCATCTGTATCTAGCACACCTTGGGAAATATTACCGTACTTATCGACTGTAGCAAAGTAAATACGGTCTCCTTCCATAAATACTTTATTCGCATTAGTAGACTTTGTTGTTAATATTGATCTTTGGGAGTTATCCGATGAATTTTCAGGTACTCCAGTGCCTGCAACCGAAATACCGTTTGCAATGCCAGGAACAGCTTGTCCTGCAGCAATTTGGTCAGCATGCTCACCTGCAAAAATAATTTCTTCTGCCGTTAAATCATCAGGAACAACGTTTACTCGAACTGCATAGTAGAACTTCACATCATCTCCTGCGTTTGCAAGCTGGTACATAAACTCAAGCTCTCGATAAGAATGGATATTCCCAACCGATATATTCCCCATTAATGTAGCTGATCTGAATGCCACTCCAGATTTTTGATATACATATTTGGCTCATCACCAAAATCTGGGGATGACAAAATCAATGACCTGTTTCCAAACGTAAACGGAGGAAAAGATGGGCATCATTTCGGTAGCCAAAA